>JALZUO010000037.1 GCA_023301565.1 Oligoflexales bacterium
TGTTTCCGCTACGGTCCCTTAATCTCTCTGCTCACCTGCGTTCGCGGTCTGAGCTCACTCTGTATGGCGGGACCTAAAGGCTTTGCCAAAGAACTTGAATCAAGAAAATGCCGTAGAGCATTTATGTCTGAGCTACTTAGCTCATACTGAATATGTGGCCAGTAGTTTAAAACAGTATTTTTATCTACACCATGGCTAAGAAGGGAGTTGTCCCAGTAGGCTTCTGGGTCACGTTTGATTTGATCATCTGCTAGTCTAGCTGACTCTAAGAGGGTCTCTTTGATTTGTTGCTTATGCGGGCTTTTCCAGCTCTTTCGGGAGACCCACACACCAAAGACAAACTCGGTGCCAGACTGTTTTCTCCAGGCATGGGCTAGGTCTATGACGTCTTCGAAAACATCTCTTCTTTTGAGGGCTTCGTCACCAATCCAAAGCTGCCAATTTTGATGTTTTGGCTGTTCAGTTTGCAAAAGCACAGGTTCTGATCCGAATACTTTTACATATAATTTTTTACAGAGCTCGACGCTAGCTTCCGACTCTGAGCTAACCCAGATGCTTCCAGGTGGGTTTTGTAGGCTTTTGCCTTTTTCTAGCGCTTGGTAGAACTCACTACTAGTTGTTTTGGAGTTGGAAGGCAGCCCTAGATAGACGCTTTTTACAGGCCCATTTGCTTTTACTCCTACTGGAGCTAAAAGTTCTAGGTTTGGGTCCTTTAAGCAGACGTTTGAGGCTGGGCTTAGATCTAGCTGTCCTCGCCGAAGCTTAGTATTTAATAGCTTAGGTACGCCAGAGTAGTATTCAGCCTCTTTGAAGCCATTTTTAGCTAGCTCCTTAAAAAAAGGAACTAGGTTTAGGTAAGATATCTTTCCGATGCGTACCTTAGCCTGCACAGAAGCCTATACCTCGAGCTTTGCAAAACATTTGTCTGCTGCCTCTAGAAGAAGGCCTACCTCTTTGTCGCCGTGACTAAAAGATAGAAAGCAGGCTTCGTAGCCAGAAGGTGGAAGATAAACGCCTTCTTTGAGCATTAAATGAAAGAACCTGGCAAACTTTTTATGATCGCACTGCGCGGCTTGCTCAAAACTGGTGGGTAATTCTTTGCTAAAGAACATGCCAAACATGCCACCTTGAGCGTCACAGCGCACTGGGTGCTTATGCTTGGTTGCGAGCTTTTCGAGGGAAGTGGCTATGTTTTTAGATATACTATGTAGCTTTGAATAATCAGCCTCTTTGCATATAGATAGTGTTGCAAGTCCGGCTGCTACTGCCACGGGGTTTCCCGATAAGGTTCCGGCTTGGTAAACAGGGCCAGCGGGTGCGACCATATTCATGATTTCCGAGCGGCCACCATAAGCTCCAATAGGAAGGCCACCACCGATAACTTTTCCAAACATGGTCAGGTCAGGAGTAAAGCCAAGCTCACCTTGCGCCGAGTTTTTACCGACTCTAAAACCGGTCATGACTTCGTCAAAGAGTATCAACACGCCGTATTTTTCTCGGGCCTCTTCAAGGGCGTTTAAAAACTCTTTGCTTGGCCTAATAAAGCCACTGTTTCCTACATAAGGCTCAAGGATGATCGAACCGACACTGTCAGCATTATCACGCACGAGTTCCAGCAAAGCTGAAGGGTCGTTGTATGGGCAGATAAGCGTATCTGAAGTCACGCCCTTTGGGACGCCTGGAGAGTTTGGTAGGCCAAAGGTTGCAACGCCGCTCCCTGCTTTTACTAAAAACGCATCGAAATGACCGTGGTAACAACCAGAAAACTTTACAAACTTATCTTTGCCAGAAAAAGCGCGTGCTAGGCGGAGTGCAGACATGCACGCTTCGGTTCCGCTGTTTACTAGCCTGATTTTATCCATGCTCGGGATCCATTCACAGACTAGCTTTGCAAGCTCACACTCTCCTGCGGTTGGCGCGCCAAAAGAAAGTCCAAGTTTTGCTTTTTCTTGTACGGCTTCTATAACAGCCGGGTTGGTGTGTCCTACAAGTGCTGTTCCCCAGCTGCCAACAAAATCCAGATATTGATTGCCGTCTACATCGAAGAGGTATGCCCCTTCTCCTCGTTCAAAAAAAATGGGCTCTCCGCCGACCCCACCGAATGCGCGTACAGGTGAATTGACTCCACCTGGCATCCAGTTGCGGGCTTCTTCAAACAACAGTTTCGATTTTTGTGACACTTCAGAAGTCTCCTAATTGGCCGTGTTTGAGCCGGATTGTCTGGCTTTGACTATAACGCAAAAAACTAAAATCCCTGAGAGGCCTGCGATAAGTCCGACCCATGAGCTTCCGGTCATAGCAGCCGGAATGTAGCCAAAGGCTACAGAGAAAAAAGCCACAACTAAAGCATAAGGCATTTGAGTGCGTACATGGTCCATGTGGTCACAGCTTGACGACATAGAGCTCATGATAGTTGTGTCTGATATAGGAGAGCAGTGGTCGCCAAAAATAGCTCCATCAAGAATCGCAGCAAGTGAGATAAGCGTCACGATTCCAAAGCCGCCGTCAATACTTGAGGCAAGCGGTGCGACCGTCGGAATTAAAATAGCCATGGTTCCCCAGCTTGTTCCCGTAGAAAAAGCAATCAAGCCACCTAGGCCAAACACAATGGCTGGAAGCCAAAGAGCAGAAACGCTTCCTTCGGTCAATGCCACAAGAAACTTCCCGGTGTTTAGATCGTCACAACAGTTTTTCAACGCCCAAGCAAGAATTAAAATAGTCACTGGAAGCAAAGCGCCTTTGAGGCCACTGTAGAGTGCTTTGCCAATGCTGACTAGCGAGCATTGCGCCAAAAGAAAAGAGCATAGTGAGGCGACGATTAAACCAATTCCTGCAGATTTCCACAAAACGGTAGCGTTGTTTTCAGAGGCCGAAAGAACGTCTTTCCATTTTCCTGGGCTGAGCAGGTTTGTAAAGCTTTCGTTGAATATGGCTGCGCCGCCTCCGTCGAGCCAAAGCCCTCCGAGGATGCAAACAAACAAAACTCCAAAAGGAATCATTGCAGCAGAGACTCGAAGCGTTGCGTGTGGGTCTGGTTGTAGGTCAGAGTAGCCAGCAGATGTTAGAGGGGAAGAGCCGTCTGCTAAAAGTTTTCCTGTTTTTCGCGCGCGCTCTTCTGCTTTTTTCATAGGGCCAAAATCAAAATCTAACCATACGTTTAAGAGGACAAAAAAGATCATGAAAATACAATAGTAGCGAAAGAAGATAGCATCGAAAAAGATAGAGTATCCATCTACGCCCCATTCAAGCTTTTGCGCAATTTCGCCAAAAAGCCCAACCTCGTAGCCAATCCAAGTGCTGATAAAAGCAATGCCAGCAATAGGTGCAGCAGTTGCATCTACGAGGAACGCAAGTTTTTCGCGGCTGATTCTGTACTTGTCTGTGAGCGGCCGCATGGAGTTTCCGACAAGCATGGAGTTTGCGTAGTCGTCTATGAAGATAAGTAAACCTAGTAGAAACGTGATCCACTGCGTTGACTTCCTGCCGTTGCTATACTTGCTTAAGATTTTGATGACTGCGTGAAGCCCACCCGAAGAAATAACCACCGCGATCATTGCCATGATAAGTACAACAAACATCAGGATTTCTTGGTTCCAAGAGTCCGTGGCGGCATCAAAAATATATTTTGCTCCAAGCCACGCTCCTACTTCACTTGCTTCAGACCCACGTTGCATCAAAACAATCAGTCCACCGACGATTACAGATAAGCTTAAGCTAAGCCTAATCTTGCCTGAGGCAAAGGCTGCAAAGATGGCAAATATAGGTGGTAAAAACGCAAGCCAAGAAACGGGCGTAGACTCGCCCCCTTTACTGACATAAGCCAAGTTGTCTGGGGTGATAAAGGCTAAAAATCCACAGACGCAGAGTAGTCCCACTGCTGCAACAACTGATCGATTGCTCACTTTTATGTTTCCTTTCAGGGGGTTAGCTTCTTCTTTGGGTTCTGCTGTAATTACCATTAGAAAGTTCGATGGCAAAAAATTAGCGATTGCCGCATTTTTGGGTGGCCAGCCGCTCAACATATAGGTTACTACAACAAACCAGCCGAGCACATTGCTTAAGGGTGACCTTTTGCAGATGGATGCGTGCCGCGCAGAGAACGTACTAAAGCATGATGCAATTGAAAAGGGATAATAGGCTTTTATGGACGCACTGAATAGTTTTTTAGGGGTATTAGTAGGCTTCGTTTGGGGTTTACCTCTAGTTTTTTTACTTGTTGGTACAGGTCTGTTTTTAACTTTTTATTTGGGTGGTTTTGCGACCATTCAGATCAAAGGCTTTGTTCATGCAATTCAAGTAGTGATGGGGAAGTACTCTCACGAAGAAGATGAAGGTGACATCAGTCACTTTCAGGCTTTGACCACCGCACTCTCGGCTACAGTTGGCCTGGGTAACATCGCCGGTGTTGCCATCGCTATTTCCGTAGGTGGACCAGGAGCTACCTTTTGGATGGTTGTAGTTGGCCTTGTTGGTATGGCTACAAAATTTGCTGAATGTACCCTGGGAACCATGTACCGGAAGATTGATGATGATGGAACCATTCGCGGTGGTGCCATGCACTATATCGAACGTGGTTTGGGTAAAAGCTGGCGACCGCTAGCTCTGTTTTTTGCTTTTGCTTGTATTTGCTCGAGCTTTGGTTCAGCCAATATGTTTCAAACAAACCAGGTAGCTACTATTTTGAATGGTAGCTTTCAAATCCCTCCTTATTTAACAGGTCTTGTTCTTAGTATTGCTACCGGTGTGGTGATCATAGGTGGTATCCAGAGAATTGGTAGGCTTACATCTATTCTGGTTCCGGTCATGGGTGGTATTTACGTTGCCGCAGCTTTGTGGGTGATCCTCGGTAACATTGCTGTTGTCCCGTCTTTAATTGGGCAAATTTTTTATGATGCATTTAATGGTACGGCTGCGATTGGTGGCTTTACCGGAGTAGCTGTTTCTCAGGTGATCATTCAAGGGGTTCGTAGAGCTTGCTTTTCGAATGAGGCTGGACTTGGCTCGGCTCCAATTGCACATGCTGCTGCTGCCACCAAAGAACCTGTACGTGAAGGTGTAGTTGCTCTGTTAGAGCCATTTATCGATACGGTAGTAATTTGCACGATGACAGCCTTAGTAATTTTGATTTCAGGTGCTTGGAAGGATGCAAATGGCATCGAAGGTGTAGAGCTAACAGCTCGTGCATTTAACTCGGGTATTGCTGGCTTTGGTACTTATTTCGTTCCGGTTGCTGTTCTTCTTTTTGCTTACTCTACTCTGATTTCTTGGTCTTACTATGGCGAGCAAGCTGTAGAATACATGCTAGGTAAAAGTGCAATTGTTCCTTATAGGATTCTTTTTTGTGTCTTTGCGTTCGTCGGTGCTATCTGGTCTGTGACTCCGGTGCTCAGCTTCTCTGACATCATGTTGGGTCTGATGGTTGTGCCAAACTTGATCGCAGTGATCATGATGCTTCCTCGCATAAAAGCAGCAACGGTCAGTTATTTTGATAGACTTAAGCGTGGTGAATTCGACGAAGCGTAAAGTCTATTTTTTAGAGCAGGTTTTAACCGCTCTCAGCTGTGTTGTATTCAACTATTTTAGATTTAACAGGGCCAGTTTTGCTGGGCCTGTTTTTTTATGCCTATGTATCAGCTTCACCGGGTGCAAGAAGAATGCAGTTGGTTTTGCCGGTGGGGGGCAAAGTGGCCTTTGCTTAGATCAGGTCGACCTGGAGATTCACTTTTTTTTGGATACGACGAACAGCTTAAGTGAAAACTTTGCCCCGCTAAGAGCAAACGTGGTAGCTCTGGCCGGTGAGTTAGAAGATGCAATCATCCGTGGCGGCTCACTGGGAGTAAATATAAAGTACGCCTACACGCTATACTCTGATGCGGACATGGACCCAGCAAATGTTCCGCTTACTAGGCTGGGTCTGGACAGTAGAGAAATATTGAGCGCATTTCAGTCGCTTTCAATAAACGATGTGCAAGGTAACGGGGATGGCCCTGAAGCAGGTTTATGGGCTATGGAAGAGGCGATTTCTAGCTTGGCCCAAACACCTCAAACAATTACTCCCTTTCGAATTTGGATCGTAGTTACAGATAACTATTCGCACCGTAGCAGAGAGGTTGCCAGTAACTTCAACCGTGACTATAGCCTGCTACCAGTTGTTTCTGGCATCAACCGTCTTTTAACAGGTGCGCAGACTATGCTGCTTTTTGATAGTACTCCAACGTTTGAGCCAGAAGACCGTTGGTCGAACGGGCAGCAAGTACAGCCGACCTACGAGGAGGCTCGAATCGTTTCCCCTGCTCAGCAGTGGGGTCTTTTTCGGGAGCTTTCCGGCGGAAAAGTTCAAGGGTCTAATGTTCCGTACCCAATCAATGCTGAGGTGATGCTGGGTCAAATTCCGCAATCTGTTTTAGCCTACAAAAATCAGCTTTGTCAGTAAATACAGATAGTTATATTTGGATATCTTGTTTTAACCTAGGCTAAGCGTTGTGCTAAGCTCTGGCCGAAGTCCTATGGCGGGCTTTTAAAGGTATTTTGTTTATGGCTCTAGAAGCATCAACGACATCGTCTGTAAGTTCTGTAGATTTAAAATCAAAAAAAGCGACTTTGCAGACTAGGACTACAAACCAATCAGGTGACAAGGCAACAGATTCTTTTGCTGGTTTTCTTTCTGCTGTAGAATCAGATGTAGCAAGGTGCGAGGCCTTGATGCCGTCGCTTGTTGCAAGCGCTAGTGGAAGCTCAAAAGAAATCATTAGCTATATTCTAGAACGGCCTGGAAAAAGAATGCGTATAGCGCTTTTTTACTTTTGTGCTGAACTAGTCGGCTTTAACCGTGAAGACAGAGACGCCTTAGCGGCTGTCGGTGAGCTGGTGCACACGGCCAGTCTTCTGCATGACGACATCATCGACGAATCAAGTATGCGAAGGGGCAGAGCTTCTCCACACACTATTTTCGGCCCAAAAAAAGCAATACTTGTCGGAGACATGCTTTTAGCTAGTGCTTCACGCGTTATGTGTAGGTCTGGAAGCACAGAAGTTGTAGATGGTTTTAGTCATGCCATCCATCAGATGAGTGACGGAGAACTTTTGCAGCTTGACCACCTCTACGATGAAAAAACTACAGAGCAGACCTACTGGAAAATAATGGAATACAAGACGTCGGTGCTGCTTGCAGCTATTTGCCAGACCCCAGCGATTCTTCAGGGGTTGGAAGCAATAAAGGTTCGGGCACTCTGGGATTTTGGTATTGCCTTGGGGAATATTTTTCAAATTTGTGACGATATTTTAGATTACTTTCATTCATCTGGTTTTGCTGGAAAGAAAACCTTTGCTGATTTCCAAAGTGGAAAAATGACTCTTCCTTTGTTTCTGTTAAAACAGTCTTTGAACCGTCACGAGTGGTCGAACATCGAAAGTGTTTTTTGCGGTAAGCAAGGTGAGGCCGCAGCTAAGAATATTGTTTACACTGCGATGGATAAGCACGGTATTTTTAAACAGTGCATAGAATACTGCAGTGCAAAAAACACGGAGTCATTGAAACAATTTTTCATCCATTTTCCGGATGCTGTAGAATCACCATTGGCCAAGATTGGAACCCTCTTTTTAGCACGCCTACCAAAGGCTTCGGAGCATTTGACAGTTTAACTCGGAATTCATGTTAATATCTTGTGTGGTTTTTAATCCAAAAAATTTAAGGGTGACATTGTGTTAAGTATATTTCGCCGTGGTGATGCTGAACAAAGCAAGGCGACGCCTTCTAAAAATGGCACTGCAAAACCTACTTTGCAGGCTAAAGGAGCAAATGTGCAAAGTGCCGGTTACGGTACGTTTAAGGGCGTTTTCGTCCCAAGTATTCTAACGATTTTAGGTATCATTCTTTATTTGCGGCTGGGCTGGGTTTTAGGGAACGTTGGGCTCGCACAAACCTTGATTATTATTACCATTGCTTCTGCCATTACATTTATCACAGGCCTTAGCATCGCGGCGACTGCGACCAACATGAAGGTTGGCGGTGGAGGTGCATACTACCTTATTTCAAGAAGTCTTGGTGTGGAGCCAGGGGCTGCCGTAGGTTTACCTTTGTTTCTTGCGCAAGCCTTGGGGATTTCTTTTTATATTGCTGGTTTCAGTGAATCTGTGGTTGCGCTTATTCCGGAAACGACATCTGCTATGCCAGAGGTTATTGCTTATTTTTTAGATGTTATCCGAAACCCCATGATTCTAAGTACAGGCACTCTTGTTCTGTTAGCTCTAATCGCATTTTTCTCTACCAACGCTGCTTTGCGCGTGCAGTTTATTATCTTGATATTGATCGTAACCTCGCTTGTAGCGCTTTTTTGGGGGAACCCCGATTACGTTCCAAAATCTGATTGGGGACCTATCCCTGAAAAGGAGTCTTTTTGGTTTGTCTTCGCTGTATTCTTTCCGGCTGTTACGGGTATCGAGGCTGGGATCGCCATGTCCGGCGACCTAAAAGACCCTGGCAAGTCTTTGCCGTGGGGCACAATTGCAGCTGTGGTCGTAGGTTTTGTTGTTTATATGGCTATTCCTGTGGTTCTTTTCTTTCGCGTAGATGAAGCTAGCTTGATCATGGACAACATGGTGATTCAAAAGATTTCAGCTTACGGCCCTATTGTAGTGGCAGCTATATGGGGTGCTTCCTTGTCTAGTGCTTTGGGTGCGATTTTAGGCGCGCCGCGAACGCTGCAGGCTCTCGCGCGAGACAGGGTGGTTCCACGCGTTCTTGGTATTGGGTCAGGCGAAAAAGACGAGCCTCGTATTGCAACGATTTTAACTTTTGTGGTGGCTTTACTCGGGATATCTCTTGGTAGCTTAGATGCTATCGCTCCGATTCTTTCAATGTTTTTTCTTACATCCTACGGTGCTCTTAATATGATTGCCGGGCTTGAGGGAGTCATTGCAAACCCCTCGTGGCGGCCAACGTTCAAGACACCCTGGATGCTTTCGATTGTAGGAGCGTTTGCCTGTTTTGCCGTGATGTTTATGATCAATGCCGGGGCTACTATTATGGCAATCGGTTGTACGATTGGTGTTTACTACTTCATGCAAGCAAGGAATATGACTGCCCATTGGGGTGATATGCGCCGTGGAATTCTTATGTACCTCGCACGCTACTCTATCTACAGCCTTGAGTCGCTTCCTTCCGATGCAAAAACCTGGCGACCAAACGCACTAGTGCTTAGCGGTAGTCCTACCACGCGTTGGTATCTAATCGAGTTAGCTGATGCGATCACGCAGGGAAAAGGTTTTTTGACGGTAGCTGCCATTTTAGGTGAGCACCAAGCAGACGAAGAAAAAATAGCGTCTCTGCGAAAAACCATTCAAGATTACCTTTACAAAAAGAATGTACCAGCTATGGCTCACGTCAGTAGCTCTACAACTGTGCAAGAAGGCGTGCAAAACCTGATAAAAAACTATGGCGTCGGTCCAATAAAGCCCAATACTATTTTTCTTGGGGAAACTGAAAAAGAAGAAAACTTTAGTTCTTTTGGTAAGATGATTCACCTTGTGCATTCCGGTAAAAAGAATCTCGTGATCGTTCGCGAAGGTGACCCAAACCGTGTGGTGACAGGAAGAAAGAAAAATATTGATATTTGGTGGGGGCGAGAGCGCAAAAACGCAGGTCTTATGCTAGCCCTAGGCTATATGCTGCAAACCAGCCCGCAGTGGAGAGGTGTGTCTCTAAACCTAAAGACCATCGTAAAAACCCAAGAAGAAGAGCCAGCAGCAACTGAATTCCTCGAAAACTACCTTGCTAACAGTAGGATTGAGGCCAACACCAAGGTTAAGGTAAGCCAAGACATTTGGATGGGTATTCACGAGTCTTCGAAAGCAAGTGACTTGATCTTTATTGGTATAAGGCCGCCAGGAAAAGAGGAGACCCCAGAAGAGTATGGCGTCTACTACCGCTCTTTACTCGAAAGCACTAAAAGGCTACCGCAGGTCGCGATGGTTATGACTGCCGAGGATATTAAGTTCACTGAAATCTTTAGTGGGTAGTTTGTCTATTTTTTTTACTTTGGCGCCATAGGACTGCAAGGTTTGTTTGTCTGTTTCCGAAGAATCTATTTCCATAAGAAAAATAGGGACACCACCAAGAAATATATTCACTTCATTGCGATTTTCTGCAATCAGTCTAAAACCTAACCTTTCAAAGGTTTCCTTTCTCTTTTCGCCAACAGCAAGGCAAAGTATTCTTTGGCATTTAGAGTTTCTTGAAAATAAAATTCTTTCTCTGTCCAGGGCTTTTGAAAGGTTCCTGCCTTGAAACTTTTGGGCTGCGAAGCAGCCATTGAGCATATAAAAAGGAGTTTTTATTTTTTTGAATTCTTCGAAAAAATACTTTGTTTCAGCATTTTCTACTAAGTTTTGATAGTAAATTAGTCTTGCACCTGCGGCAATTGAACCAGATTCGTCATAGATTACGAAGTCGGTAACATCGTTGCGGTCTGAGTTTCGGTACTCTAGAAAGGATGGGTTAAATTTCACCCCAAGAGACTGCCAAGTCTCAAGCCACAGACTCTTTATTCTGTCGCGCTCAATTCCGTCAATTTTTCCAATAAAAATATTCACGTGCGCAGTTTATCCCTAAAGTAGCAAACTTCCAATATGTCATAGTGGCACCTCATAGAGCTACCTTTGGTGCAATAACTAAAGTAATCATATTAGCGTCTTGCCGAATAAGGCGGCTGGTCATCCCCGACATTTCCTCGAATGCTTCTATGTACTGGCGTAAAACTCTTTCCTCAAATTGGGTTCTTTGTTTCTTTGGTGAGCCCGAAATACCTAGAGCTATAGAGCCAGGCTTCGATGGCCTGAGGCTAGCTGTCAGAGTTCCCCCTGAAAGCTCAACCCTTGTTAAAGCGGACAGGTAATTGTGCCAATCAGAGACGGGGATATTTGTTTCTACAGTTTGACTGCTTGAGAGAGTTTCTGTGGTCAAGTGGCTAGGGAATGAAAATAGTTCATCCAGGGATACTAGCACTGCTTTTCCTGCGCTTGGTTTGAGGGTAGCAGTTTTTAGCATAGTTCCAATGTTACTATTCATTTTTGCGATTTTACTCAGTATGTCCCTGTATGCTTTAGAGTTTGGGTTGGATTTGTCGGTGGCTCCTAAGTATTCAATGCCGCCTTGGATCTGCGCTATGGGAGTTTTTAAGTTGTGACTGATAAGAGACAAAAAATTCTTACGAATATCTACTGTGTTTTTAATCGCTACAGCTACAGTTTGCGAGCGCAGGCCGCGAAGACGTACCCAGAAAAGATGCAAGTACACGATGGATATAACGCTAAGGAAAAGAACCGAAGAAATAAAAAACTTTGGAATATATATATCTAAATACTGAATTTCTACATAGGAAATAGGTATTAGCATAACTAACAAAGCTAACATCGATAGAATGGAAGGGCCCAATCCTTGTGTTAGGTAGAGAAAAAGAATTAGTGCAGAGCACAAAAAGGCAATGGTGTTTTCTTGGGTTTTATTTGCAACATAGACACCTTTGTCTTGGCGTAGCATCGTGATGAAAGCTGCAAAGAAATTCGATAGCGGAACGCCAGTATCTTGTATTTTTCCGGAATACCAAAAACCATTGGTTTTAGCGTACCTTGTTCTTTGTAAGTCAATTTTGTTGTTTTCAAAGACCTTGGGCTGCGGCACATCGTTACCAAAAATGATTACATCTGCCGTTGTGGTAAAGTCTTTACTCAGAAACGTTTTAGCAGAGACTGCCTCTATTTTTTTTGGTGCAGGAAGGTTGAGTATAAGGTTGTCATACTGGTGTGTAAGATTCTTGCTTAGGTAGTTGTTCTTGGCATATTTTTTATAAAGTTTGGTGAAAATCCAATTGTCCCAGTCTGGAATACTACATTGTATATTCATTTTATAGATACAGTCAGATGCTAGAGTAGTACTGTATTTTCTGTTGATTTCTTTGGGGACTTGAAACATATAGAAAAAAGAAGCAGTCAGGGTGATCTTGTCATGAATCATCAGCCTATCGACTATTTCGAATACTTCATTTGTTTTGTTTATATGTAGTTGGTGAGCGCCCGAAAGCCAGCCAAGGATGATATCTTGTGCACCAAGAGCATCGGCTTTTTCAATCATTTCAGCATATACGCTTGCATCTAAATCTAAGAGCTTGCTCTTTTGAGTGGTTGGCAGAGATAGGGTGTCTTCAAGGGTGGCGTTGACCACCAATACGTCCTTGTATGGCCCTTCAGATTGGGAATCATATGATGTGTGTCGAAGGGCTAGTGCTAGTGCAGCACGCTCGCCTTTTGCAGCAATATTCTCTCTTTTATGGCCGGAATAGAC
This sequence comes from Oligoflexales bacterium, assembly GCA_023301565.1. Lineage (GTDB taxonomy): Bacteria > Bdellovibrionota_B > Oligoflexia > Oligoflexales > JALZUQ01 > JALZUO01. The sequence continues at coordinate 12,338 of JALZUO010000037.1, forward strand.
AATAGAAAGCAGAGAATAGTTGATTAAAATCAAAACCAGGATAGATGCCATGGTACTTAGATCAAATTTGTTTCTAAACATTTTTTGGCACCTTTACAGCAAAGGTTGAGCCTTCAGCGAGTTTGGAAGAGACTAAGTAGACATCCCCACCAAGCTGGTTTGCAAAAAGCTTCGATAGGTATAAGCCTATACCGCTGCCTTTTTCCTCATATACATGGTCATCTTTTACTCGGTAAAATTTTTCAAAGATTTTTTCTTGGTTCTCTTTATCTATCCCGTATCCATAGTCTTTGATGTGGATAAGGACTTGGTTGGCTTTTATATAAGAAGATATTTCTATTTTCCCGCCTTTTGGAGAGTACTTTAAAGAGTTCGATATAAGGTTTTGAATGATTGTATCTAGCACTTCAGGGTTTGTTTTTAAGTGAAGTTTGCCATCTACATAGTTGATGATACGAATTGATTTTTGCCTGGCAGCGCTTTGAAAACGATCTATTATACGCTCTGTAAGCTTTTTTAGGTATACTGGGTTAATAGTGCCTTTATCTACTTTGCCCATGTCGATGTCTGCCATCGTAGAGATGCCTTCGAGGAATTCTGCAAACTGCCTAGAAGACTTTCTAGTCCCTGCCAAGATTTCAGCTTGCGTGCCTGTAAACGATGTTGATTGTAGGGAACCAAGCTGGGTATCTATCTGCGAATTGTTTTTGCTAAGGTATTTGGCAAGGTCAGAGATAAATATAGAGTATACAGAGTCTAGTTTTTCTCTTTGCTTAACTTTGAGTACTTGCTTTTCTTTTTGCATAAACTGGTTTTCAGCAAATCTTGCAACCATCATGATCTGAGAAAAAAGTGCAAATATGCAGAAATCTGCGCTTGGCAGGTATACAGAATAGAAGTGCAAACTAAGCATGCCAAGTATGATGATCAAAAATATTAGAACAGTGGGGTAGAGGGATTTTTCTACCTTTGTCTTTAGCAAGATAGAGACAAACAATAGAGCTGCGATAATTTGCAAAAACAAGGAGAGTGGAGTCGCGGCTATATGAATTTGTTTTTTCTGGACGATATTTTGCGCTTGCAGTGAAGCAAATTCAAGTACCGAAACTCCCTCGGCTACGTTGTAAGGGTTGTTTCGGTAGGGGGTGTTGACGGTGGTTGGTTCTAGGGTCTGTGTGGCCCAGGGCTTGTAAGTCTTCTGCCCGATGAGGATAATGTCATACTTTGCTAGTGGGGGAAGCTCTGTAATAGAGGCGATGGTTTTCGTATTTATTTTTATATTACGTAGCGCTATCTGTTGGGGCAGGTTTTTAGGTTGTCTGCTTTTCATGAGGTCGTGCGCAAATAAAAATGATTTTTCTGTTCCCTGGTAGGCCGTCGTAGGAACCGTTCTTACAATCTCATAGGATCTGTTTCGTAGGGCGTCTATCCCAAGTATGTTTTTTCTGTAGTTAGCTAGGTGTACCGGGAAGTCTAACGATATGGGGTGTTTTTGGTTTAGAGCCAGCGTCAGGAGTTTTACATTTTTATGAGTAGACAAGACCTCTTTTAAAAATGCAGGGAGTCTTTTTTGATAATCATACTCAGACAGCAGATACGTGGCATAGATATCTGGTATGCCTGCCTTGAGGGCTTCACCGATAACATTGGTCAGTAAGCTCACTTTTTGCGATGGCGTTGATTGTTCGGTATCAAGAGCGAGGGTTAGGATCTTCTCTGTGGGTTTTAAGGCCGGTACAGATGTAACGGTTAGATCAAACAGAAACTCTTCGGTTTGCTTGCGCAAATCAGAAGTATAAAATGCTAGCCCAACCATCAAGAAAAGAATGGCTAGGTAGAGGATGACTTTATTCTGAAAAGGGTTTTGCAATTTAACCACCTCTGGAGAAGTGGTATTGTACTTTTTTTAAGCACTTTGTCACGAATGAAATATAAATTGTGGTTAATATTGGGTTATTTGGCCTTGTGCGCATATGCCTGCATGACGGAGTCGTAGACTATCGCATGGTTATTTTCCATAGCCCGCTGGAAGCCAGCATTCATTTCTTTCCTGAGGTTTTGATCGACATAGCCAGCATCAATGAGCCTCTCCGCACTACTATCGAGCAGATCTCTCCAGTCTTCTAGGACTTGGTGGCGAAGGGCTGGCTCTCGCCCGTCAATATGAGTGTTCAGTACTTTGGTTTGAATGTCCGTGTAGCCTGCTGTCTTTAAAAGTTGGCCGAGTTTTACCCCAACAAATGGGTCACCTGTTTTTTCATATTGGTAGTCGTTAAAAGCCATCCAGTACTTCCAAACATTAGGTGAATACGGGTCAAGGAAAAAAGTGAAGTTCATGACTTCTGTAATGTAGACCTTGCCGCCAGGCTTAAGTACTCGAAGTGCTTCTTGCAGGACTTTTACAGGCTTTTTCGTGTGTTCGAGCATAAAGCAAATAAAGACCGTATCAAACGTTCCGCCTTTAAACTGCATGTCAGTTGCATCCATCGATTGAGTGCTCCAGCGAGCCTCAAGGTGGGGTGATTTAGCTAGGTAGTGCTTCGCACTAGAAAGTTGGTGCTCACTAAAGTCAATGCTTGTGAGTTCGATTTTGGGGAAGCGGCGAAGTAAAATCTCCGTTTGGGCCCCGACCCCGCAGCCCACTTCTAAAACAGACTGATTTTGATATAGGTTGATATCGGCATAGACGTTTGGCTCAAATAGGCCCGCTTGCCTTATCAGTCGATCGGTTTCTTTTTGGTTGTATCCGTGAAGATAGCCTTTTTTGGGTGTTTCCATATCATCTCCTAATTAGTTGATTTTACGATAAAAATCATCATCGTGGCTATATGCTGGCCGTCTTGGCAGGCAAAGAGTTGGTGGGTATGGATTAGCTGTTTGTTTTTAGGGCATTTGTGGTACATTCGGCCCAACTGCTCGTAGCCTCTAGTCATAGAAGGCTGCCAGGGATTTTAGGAGGCTTCTAGCTTGCAACACACCGAAAATGCATCCTTGCGAGAAATAACAGCAAAAAGAGTGCGGGTACTGTCTCAAGGGACAGAAACTTTACCCATAAAAAAAACAAACTCTTTAAGCTCGCAGTTGGGCAACCCCGAAGATCGTGCCGTTAAAACCTTAGATGATGCATTGATGTCCGAACATCCATTGCAGCGAGTCCAAGAAATAGCTCCTCAGGTTCTATACTTTGGTCTTAAAAAAACTACGGCTGAAAACCTGGTTCAAGCAATGCAGTACTGCAGTCCGGAACAGTGGCAGCGTATAGTTGATTATGATTGTTGGAACGAAGACAGGCTTAGGCTTCCGGCTCTAGCGTCTTGGCTACTTGTGTACAGGGCGATGGACGGCGAAGGAAAAGCATTTCTTGAGCGCTTTAAGCAGTTGGGTGATGAGCTTCAAACTGCAAGTGTTTGCGGTCAGTTCGATCTTATAAATGAAGATGAATATGATAAAATGCCGGACCACGAACGTGATAGTTTTGTTCCACTTCCCGGTCATGCTGGATACTATAAAACCTCTACTAGCGATGAGCGCATGCAAGAGTTTTTCGATGCTTTGATCAACTCATCTTTTCAAAACGACATGCACTATGCATTTTCTATACTTGGGCACGGTGCTTTTAGCCCTCCTCAAGAGTCTGAGTACCAAGCGATGCGGTTTCGCAAAGCTAGGGTTGAAGAAGACGGGTTTGTCGATAAAGATGACGCTCTGCGCTTTTGGAAGCCAACAGGCATAATGCGAAAAGATATTTCTGCTTACTGTGAAGCAAGCTTTACAGATGCAGCTACAACCACAAATACAAATAAAGGCGAAGCATTGACTGAATGCTCAGAACAAGGATCGTTTTTAGATCGTTGTTTGTCTCTGCTAGGTTCTCCATCGCTTGGTGAAGATGTTCTTCAGCAAAAGCTGCTTCTTTTTGCAAACTCAATTGCATCGGCTGTCGGCTTTGAAGTTTACGAGTTAGGTCGGTCAAGTAAAAGTTTGGAGCTGGCTAAAGGTGCTCTTTCCTTGGGCCTTGAAAAAATGGCAAATAGGGACCCTTCGGTTGGAGCTAAACTGTTGGTTGATGAAAACTGGCAAACCCTGTTTCAGGTTGGGACTGGGATCACAGATTTTTTTCGTTTAAGAGTTTTAGATATGCTTCGCAGCGCATTTGGTGCAAAGGTTGATCAATTGACCGAGTTTCATGAAACTCGCTCATTTGGCAAAGCGCTTCTTTGGATAGATCAAGAGTTGAATGGCCCGCTTGAATCGGCGCATTGCGACTTGTTGAGGGGGTTGTTTAACCGGTTTCCGTTGGCTGGCGACGCTTCGGCAGCTTCAAGGGGAGGCGTCGAACAAGCAGAGCTGGAAGTGATTTCGGATTTTGCCTCTTTGCGGTCCTTAGGTGCCCAAATTGATGCCGTTCTTTCTATGGTTCAATTTTTCAAGAATCAGTCTAGCGTAGAACTTCTTAGCTCTTTTGAGGCGATCCGCTCTAGCCTGATTTTGTCTACAAGGCTGAAGCAAGAAAAAAGTCTTGATTGGGGGTTGACCGTAAACGAGAGCGACCTAGCAAGGTGGAAAGATTTTTCACCGAATGATAAAGCAGCTGCGACCTATACGCTTTTAAGCCGTATGCAAAAAGATTTCCCAAGTGTCGAGCAGTCGATGTTTGCAGGGATATTAGGTGATGCAGTTGGCGGTAAGCAATTTTCATTGATGGAAAGTGGAGAGTTATTTTATGCATTTGGGTAATTGGAAAGTGGAATCTTTTTCACGCGAGTTTTCGGAGGTTTTAAAAAAATCAGATGAGATTTTGGCCTTAGAAACTCTGCTTAACGAGAAGCATGGCGCACAAAGAAACTCGCGCCAGTTCTACGTAAGTGTCGGTTACCGCGCGCCCTGGGTTGGTGTAGAAGTTGTTTTGCAGTCTTTAGACCAAAAGTTTTATTACCCCGTACAAGCTGTCGCAGAATACAAAAAGTCGGGACCGAGCAAACAAGACCTGGCTAGCTTTCTATTGGATTTCATCGACCTTTATTTTTCTGAGTATTTAGAAGATGACCAAACCTTGGTACCTATTGATTGGACTGAGTTTGAGTGCGAAGGTGTGCCGCTGTTTATGCGTGGGCAAATACTCAACAAAAAGCTAGAAAACCAGGCTAATGAACTTTTGGGTTTATCTGTAGGGTCTAACGCTGGCACAAAAGACTTGCACTAACGTTACATTTTCTAAGTTTTAGGTTTTTCTATCAAGTACTTAAGTAAGGATAACCCTCAAAGCTATTTCGTATTATCCCCATAATTCGCTCGTTTTCGGCTGCGCTGAGCTCGCCGGCAGCGAGTTGTTTTTTATAGGATTTGCGCATTTCTTCCGCCGAAAAGTTTCTGCACATAAGCAGCTCGCTAATGGGGTCGCCTTCGGTGATTTTTTCACAGCTTACTCCAGCCTCATCTAGGCGAACTTCAGCTTCGTGGATGGCGCCAAACAAATTATGTTCGTTGGCCAGACTTTCTTGATAAGCTCCAACCAGAAAAAAACCAATATAGTAGGGCTTTCCGTCAGGTGTATGAAGGTCTAATACATCTTTGACAGACTTTTGATCAATGAAACGGTCCAGGCATCCGTCTGAGTCACAGGTGATGTCTACAATCGTAGCTTTGTGGCTTGGTACCTCATCATGCCTGCTAAGAGGCATCACTGGAAATAGCTGATCGATGGACCAAGCGTCTGGAATACTTTGAAACATCGAAAAATTTGCTAGGTACTTGGTGACCATAGCTTTTTGCAGTTGACGAAACTCTTCTGGTTGGTGTTTTTCCCGAAGAGAGCAGACTACAGCTTTTTGGCAAATACTATAAAAAAGTCTTTCGCCATAGGCTCTTTGCCGTAAGTCAATCTGCCCGAGGTTAAACAAGGTGTGCATCTCTTCTTGAAATGCTACAGCGTCGTGGTAGTACTCGACATAGTTTTTTTGGCTTAGCTCTTTGTGAGCTTCCTCAAACTCAACTAAAATACTCGGCATCTTCTCGCCGGCCTCTACTTCATAAGGAATTGGGTCTTCACCCGGGCTTTGTACTTCGCGTATATCAGTAATTACCACAGAGTGATAAGCGGCTATGACACGCCCGCTTTCTGTCACAATTATCGGTCGAGGTACGTCTTCGTCTTCGCATACCTGTAGGATGTTATAGACAGCGTCACTGGCAAATTCGTTGAGAGAGTAGTTAGCGCTGGACTGGGCAGAAGATTTACTGCCGTCGTAGTCGACTCCAATCCCGCCGCCAATGTTTAGATATTTAGGTGCAAACCCCATCTTGACCACTTTGGCATATATGCGCGACCCTTCTTTAATCGCATTTTTAATACGCCGGATCTGGGTTATCTGAGAGCCGTTATGAAAGTGGAGCATCGACAGTGTGCCAACCATGTCGTTTTCTTTTAACATGCGAAGGCAGTGCAGGGTCTCGTTGGTTGAAAGACCAAACTTACTTCCATCCCCTGAAGACTTCTCCCATTTTCCAGAGCTTCGGGAATAAAGCCGGACACGAAGGCCAATCTGTGGACAAAACTTTGCAAGATCAGGTTCGCTTTTCATCAAAGCAAGAAAGATTTCAAGCTCGTCTGGCCCCTCGATCACGACCGTTATGTTTTTGCCCATGGCTTTAGCGACAAAACAAAGTCGAATGTATTCTTTGTCTTTAAAGCCATTGCAGATCATCAGAGCGTTAGGGCTAAGTTTATAGCTTAGAGCAGCAATGAACTCGGTTTTACTTCCGACTTCTAGGCCGTAGCTAAAACTTTTACCGCTTTGCACAATAGAGTCGATAAACTCTCTGCGTTGGTTCACTTTAAATGGAAACACACCTAGATGGGACCCCTGGTATTCATTGTCTTGCATTGCCTTGGCAAAGGCCTCGTGCATGGTTGCAATTTGGCCGTGGACAATCTGCGGAAACCTAAGGATTAGCGGGGTGGAAATGCCATCAGACTTTTTAAGCTTTTCTACAAGGTTTGCCATCTCAATAGACTTGGTCTTGTCTTTTGTCGGGTAGCACTCGACGTTTCCAGCTGGGTTGATGCCGAAATAACCGGCGCTCCAGTCGTCGATGGCGTAAGATTCACGAGCTTGTTGAATAATAAGAGGGTTCATGGCAAAACGTATTCCTACTCAGACCGCATTGGTAGAGGTAAACTTAAAGGCCAACTGCCCATGCAATCGCCGGTGCGAAAATGGGGTTGTCAGGGCGATCTTAAAGCAAGAAGGGCAAGCTTTCCAGCCAATTTAACGGATATGAAGAAGCGGTCAGCCATCACTAGAAGGACTTGTAAGTTATGAAGATCATTGGTGGATTACTAAAGGGTCACCCGCTAACTGTTTTAGGTGGCGAGGAAACTAGGCCAACAAGCGCGAAAGCTCGTGATGCCTTGATGCAAGTACTGAACACGGTTGTCCCCGAATCGTCTTTCGTAGATCTATTTGCAGGGTCTGGTGCTGTGGGTATGGAGGCTTTGAGTCGCGGAGCGAGCGAGGTTATTTTTTATGAGCTTGATAAAGGTGCGAGCAAAGCTATCAAGCAAAACATGGATATGGCTATACGTTCTTTTGCAAAACAGGGGCTTCCAAAACCCAGCTGTATCTTGCGTCCTGTGGATGCTTTCAAAAGCTTTGAAGGCTGGTCAAAGTATGAGGTGGTTTTTGCAGATCCTCCTTATGAAAGTAGCGAGTTGTTTACATCGCAGCTAATGAAAAACTTGCGACTAAAGCCTGCTCAAATGCAAACAATTGTTTGTGAGTATGACCAGCGTGACCATGATAAGATAGAAAATAGTTTGAGGCTGTGCCCTGATGGGTGGAATTTGAAGTTTCGTTCTTACGGCCGCAATTCATTTTATTTCTTGCAGCGGGAAGATCAGCAGTAGCTCATGATAGGAAAAGGAAGGTAAAAATGTCAAAGTCTTCAGTAGCCATATATCCAGGTAGCTTTGATCCCTTTACGACAGGACATCTAAATATTTTGAAAAAAGCCCTCTTGGTTTTCGATACAGTTATTTTGGGCGTAGGTGTTTCTGAAACTAAAAAAGAGATGTTTTCTCCTGAGCGCCGCGTGGCCTTTATTAGCAAAGTCGTTGCGGCAGAAGGTATCGACCCGAAAAGAGCCAAAGCACAGTCTTTTTGCGGACTAACCGTCGGCTTTGCACAGGAGGTGAATGCATCTCACATCGTGCGGGGCGTTCGAAACTCTCTTGACTATATCTACGAGCAGCAGATGGCATTTACAAATGCAGGCTTAAACGAAAAAATTCAAACGATGTTTTTGCCTAGCTCTCAAGATACGATTCATATTTCTTCTACGCTGATCCGCTCGATCCTGAGTATGAACGGCGATTTGAAGGGGTTGGTGCACCCAGTTCTTGCTAAAGAGTTAACTGCCACAGGTGCTTAGTCTAACTTTTGAATTCGAGCCCATAGTGTAAAAGAAGACTTTTTTTCACTTTTACCCCACCGCGTAATCAGTGGGCTGAGGATTGGTATCTTGCGTATTCCCGTAATTCGGCCATATTCTTTTCGGTTCGAATGCATGCCAAGGTTTCCGATTTTAGTATTTTTTTCAAAACTCAAAGGTATGCGACTTTTTATTTTCTTACTCGAAAGAGACCTGGAGCTCTCAGATGCTTTATAACTAGCATCTAAAGCAAGTACAGGTTTTCCTTTGTGGCTGCTGTCTACTCTGCCTTTTATGAATAAACCAACATTCTTCCAGGCGGCATAGTGGTATTGGTCTATGTTTTTGTGGTGTGTTTGTTGTTCTCCACCATCTCTTGCTTCAAAGGGCGCCCCAGCTTGTATGATTATTTCAATTTGCTCTTTAAACCTGCTGTGGTTGCCATGGCTAGGTAGGGCTGATTCAAGCCTTGCATAGGCGTGCATACGACCGACACCAGCCTTAGGCCTGCGTAGGTTTTTGCCAAGTCCGCTAAGATTTATTTCCGCCATTTTATCTGTTGTGTTTTCTTGAACCCAAAACTGCAGGCGGTAAAACTTTCTAGGTGAGTTTCTATGGGTTTTCTTTAGTCTATTTTTTTTAATAACCTCTATCACTACCCTCGGCGATGGCCCGTAGGCGTCCTCTTCCGCGTCGCGGATAACCACAACTCCCTTTTTAAGGCCAGTGATAAGGTAGGATTCCCCTGCCAGGTTTTGGATATCTATGATGTTTCTTCTGCTCAGTCGTAGGCCGCCAGGAAGTTGTAGTAGAACCTCTTTGCTTTCCCCCTCGATAAGAACTATTTTTTGATGCAAGGCAGGGTTGTTTTGCGCTTGGGCCGCAGGTGTTTGTGAGCATAAGAATAGAAGCCAAGATGAAAGCCTTAGGAGTGATTTCATTTTATCTATCTCCGTACTTTATTTTATAAATTTTTATACATTTCTCGCGGATGCTATTTTTTTTTGCCCAAACTATGTTTTCAAGCTGTTCAACTTGCCTTCGGTGAATGCGGTCAAACTCTAAAACATGTTTTTGACCAAAAGAAAGATGACGCGCCCCTCTGATTTTGCAAGGTTTTCCGTCGAGATTGATAGCGGGCACGAGACTTTGGCTTTTTGGGTCTTGACTAGGTTTTTTGATCAGATATAGCCATTTCCCTGCTGGTAGAGAGGTTGCGTCTAGCCTTGGCTGTGTAAATAAGCTTGCAGAAAATAAGCCTAAAAAAAGAACCGCGAGGTGAGAAGACAGAGGTGGAATGGTAGGTATTTTTTTAAGTATTTTTTTTTTCATAGCTAGTTTTTCCATATTGTTAATAAGTTTGTTGGCATTTTTTCAAGCTTTTACTATCTAATGGCACAATTTCCTGGGTACACAAAATGTCTAGCCACTCATTTTTTCTTTGATAGTCAAACCTTGCTAAGGCTTTTATGGGCCTTGCATCGCCGAACAAAATTTCAAGAGATTCCTTGTGACTGTAGGTTTCCATAACAACTTTGCTGGTTTTTATAAGTAAGAGGTTTGATCTTACAATCTCTGCCAAACTCAACAAGACAGCGAGCGGTGCAAAAAAAATAGTTTGATATGCTCTGTGGTTAGCTTGGGAAGATACCTTGCGCTTATACCTGTAGTTCCACAGCCCGTTTTGGCCTTCAGACTCAAGAGTGATGTTGCCTGGAAGGTTGTGACACGTCTTGAGATCTCGCGGATCTTTATGGGTTGTGAGTTTTTTCTCATGAAGTAAAGCAGTCAGGTTTTTTTTTGCAGCCTCCCAACTGTGGCATATAATATGCTGTTTGGTTTGCTGCAGTTGGTTGTGAGTTGTCCTAGATATTTTGATTTGGCGAGTTGCTAGGTGAAAGCATCCTCCTATGCAGATGGTCCAAATAAGTATTTTTTCTGCCAAAGCTTCATACATGGCTGGGTTCTACATAAAAGAGAGCTATGCCCTGAAGTGACGTCTTTCTTGGTGATTTAAATAAGTAAAAACAAATACTTGCAGAGCTTAAGGTTTGACCTAATTCTTCCGAAAGGAAGTAATATGAGAATTAAAAAACATTTATACTTGGTCTCTTTATTTTCGTTAAGCCTTCTGTTTGCCGGCTGTTCGTCGGAAGCAGAGATTCGCGCTACTACCGGCGTTGCTGGTATAGGCCCAGGAGGGTCCGGGGATTTTGGCACCGATTTGCCTGGTGGTGACACAGGTGATGGTTCGGTCAATAACGGAGCTGCATGTACTGACCTTTTGTGCTTGCAAGTAACACTTTTCTTTCGTGACACAGGCATTGCTACGCCTTTAACAAACTGTAGATCTAGCGGGTTTGACACCCTATGTTCTGTATCAGTTCCCGAGCGGGATTTGTTTCTAAACGATCTGCAGTTCGTTTCTCAGACAGGAGATAGTCAGACCTGTGAGTACCTGCAGTTTGAATACTACAGGTATAGACGCTCAGACAGCGCTGTCTATACTCCTCCTGGTTCTCAGGTTGAGGTGGATTGTTCCATTGGTGATGCAGCACAGGAATCAAAGTCTTGTTGGGGTGGAGCTTGGACAGAGTCTGAAATTTTTCCTAACTTTACAAGGAGATTTATAAACACTGCAGTTAATAATTTGTTAACTATCGACGTACTCTCTTCACTTTCCTTTTCACCAGGAAACCCAATTGGCAACCGGTTTGCAGCAAACGACCTAAGTAGCCGCTCGGTATCGGCGGCAAACTATCATGGTGGTTCTATGGTGGATTATGAGGTGAGCTGTTTGGATGAATTCAATGAGACTGTTTCAAACATCATCCTAGAGATTGTCGAAGACGATGGCCCAATAGATCAAATTAATGGTTGGGATTGATCGCATAAGGCAAAAACAAATCTAACGAAGAACGTATGTTCTGTTTTTCTTGCGCGGCTGCAAATAGTCTTTCTACACCAAAGGCTGCACCACATGCAGGTGGAATGCCATTTTCACAAATGTGCTTGATGATAGGCTCTTTTGCGGGCACCTCTGAGCGGTAAGTAAAGACCTCATGTACTCTTGATTTAATTTGCTCTGCTTCATTTTCTTCAAGAAAACAGTTTCCAAGCTCAATGCCATTTAAAAACAATTCAAACCTTGCAGCATATCCAGTTTTCTTGTCACCGACTCTTTTGCTAAGTGCTGATTGTGAGCGAGGGTACTTTTCGAGGACCACTTTTCCAAGCTCTGCTATTTTAGGCTCTACTTTCTCAATAAGGGTCTTAAAAAAGGCATCTTCAAAGGAATCTTCTTTTTTTACTGATACAGTCCCGGCAGCCATAGACTTTGCGGCAAAGTCAGTGTCTTCATCTATGAGCTCTACCCCCGCAAACTGCTCAAAGGCTTCTGCCATCGTGATTCGATGCCATGGCTGGTCTTTTTTTGCATCGATACAAGTGTCTACAAGTGTCGTGCAATGCTGCATAAAACTCTCGTATTCCCACCCGGTTTTGTAAAACTCCAGCATGGTGAACTCAGGGCTGTGCCACGGTCCTAGTTCTTCCCCTTGGCGCATACATGGGCCGATTTCGTAGATTGCATCCATACCGTTTGCTAGCAAGAACTTGTGCATGACCTCAGGGCTGCTTCGCAGGTATAGCTTGTGCTCGCCCCTTACAGGGTGGTTCCACTGTGTTGCGAAATACTTTAGGTGCTTTTCAACGCCTGGGGTTTTAACTAAAACAGGTGTTTGGATTTCCATAAAATTCTTTGAGTCAAAAAAATCTCGCAGCTTCTTTCGAAAAGCTGCGAGATTTTGAAGTTCTTGTTTTAGATTTTGCATGTTTTGTTCGACTCTATTGCTTTGGTTATTTCGACTTCACAGAGTCTTGTAGTTTCTTCTCGCGTTTTACTGCAAAAAGCTCCGTCGAATGCAGTTTCTTTTCGATTTTCTCAAGGGCCGAGCCGGGGCTGTAAGATTTTTCACGCAGACTCTTTATGCCGAGCGGCACGCCTGTCGCAATCTCAAAGACCTGCCAGAAGTACTTGACGGGTATGACTTTAAACGTCCCCTTCTTCACAGCTTCTTGAATGTCACGGTGTAGCATTAGATCAATTGCGTTCTGGTGTGGCAGCATAATTGTAAACGGCCCCTTTTTGCCCAGAAGTTTCGTTACCTTAAAAAAGCCTTCGATCTTCTCGTTGACCCCGCCAACCGGTTGAACCTCACCAAACTGGTTAACGCTCCCTGTCATAGCCAGGTTTTGCATCACGGGTATTTCCGATAGCGAGCTTAAAATTGCTGTGAGCTCGGTGATGCTGGCACTGTCGCCGTCAATCATTCCGTAAGATTGTTCAAAACAAACGCTAGCTGAAAAACCTATTTTGTACTTTCTGCACAGCAGTGAATTTAAAAACCCAGTGAGGATGTACATGCCTTTATCGTGGATTTTTCCGGAAAGGCGGACAGCTCGCTCAATGTTTAAAATTCCGTCATCGGAAAAGTTAGAAACAGCTGTGACTCTGCACGGTTTTCCAAAGGAATAATCACCGAGATCAAGTACGGTGAGGCCATTCACTTGTCCTATGGTTTTGCCCGATACAGATAGCAATATGTTGTCATCTTTGATCATTTCAAGAAGCTGAGCTTCGTAGAGGTTATGACGGTAATATTTTTTTTCTAGAGCTTCTTCCACATGTGTTCTTTTGACAACTTTAGACCCTTTAAGTTCAGCTATAAAATCCGCTTCAATCGAAAGATCTTTTAGCTGGCCGAATTGCGTACTTAGCTGCGACTGGTTATCGATAAGCCTTGAACCAAACTCAACAAAGGCTGATACTGCAGCCCGGTCAAACGGTTTGAGTGACTCTTGTTCGCAACGCTTGGCTACAAACTTTGTATAAGAGCGCATGTTCTTTTTGTTTCGTGGCATCTTATAGTCGAAGTCTGCCTTGATCTTGAATATTTTTGGAAAGTCTTCATCCATATCAAAAAGGCTGTGATAGATATAGTCGTTTCCAATCACAATAAGCTTTAGGTTTAAAGGCATGCTCTCTGGTTTTAGGCCAGAGGTCGGCAGCATTGAGTACTGCTCTCCCATGTCTTCAATAAAACCCTCGCCGTGTCTTATAACCCTTTTTAAGGTATCCCATATGGCTGGGTTGGTTAAAAGGTCCGAAGCATTTAATACAAGGTATCCGCCATTGGCTTTATGAACGGCCCCGGCTTTGATCATAGAGAAGTCTGTCGAGTAGATCCCGTTTTCTATGTTCTTCTCTATTTTTCCAAAAAGATTGTAATAAGTAGGCTTGTTTTCAACTACCAATGGTGCGTTTTTTTGGTTTTTATTATCAACAAAGACATTGACCCGGTACTTCACAAAAGGGTCCCGCTCTTGACGGCGCACTGCTTGGTTTTGTTCTTCGTCTTCAGATTGATAAAAGTGAGCCAAGTTTTCTAGAACAGCTTCTTCGATATCATCAAGGTAAGACAGTATTTGTTCGAGATCTCGGTAAGACTCTCTAATGGGCTTAATCAAAGAACGTATGACTTCTTGAGCTGTTTCGTCGCGTTGCTTTTGAACGTAAGCTCTTGTGTCGGTGTCGATAGAACGAACACTCCTGGCAAAGTCAAGAATAGCAGGCTCTAGCTCTTTTCGGCCGGTTTCAATCTGCTCTCTTTGCGCAGGGCTTAGGTTTGCATAAGCAGCGTCGTCTAGCTGTTGCCCCTCCACAAGTGGAATGGTTTCTATGCCTTGGTTAGACATTTTTACTTCAAAGCTTAGTGAACGTCCGACTTTTTCTAGTTCGTTGAGAAGCGTGTTTTTGCGTTCGTTGGCGCTGCCAACTCTGGCGTTTACAACTTTTTCGAACTCTTCGCCTTGCAAGACATCGGAAATTTGTGAGCGTAAGTTCCCAACCAACTGGTCCATGGTTTTGGCGAACTTGCGTGCACTGCCTTGCGGCATCGGAACAGCTTTAGGTTTATCTTTGTCCTCGAAATTGTAGATATAGATCCAGTCTTCTGGAGCTGGCTGTTTGTTGGCCCATTTTCTAAGGTATGACCTCATAACACTGGTTCGCCCCGTGCCTGGAACGCCACTTACATAAATATTGTAACCTGGCCTGGTGATCCCAAGTCCCATTTCAATTGCTTGGATGGCGCGTTCCTGAGAATAAATCTCGTTGGTTGGTTTAAAGTCGTCCGTTGTTTGGAACTTTGGCAAATCGGAAGAAGAACAGGCTTTGTACACTTCGGATTTTTTGAGCGGTTTTGGTAGGCCAGCAGTTACTTTTGACATTCAGTAGTTCCCCCGCGGTATGTGCGCTAATGCATAGATTTTCAAAATAAAAACCGGGCTTTCGTTAAAAAGAAAACCCGGTGAATATTTTGTCATAGATCATGTTCAGCGTCTTTTTTAGTTGTTTTTATGCCTATAGCATCAACAACTGGTCAGACATGCCTTACAAACGGACTCTACGTTCGAAGTTCGCGTCTTTTACGCATCATTCTTCGCTTTTTTCTACCTAATTTACGTCGCCCCTTGGGGTGCTTTCTCTTGTGCCTACATCCGTTCAAATGCTTGTACTCCTGGTCTGTTTCGTGAATGAGCTCACGTCAGTCCGAGCAATTTACCCAACTTGGACAAGCACTGCAAGTAAAGTTGTAGGTCAGTGAGCAGAAATGCTAAACTACTGATAGATTTGAGCTTTTTCATTGAATATTAGCCGGGAGCGCTTATGACTGAGTCAAGAGGGACTAGAGGACTGTTTTCATCGATCGTCGAGCCCTTTCGCCAGCTGCGGTTTGGCGTATACGCCATCCTGCTTTCTGTTCTATTTTTACTCGCCGCCGGCTGGATTTTCTATACAGCCTTTATGGACCAATACCAGCAGGTGATGGGGCTATTTAACGTTGTAGACGAAGATGTGCAGTGGGAGCTTGTGACCAACGATATCTTTAAAAAGCATGTTTGGCGGGTAGCTGGGCTGTTTCTTGTTTATTTGGTCGCTCTTTGCTGGATTCTGTTCAAAATTTCTCACCGGGTGTATGGTCCCCTCATATCGGTCGAGCGCTTTGTAGAAGAGCTTGCCGCTGGGCACTATCAAAAAAGGCTAAAGATACGGCAAAAAGATGACTTGCAGCGACTTACAGAAAAACTCAACTCCCTTGCCAGCTCCCTTGAAGGGTCAAAGGCAGGAGCAAAAGCTAGATCCGACTAGCCTTAGTTTTCCTCGTATTCAAACCACGCAGGTATCTTCTTACGACGGAAGTGCAAAGTTTGTAGTTGAACTGTGGGATGGGCACCTAATTGAAATGGTGCTTATGCCTGAGAAAACCAGAACGACTTTGTGCTTATCTTCGCAGGTAGGCTGCGCTAGAGGTTGCCGGTTTTGCAACACTGCTCGCCTCAAGCTAGTTCGAAACCTAACCCTTGCAGAGTTTTCAGCGCAAATCGAACTTTCGCATAAATGGATGGAGTCCAACCGGGTTTGGGCAGAGCGTTGGAGGGTAACTTCTAAAGTCACAAACCTTGTGTTTATGGGGATGGGTGAGCCGCTCGATAACTTTGATGTTTTAACAAAGTTCTTGCCGGTAGCTATGGATCAAAAAGGTTTTTGCATCGCGCAAAAAAACATCTGTGTTTCTACTGTAGGCAGAGTAGATCACCTCTATAAGCTACATGAATTATATCCTCGCTTGCCGGTGGCTATTTCTTTGCATGCAGGACAAAGCTCGCTGCGCAAAAAGCTGATGCCGATAGAGCACGAATACTCTTTGCCAGAGATAGCTGAGTTTATTCAGATGAAGGTTTTAAACCACCGGCGAGACCCCCGCCTATTGATTCAGGTTCTTTTGATGCAAGGGGTAAACAACCTTGAAAAACATGCAAATGAACTTTTAGACTTTTTGAAATCCACAGGTTTACCGCAAGACCGGTTTAAAAAGATAAAAATAAACCTGATCCCTTTTAACTCTTTTGGTGAGTCAAACTTCGTAGAGCCTGACTCTGAAAGTGTGCTGGCCTTTAGGCACACTTTGGCACAAGCAGGGTTGCGGGTGATGGTCCGCTATTCTAAAGGACAAGATATTGCTGGTGCTTGTGGGCAGCTGGCTTTGAAGTAGGTGGACAGTTTAAGAATGGGTAAGGGTTATAACAGACTCAATCTCTTTTTGAAGAAAATAGCGCACAGTCTTTAGGCTCCCTTCCTTTCTGAAAATTTTGAGTTGCACAAGAGCAGATAAATCTCTTGTGGCTGTTGCTCTCGAACACTTAGTCATAGCTAGGTAGTTGTTTGCGCTCAACCCCCCATCAAACCTGTCTGGCGCAGCAGCAAAAACTCGATCAATTGCTTTTCTTTGCCTCGGGTTTAACTCGCCAGCAAAACTATCATAAACCTTTGCTTTCTCAAGAATGGATCTGATCTTTGCGATTGTTCCGTCCATACTTTGCAGGACCACCTCAGAAAAGTATTCAAGCCAGGTTGTTATTTCAAGGCCCTTAGAGCATTGAGATAGCAGGGCATAATATTCTTTTTGCCGTCGGCTGATTGCCCAAGAAAGGTATAACAAAGGAGCAAAATCTAAGTCTTCCATCAAAGACTTCTCTACTAAAAGCCGCCCGATTCTTCCGTTTCCATCTGCGTATGGGTGGATAGATTCAAAATAAAGGTGAGCAATGGAGGCATGAACAATAGGTGGTTGGACTGGGTTGTTGAACCATTCGATAAATCTTTTCATTTCTAAGTCAAGCTTGTTGTGCTCTGGAGCTTCATAGTGAACGGTCTGGTTTTTGCTTCCACCTGAAATAATATAAACTGGAGCTGATCGAAAAACACCTATATTTTTAATCTTTAAGCTCTTGTTTAGTAAACCCTTGTGCCAACTGTTTAGCAAGGGCACCGTGATGATTTTTCCAAGTGATAGGTGAACATCTGTAATTGCTTTTGCTATATTCGCTTCTTTTTGCGGGAGGCTTTTGCTTGCCGGGCTCAAGCCAAAATGATTTTCAATCGAAGCCCTAATACTTTGTCTGTGAAGATACTCTCCTTCGATTTCAGAGGTGATATAGGCTTCTTCAGTTAGAATGTCAGCGATGGCTTCGCTTCTGCTTGTTTTCAAAAGAGGCTCTAAGTAGCCTTTTAGTACACCTGACTTGTGTAGGTACTGTTCGTGCACTTTTTGAAACTGACTTTTCTCAAAAACAAAGTTGGGCCAATCCTCGTGCTGCCAGTTCCATTTCATGAGTTAAAGTGCCTCTATTTATACCTCATATTATCGATTTATATGAGTTATAAGTAAAGAGTTTATAACTCAGACTATTGTAAGGCACTATAATTATTGCTTTTTAAAAAGAAGTTTTATTCCTCCCATCATCCGTTGCCCCGCCCAAGTTTGAGTCGCCCCCTAGCAAGAGCTGCTTTATAGCCAGGATGCAAGGCGACGATGGGTTTGCACAGGTGCCTTTCGGGCCGTTTTTACACCAAGATATGGCGAATGCTCTAGGAGTTCTTGGCTTGTTAGAATTAAGTAAGTCTGCAAAAGATCTTCCGGCAGCTCCGAACGGGCTTTTTTGACTTTTTAAGATAAAAGACCTCTGAAGATAACTCCAGAGGTCTTCGCAGTTTTTAGCCTGCATTTGATTTACATGTAGTATTTAAGCTCACCCTGCATTTTATTTTGTAGAACAAACTTTTCTATTTTCCGCTTAGCTTCGGTAGAAATATTGCTAAATCTTAGAGCTGTTTTGTAGCCTGTGTCTGTTTTTTCTTCTTCTTGGCGAACCACCTGAGCACCTAGAACAAAAGCGCGTTTGTAGCCTGGTAGCTTCATTTTTACTTGCACGGAAGCTTCTTTTTCGGTGCGGTAATCTGTTTCTACTAGTATGCCAGTAGGTGAAATATCTAGAACCGTGCTCATCATCAGTTCGTCGTTGTATTTTAGCTCAGCGTCAAAGCTCGTTGCTACCCGGTCAGAGGTGCGCGTAGCTTGAGATAAAAAAGATTTCACTTTCTCAATGAAAAGATCGCGTGGTATAGGCTGCTCGATGTATTCATCTACGCCTGCTGCATTTACTTTGCGGCGCAAACGCCCGGACTGCACGCTTGCTGCAACAACAGGGATGTCCTTAAATTTTTTGCTAGTTTTCAGGTATTGCACCAAAGACACTCCGTCCATATTCAGTTGATCTAAGTTGATCAAGATCAACGAGATTTCTCTATTGAGAAGATGCTTTTCGACCGTATTGAAGTTTTTGGCCGTCCACACTCGCATACCCATTTTGCGGTAGGCTGCTCTGTCCAAATCCGAAGTCACACCACGTGCATCTACCGAAAGGATATCGTTTAAACCGGACTCTATTGCGAGCTGTCCCATGATTTTCTCCCCTTTTTTGCGGAGCTAGCTGCCTGCTAGTTCT
This sequence comes from Oligoflexales bacterium, assembly GCA_023301565.1. Classification (GTDB taxonomy): domain Bacteria; phylum Bdellovibrionota_B; class Oligoflexia; order Oligoflexales; family JALZUQ01; genus JALZUO01. The sequence goes on from JALZUO010000037.1 coordinate 31,178, forward strand.
CCGTCAAAAACAAAAACAACTGATATATAGGTTTCGGATTGTTTGAGGCTCGAAGTTAAGAAAGGTGACATCACCCACCTAAAGGTTCGTTTTCATTGATAAAAAAGAGCTTCGAAAAGGGTTAATTAGCATCAAATTTGCGGATTCTGCGTTATGTTCTATGGTGGGGGTGTCTAAGGTTTTTACGCAAAATACGGGAAATAATGGAAAAAGAAGGTCAAAACAAGAATAAGCTCCCCGTCTGGGAACTGCTGGTAAGTCGTGGTTTGGCCGATGGTAAGAAGCATGCTCAGAGCCTTGTTATGGCCGGGCAGGTCGTAGTCAATGACCAGCGCATAGACAAACCAAGCACCCTGGTAAAAGAGAGTGGAGCCATCCGCATTAAAGGCAGGCCTATGTTTGTAAGCCGCGCCGGTGAAAAGCTTTTTCAGTGGGCTGAGGCAGGCGGCAGGCTAGAGTTGTTCAAAGGCGCTTCTGTTCTCGACATTGGCTCTTCTACAGGTGGGTTTAGTGATGTTGCTCTGCGCTATGGAAGTACTTCTATATCTTGCGTGGATGTCGGCACCAACCAGCTTGCTTGGAAGCTGCGCTCCGACCCTAGGGTGTCCGTATATGAAAAAACAGATATTCAAGCATTTGATCCTTTAGATGAACGCTATAGTTTGGTTTTGATGGATGTTAGCTTTCAGTCGGTAGCAAGGCTGCTTCCCAAGCTTCCTTGGAAATCTTTTATCTCAGAGTGCAACTTTGTTTTTTTAGTAAAGCCTCAGTTTGAACTGTCGTCGACAAAGATTCCTAGTGGAGGGGTCGTGGTAGATTCTAGCTTGCACGCTGAAGCAAATAAGATTGTACTTGAGAAACTAAGTTCTTTGCCACTTGAGGTTATAGATCTTAGGCCTAGCCCGGTTCTGGGACGAACAGGAAACCAAGAGTTTTTCTTGCACTGCAAGTTGAATTCTACGGCTTGAATCTGGGTCGAAACCAGGCACTACAAAGCTTTTTGTACTCTTTGAACCCTATGGTGTCCATGGGGCAAGGCGCCATATCTGTCTTTTGATTGCCAATGTTTGGTCAAGCAGTTAAAAAATAAGGAAGAGAATACATAAATTGATTGCAGGGATAGGAGTAGGTTTATGGCTCATTTTTTTAGGTTTCTTAGAACAAATATTGGCAAAACTGCCACAGTCACAATGTTCGCAGCTGCGATCGCAGCAACCATGGGATTTTCTTCTATGGCCTTGGGTGGTGAACTTGATCTTGCACCAGACAACTTTGCTTATGGAGATACCAACGCAGTCTTTGTTGACTTGCAAAGCTCTACTGCTTCGGTGGAGTTTGATGTTAGCTCTAAAGAGTACCGGGGGACATCACGCTTAGAGTTTATCAGCGAGCAAGCAGGTAAACCGCTTTTTGATTTTGCTGGCAAGATAGAATCTGTGGTTTTAAACGGTCAGCAGCTTGATGCCGACCAGGTTAAGAAAATATTTGATCCGGACAATAGATCGTCACTTCGGCTTATAGATGCTTATTTAGATGCTGGTAGGCATTCAGTTGAGTTTAGCTTTACGGCCAGCTCCTCCAACTTTAAATTTTTAAGCGATGCAGTACGTGCTGGCTTTTTTATGAGTGATTTGAGCGGCGCGGTGGTTGGCGATGGCCGAAACTTTATAGAAGAGTACCTGCCTTCTACCTTTGAATATGACCATTATCAGCAAGATCTTGAGGTTAAAATTGTCGGCGCTTCGAAGTCTCATGTTTTGATGGTTAATGGAAAGAGCACAGTCTTAGGAAAAAACCACTGGTCGATATCTTTTCCGGCCTATTATGGCCCGTCTTCTTTTTACCTTCATCTTTTCGAGGACGGACATTTTAAAGTTGAGGAGTTTGCCTATCAAGGTTTAGAAAAGAAGATTCCGCTAACTGTTTATGCAAATTCAGACTCGCTCGTAAAGCAAGGAATGAACGGGTCAAAAAAGGTTTTAGCCGATCTAGAAAAAACATTTGGAGCGTACCTTCATGATTACGCCATTGTTTATGTTACCAAAGTATATGATGGCGGTATGGAACATGCAGGTGCCACAATTACTGGGATTTGGGCACTAGAGCATGAGTTTACGCACTTTTGGTTTGCCCGAGGTGTTATGCCAGCAGGTGGAAACTCTGGTTGGATTGACGAAGCAATTGCCAGTTGGAGAGATGATGGCTTCCGTGCAGCAGCTGTTCCAAGCGCAAGAAGGTCGGTGAACCTTGGGGGTTATTCACAGTATAGGCGAGATACCGAGTATCAGGCATATGAAAAAGGTGAAGCGTATCTTCGTGAGCTGCATACCCAGTTCAAGGTTCAATATGGTGTCTCGGGCCTTAAAAAGGTTTTAGCCGAGCTTTTTGCAGAGAAAAAAGGACAGAGTATTTCCAGCGAAAACTTTAAAGAGTTTCTAGAGGAAAGAGCTGAGTTTGATATAGAAGAAAGCTTTGATCGTTATGTTTACGGAAAAAAGTCTGTGGGAGAGGTTGTTGAAGAGACGCAGCTTAGTGGTTTTGGCCAGGGCCCAAGGTTGACAGATCACCCGGTGCCATTTACCTCTGATCAGCTGAGGAACCTGTTGTAAGGCGCAGTCTTCAAAAAAAATCGTATTTTTTTGCTAAGTCTCGGTGTTTTTGACACCGAGACTTTTTGTTTAATAGACTGATATCACAGGTTATTTTTAAAAAACATCGATTGGGCGAGTTGAGTAACCGATGGGTGGTTTGTTACAATGATACAGTCCCATTTTTTGCCCGGCTTGGAGCTTTATGAACATACCTTTAAACCATTGGTTTTCTGCAAAAGCATTGTTTACCGTTTCTCTTTGCTTTTTTATTGTTTCATGTGCCGAAGGAGAGCCCGAAGAAGAGCAAGGTTCAGCGCAGCAGCTTGTTTTGACTAAGGGAGATGTTCAAAGCCGCTCTTCGGTAGAGGCTGTTTGCGGATCTCTTCTCGAAGGCTTTAGCCTAGCGATCGACTCGGTGCTGCCAGCTAACCATCAGCCAAACTTAGCGCTGCCACCAAAGTACAAACTTACAGTAGAGCCTGCTAGAGCTGGTGCTACTGCTGAGATTGTTGGGAAGCTTGAAACACGCATTTCTAAAGACGAGTTAACCACTTCTTTTCTTTCGCAAGAACAGATTGCTGGCGTCTGTCAAATCATCCAAACAGATTGGAAAAACCTGACAAACGAATCCGTGGAAGCAGAGTTCAACGATCACTGCAACGTAGAGCTTGCCGGCGACCAGTTGGTCGGGGCTTTTGTTCAGCTAGAATCTTCTTTGAAAGAGTTATACATACTACGCTGGGGGCTGGATCTATTGGTGGAAACATGTATTCCCGCTGGTTCTCATACGGCTATGCAAAGTGGCGTAAATTCTTTTTTAGACATTGTTTCGAAGTAAGCGTTTTAAGTTAGATTCAGAAACTGAATTTAAAAACTAGTAGGAATATTATCGTGGTTGATTGGAATGCCTTGTATAAAGAGTCAAGGACTGGTTGGGATCTTTCTGGCCCACACCCTTGCTTGCCCGACTTGGTCGCATTAGCCGAAGGCCACGTACCTGGTGTTTTGCCTTCCTCGGAAAAGTTAAAATCAGTTCTAGTTCCAGGTTGTGGCTATGGGCATGCGGCAGATTTTTTTTCTAAGCTTGGCTACTCGGTAGTTGCCGTGGATCTGTCCGAGCTGGCAATTGAACAGGCTACAAAAAAGTATGGCGGCCCAAACTGCAAGTTCATTGCCGGCGATTTCTTTGCAGCGGATTTTCTAAAGGGTAAGTTTGATCTGGTCTACGACCGGGCGATGTACTGTGCCCTGGATGCAGATAGGCGGGCGGCTTACTTCAAAAAGTGCACAGACCTGCTAAAGCCAAATGGTTCCTTTCTGTCCATTCTTTTTCATGAGATTGATCCGCAGCTGGTAGAGAACGGACCACCGTTTGAAGCCGACTTTGCGGCCCTTTTAGCAGATGCTGGGGGCTTGGATATGAGCCTAATATTTCGTCAGGATGTGGCCGGTAGTGGCCCCAAAGCTATCCTTCGTGAATCTCTGGTTGGGTTTCTCAAGTAAATTTAGGTATAAAGCTCTATATAGTTGGAGCATATACACGTGGCAAAAAAGCCTGAAGTTCGCGAACTTTCGCAGCAAATTCTACTTGCTAAACATTTGTACTATAAAGGTAGCCCTGAAATCACAGATGCCGCTTATGATGCCTTGGAGGCCAAGCTTAAAAAACTAGACCCAGACCACCCTGTCCTTTCCATGGTCGGCTTTGATGCTGATGCTGCAGGCGGCGAAGAAGGTTCGAGTAAAATTGAACATGTAAAACCTATGCTTTCTTTAAGAAAAACCTATAAGTTAGCCGAACTGCTTTCTTGGGTAGATGGCAAAGATATTCTAGCCACACCTAAACTAGACGGTAACAGTCTAAGTTTAGTCTATGAACAAGGGCAGCTTGTACAGGCTAAAACACGGGGCGATGGCACACGTGGCGAAGATGTCTTAGCGAAGGTTGTATTTGTTCCTAATATTCCCAAAACTCTGCCAGCCAAGCTTGATTTGGAGGTTCGAGGGGAGCTAATTTGTTCAATTTCTCAGTTTTCCAAACTGCAAACACATATGCAAAACCTTGGCTTTGAGGTTCCAGCAAACCCTAGGAATACAGTTGCGGGTATCTTAGGCCGCAAGTCGCACGGTGATCTAGCGGTTTATTTTGATTTTTTTGCCTTTGATTGTCTTGGTAGTTCTGTAGAAGAAAATGCATTGTTTTCTACAGAAACGCAGAAGATGGATTGGCTTGCTAAGTACTTTTTAGCGCCGTCTTTTGAAAAGTTAAGTAGCCCGGAAAAAATAGAGACTTATTTAACCAAAACCCAAGAGATTTTAGCTACCAGCGAGTGGTCGATGGATGGGGCTGTGTTTAGCTACGATGACCTGTCTGTTCACGGCGAGCTTGGAGAAACCTCTCACCACCCACGCTATAAAATGGTCTTTAAATGGCAAGGAGAGTCTGCAGACACGGTGATCAAGAGTATTGATTGGCGGACATCGCGAGCTGGAATCCTAACGCCTGTGGCTATAGTTGAGCCTGTAGATCTAAGTGGTGCCAAGATTTCTAACGTAACCTTGCATAACTTTGCATTTGCAAAAAACGTAAACGCAGCAGCCGGAGACACCATCAAGATTGTTCGTTCAGGCGAGGTTATACCCAAGTACCTGGAGACAGTCACAAAGGGTGAGTCTGTGTTTGTAAGTCCAAGCGTATGCAGCACATGCGGCTCAGGGCTAGAGCTAAGAGACGAGGTTCGTATTTATTGTGGGAATGCTACGAGCTGCCCGGCTCAGATCATAGGTGGCATCCTTCACTGGATCGTTCAGGTGGGTATAGATGATTTAAGCGAGAAGCGGCTTGAACAGCTACTTGAAGCTAAACTGGTCAAAAACCCTGCTGACCTCTACCGCTTAAAAGTAGAGGATCTTTTGCAGCTTCCGCAGACCAAAGAAAAACTTGCAACGAAACTTGTAGAAAATATTGAGCAGTCAAAAAAATCAATAACTTTGGTTTCTTTTTTGAGCGGCTTGGGAATTGCAGGTGGTGGAAAGACTAGTTGGAAAAAAATAACACAGGACTACTGCAGCCTAAATAGTGTTAGAAGTATTTCTGCCGACCAGTTGGCTGGGTTAGATGGGTTTGCCGAAAAATCTGCAGAGACCTTGCTTGACGGTCTTAGTGCAAAAAAACAATGGATAGATGATTTGCTATCTGCTGGGGTTGTTCCGCCTGATGCAGCTAGCTCGGCGGGTGCTGGAGCCGGCTCTCTTTCTGGAAAGAGTCTGGTTATCACCGGAACTTTAAGTGCCCCGAGAAAACAGATTGAACAAGCGATCGAAGCTGCTGGCGGAAAAGCTTCGAAGGCCGTCTCTAAAAACACTTTTGCTTTGGTGTGTAACGATCCGGAGTCGTCGTCTAGTAAAGCCAAAAAAGCCCGTAGTTTAAACATTCCTATATGGTCTGAAAGCGATCTCGAACAGAAGCTAACAGAAGATATTATCAAGTGATTTTAGGCTGTTACCTGAGATCCTCGCTTCGGCCCAGGATGCATTGTAAAACACCTCTTGAGCTAGCAACCGCCGCCGCAAAAGGGGCTGTTTAGAGACAAACGAGAGGCAAAGCTTAGATGAGTTCAGAGCAGGTAGCGATAGATACGTCCAGATTGATTTACCCTAAGCTAGGGAGCCTCGAGGCTCCCGGCGAGGGCGCAGGCTTGTTTGGTTTGAACCATGAGCTTGGCGACTCGTTGTTGCGGATTCTTCCTGTTGCTTGGGAGGGAAGTACAAGCCAAGGGTCAGGGACATCGCAATGTTTTGACGGCTTGCTGCGGGCTTCGCACTACGTAGACCTTTTTCACGAACGTTATGGTGATGCCTACCGGGCTGGGATTGCTTGTTGCCCAGACACTCTAATTGCTTCTAAAAAGGCCCAAGCAAAGTGTAGTACAGATAATGAAGGTAGAAAGCGTGACGCGATTTATCAGGAGCTATATGAGGCTTTGTATTTAAAAACCCAAGAGGCGCTCGACAGCCACAGCATACCGCTAGTGGTCGGCGGAGACCACTCGGCTCCGCTTGCTAGCCTGGTGGCAATTGGTGAAAACAGGAAGAAGAATACAAAAGATCAACAGTGGGGTGTTTTGCACCTGGATGCACATCTTGATATGCGATCTTCTTATGAAGGCGTAGAAAATAGCCATGCATCTATCATGTATCATGCAAGTAGAAAAGCGGCTGGGCTCACAAAAATTGTCTCACTTGGAATCCGTGATTACTGCAAAGAAGAAATGGCCTACGCCTCGTCGATTGGAGCTTGCACTTTGACCGACAGAGCCATGCGCCGTGCTCTGGCCGAAGGAGCTTCGCTGAAGGGTTTGCTCTCTAGGGCTTTGGCAGAGCTTCCGCAGAATGTTTACTTGAGTTTTGATATCGATGGTTTGGATATGGCTAACTGTCCGGCTACCGGTACGCCGGTTCCGGGTGGTTTTCAGTTTTATGAAATGCAGCTTTTGCTCGATCTGCTCGTAGAGTCCGGAAGGGCCATCGTCGGAGCAGACCTTTGTGAAATTGTCTGTTCTGGCGAGCGCCCCGAAGAAAGTTTGGATGCCAACGTGGGCTCACGCGTGCTGTGGGAAATGTGCAATGCGATCATTGCCTCTCAGATTGGTGCTGGATCAAGCGCAGCAGGGGTGACTGCATGAGCAAGCGGTTGAAAAAACCAGATTCTATCAGCCTAAAAGGAGTATATACCCATAACCTTAAAGGAATCGACGTAGACATTCCCATTGGTAAGCTTACGACGGTTTGCGGCGTGTCAGGCTCTGGAAAAAGCTCACTTGTTTTTGATACTTTATATGCAGAAAGTTACCGCAGGTATTTAGAAAGCCTATCTAGTTTTGCGCGCCAGTACATGCAGCAACTACCAAAGCCAAAAATTGACTCTATTCATAACTTGCCGCCTTCTATCGCCGTAAGGCAAAGCAGGTCTAAAGCTACATCTAGATCAACGGTAGGGACTATGACTGAGCTTCTAGACCTCATCAGAACGCTTTATATCCACCAGTCTAAGGTCCAATGTTTTACCTGTGATATTCCGGTGAAAAAGTACCAGGCCTCTGATATATGGAATGCTTTGCAGGCCTCGGAAGAGCCATTTTACAACTCTTTGCGTAGGTCTTCGGCGGTGATGGTTGCCGCTCGCAACGCAGGTTGGAAAAACCTAAAAGCAACCGATCTAAAAGCTTATTTGGTGGAACAGGGTTTTAGCCGTGCCTGGGTAAAAGGTGCGCTGATGCGTATTGAAGACTGCAAAGCCACGGCGCTTAAAGCTGCATACGTTGTTGTCGACAGACTGAAAAACCAACCCAGCTCTAAGTCGCGGTTTATGGAAGGGGTTGAGCTTGCCTATAAACTTGGTGCGGGCAGGTTGGTTTTAATACCTGTCGATCAGGACGGCAAAAGTAAAGATGAGTTTTTATTTACGCAAAAGCTAGAGTGCAGTAAGTGCGAAGAGGTCTATCCAAAACCATCTCTATCTTTGTTTTCTTACAATCATCCGCAGGGTGCTTGCGATGTTTGCCAGGGTTTTGGGATGGAGTCCAAGGTCGATATGCGCAAAGTGATTCCAGACCGCAAAAAAACTTTGCGTGAAAAAGCGGTGGCTTTATTTAACTTTGGAGATCAGGCTAGATTTACAAAATATTTGATCACCGAAGCAAAAAAACAAAAAGTCTCGATGGATAAATCGATTGAAGACTTTAGTGAAAAAGAAATGGAGTGGCTCACGCAAGGCACCAAGTCTTTTTTAGGCGTAGATGGTTTTATGGAATGGCTTAGACGTAAACGCTATAAGACACACTATAGGGTGCACATAGCCAGGTACCAGATGTATGTCTTATGCGGTGAGTGCAAGGGATCCCGGCTGCAAAACCGTTCTTTGGCTTACAAGCTTGGCAAAAGAAGCATTGCTGACCTCTGCCAAGATTCTATTGATACACTCAGTGAAGAAGTAAAAAGGTTGAAGCTTGTTTATGAAGAAAAAAGCAAAGCCGAAAACTCAGCCCTGAGCGAAGCTTATGCTGAAATTGATACTCGCCTGGAATACCTGCTCGAGATGGGGCTAGGTTACCTTCATTTAAACCGAGCGTCCCGGACACTTTCGGGAGGCGAGTATCAGCGCATTTATATGGCAAGAAGCCTTGCTAACCAGCTAACCGAAACCTTGTACTGTTTGGATGAGCCTAGCAGTGGGTTGCATCCGCGCGATAGTCAAAGGCTACTAAAAATTTTAAAAGCGCTGCGTGCACAAGGCAACACTGTGGTGGTTGTAGAGCATGAAAAAGTCTTAATCGAAGGCTCAGACGAGATTTTAGAGATAGGTCCTAAGGCTGGCAAAGATGGTGGCGAGGTCATATACCAAGGCAGTGCAACTAAACGAGCAGAACGTCAAAAAATAGTTTTCTCTGGGGGCCAAGAAGAGCCCGAACATTTTTTCGAGGTAAAGGGTGTAACTACCCATAACCTGAAAGAAATAGACCTTAAAATACCGATCAGAAGAGTTACGGGCATTTGCGGCGTCAGCGGCTCTGGCAAGTCGTCTGCAATTGTCCATACGGTGGTCCCTGCAATCGCTAATGCCCTTGGCATTAAAGAGTTTGCAACGTCTACGGCCCTAGAAAAAGCTAACTTTAAGTCCATGAGCCCACCAAAGCTCGACAGGTTTTTTCAAGACATCATGGTTCTTTCTCAGGGGGCTGTAGGGCGTTCTACAAGAAGCAACATTGCAACTTATTTAGGGATCTACGATGAGGTTCGTAAAACCATGGCAAAACAACCTGCTTCGAAACGTCTAGGGCTAAAGCCAGGTGCGTTTAGTTTTAATGTGTCAGGTGGCAGGTGCGAAAACTGTAAAGGCCTGGGTGTGGTCGAAGAGGAAATGTCTTTTCTTGGCGACTTGAAGGTTAAATGTCCGGAGTGCAATGGAAAGCGCTTTAGTGAAGATGTTTTGGGTGTGGAGTTTAAAGGCAAAAATATTTTGCAAATTCTTGCTCTGACCGTAGAAGAGGCTGCGCACTTCTTTTTTGACCAAGCAAATGTACATGCGGTTTTAGCCAACGTAGTTCAGCTTGGTATGGGGTATTTATCTCTAGGTCAAAACACAAGCTCGTTTTCTGGTGGAGAAGCGCAGCGGCTTAAAATATTACAGATTCTTTTGGGTGGTAAAAAATCAGATCGCCCAAGCTTGGTTGTATTGGACGAGCCGAGCACGGGGCTGAGCGATTCAGATGTAGCTTTGCTGCTGCGCCAGATACGCACCTTGGCTGCTCGTGGTCATACGGTAGTGGTCATTGAGCATCACGGCGGGGTCTTGGCAGCTTGTGATCATATGATTGAGCTAGGGCCAGATGCTGGGCCAGATGGTGGCAAAATCATCTTCGAGGGTAAGCCAGAAGAGGTTTTGAAGTCTAAGAAGTCGCTGTTCTCAGAGTTTTTTCATTAGAGTCTTCAAAATACCAGTAAAAACAGGCTCTTAATCCACCCCGAGGACATCTTGCTATATTGGCAAAACCACTTACATTAGATGGGCGCTATGCCTTTAGCTAAGACGCATGTAAGGCTTATCTAAGGCGTGGAGTCTATGGGGAGAACAGATATGAGTAAGGTGAATCTAGAGGGTGAAAACCTTCCCGGAGCAAAGACCATGGCCGTGAAAACAAAAAAGAAGATAACCGTCCGTAGCCTTTTGAATAAAAAAAAGAACGGGCAAAAGATAACAATGCTTACTTGTTATGATAGCAGTTTTGCTAGAATTTTAGATCGCACACCTGTGGACACAGTTCTGGTTGGTGACAGCCTAGGAAATATAATGATGGGCTACAGCAGCCCTATCCCTGTCACTTTAGATGACATAGTACATCATACAGCTTGTGTGTCGCGTGCAATGGACAAAACTTTTATCGTAGCTGATATGCCTTTTGGCACTTACTTGCAGCCAGAAACAGCTGCTAAGAATGCGGTGCGTTTAATCCAAGAGGGCGGTGCACATGCAGTAAAGCTTGAAGGTGGTTCTGAGATTTTACCTCAGATATCTGCAATTCTTAGTGCCGGTATACCCGTGATCGGTCATCTTGGCTTAAGGCCTCAAAGCCAGCACAAAACCTCTGGGTACCGCGTGCAAGGCAGAAGCGCAGAAGATGCAGATAGAATGATGGCAGACGCCAAAGCGCTTGAGGCAGCTGGCGTTTCGATGATTGTCTTTGAACTGATCCCGGCAAAGCTGGCCAAAAAGATAACCGGGGCAGTCTCTGTCCCAACTATTGGCATTGGTGCAGGAAGCGACACCGACGGCCAAGTTTTAGTTTTACAAGACATGCTCGGTTTTGACCCAGACTTTAATCCGACTTTTTTAAAGAAGTACGCCGATTTTTATACAAGTACCATTACAGCCGTAGAAAAGTATTGTGAGCAAGTAGGAAGTCAATCGTTTCCGACTGCGCAGCAGTCTTTTGAGTAGAGAAAGTTGGAGAAGAAGCTTTGAGTCAACGAGATTATTACGAAGTACTTGCTATTGATAAATCAGCAAGTGAGCAAGAAATCAAAAAAGCTTACCGCAAACTAGCTGTTAAGTTTCATCCAGACCGAAACCCTGGAGATAAAAAAGCAGAAAGTTCATTTAAAGAGTGCGCCGAGGCGTACGAGGTTCTTTCCGATAAAAAGAAGAAGGTGGTTTACGACCAATATGGTCATAGCGGCTTGTCTGGTGGTGGACATCAGGGGTTTCAAAATGCAGATGATGTTTTTCAAAATTTCGGGTCGATTTTTGACGACTTCTTTGGTGGAAGAGGTGGCATGGGTGGCGGCAGCGGTAGGCGAGTTCGCTACGGTGCCGACCTTAAAGCTAGGCTGAAACTGACCTTTAAAGAAGCCGTGTTTGGCTGTGAAAAAGATTTAGCATTTACTAAGTCTATTCACTGTAAGCCTTGTGATGCATCAGGTTGCGAGCCTGGAACGAGCAAGACAACATGCGGGACCTGTGGCGGTCACGGCCAAGTCCGAACCACCCAGGGTTTTTTCAGTGTTTCTCAAGCTTGCCCTGCCTGTCGCGGTGCCGGTCAGGTGGTGAGTTCACCTTGTAAAACCTGCAACGGAGAGACTCGGGTTTCCGAAAAGAAAACTATGTCGGTGACGGTTCCCCCTGGCGTCTACGATGGCATTCAGCTGAAGCTCGGCAGTGAAGGTGACGAAGGGCCAGACGGTGGTCCATCCGGGGATCTTTTCGTGCAAATGCAGGTAGAAGAAGACTCAAGATATGAACGAGAAGGCCAAGACATCATCCACCAGGTCTCTATTGGGGTTGCGCAGGCAAGCTTAGGGTCTGAGATAAACGTAGAGACACTTGATGGAGAAGAGCCTGTAGCCATTCAAGCTGGGACCCAGCATGGCCATCACCACAAAATCAGTGGTAAAGGCATGCCTTCTTTGCGCGGCGATAGGCGCGGCGACTTTATCGTTCTTTGGAACGTTGTGGTCCCACGAAAGCTGAGTGCAAAGCAGCGTGAGCTGATGGAAGAGTTTGCTAAAACAGAGAACGTGCCTGTGAATGCGGAAAAAGGATTTTTTGGAAAGTTCTTTTAGGCTTTTGAGTTTTGAAACAAATCTGTACTTCAATAAAAAAAATGCTAACTAAAAAATTTCAGTTAGCATTTTTTTATTGAAGTTTATTTTAGTAGAATTTCCCTTGTCCAATTTCAGCCCACTGGTCGACACTATTTACGGTTAGGCCGCTGTCTTTGATAAACTGTCTTTGTAGGTAAGCATCGCCTTGAGATAGTACAAGCCTATATCTTGCCCATTGCCTATGTTCTTTAGAATAAGCACTTTGCCACTGCTTTTTGTTTTTTCCCCGTTGGGGTGTAAAATAACTTCTAGCCCAGATCCCGGTCGAACCGATCGTTTTACCTCTACCCAGCTATGCTCTTCAATGGAGCCTTGGTCACCATTGTTTATGTCGTATTGCATCCAGATGCGTTGACCGCCTATGTTTGTCGCAATCCCTTTGAAGTTAAAAGCAGGGTTGCAATGATGCTTCCAGTTGTCCGTCTGTTCGGATTTGTAGTCGAATTCGTTGAAGTAAATGGGGTTTCCAAAGTTAGTACAGGTTGTCTTGTCTTTGTAGGCGTTAGAGTAGACGCGGTTCGTGAATTCCACATCTATATCTGATAGCTCAGAAATCTCTGGAATTTCAAAATTATTAAGAGTCCAGTCTCGAGGGATAGGGTAGGTCATGATTGATTTTATGTCTGGTTTGCTGACTAACATGCCACGAAAATTAAGTGGAGTGAAAATGTTGCGGTCAGTTTGCTGCTTGCCCCAACAATTTAAGTCTAGCATATCGGCATAGACTTTAGGCTTGTTCCATTTGATGTTTAGATCTGGTCTTAGATGTTCATGTTTAAAGCCTAGGGCGTGGCCAAATTCATGCAAGACGTTTCTTTTATCTAGCCAAGCAAAATTCATCGTGTGTTGACCTTTTGCTTTTTTGGCGTTGTTACCTAGCTTAGAATAACTTCCCTTGGTTTTGTCAAAAGTGATGCGAATGTCACTTTTGAAGTTTGCATGAAACATTAAGTTGATGTTTGTTTTTCTAGCCCAGTCTAGAGCATACCTTCTGACTTTTTCTCGCTCGTCAGCCGTTCCGTTTAAAAACTGAACTCTTAATGTCGTTTTTTTCCAAGTAATGTCTTTCCATGTGGTTAGATCGAAAGACGTTCCGCCACCTGGTTTTTTAGAAGCTTTCACACCTTCTTGGGTTGAAGTATCGGTCTTGCACTGAGATTGTCCACTCGCGATACTTGCTGAAAAGCCTAACGATAAAAACAGAAACACTATTTGTTTAAATGCTGAATTAGTCATAATTTAAAAACCCATCACATCAAAGTTAGGCTATTTGATAGCCTGAGCCTAGCCAAAATAGCCAGTAAAATGTTCAATTTATATAGAGAAGGGGAAATCTATTGCGAAGATATGTTTAGCGTAAACAGCTTGTTTTCTAAACATTGATAAACTGCTAAATTCTCAGGACTGTTGGGGTTTTATTTGTAGCTACCTCGGTTTATTGTTTGTAAAAACTCGCCTGATTTTTTTTGCATAGGCTGCCGATATCGTGTCTTTGTTAATAGATAGAATTAGTGGCCGTTCCTGTGTTTCAAGCACTACGCTGAGCCTAGCTAAGTTGCCTTTGTCGACCTCTTCTTGGGTGGCTATCTCTGGCAGGCATGCAATAGAGTCTGTTTGTTTTAAAATTTGCATGGAATAACGTGAATTTTCGCAACCGTGAGATCTGGATGCATCTAACTTAATCTGGTTTGCGTTGGCGACCTGTGCAATTCTGCTGTTTTCAATGTAGCTAAATCCAAGTAGATCATAATTTTTTAGTGACCTGATATTGTTTTTGTTGGCCAGCGGATGATTTTTTCTTGCGAAAAAACCCCAGCGTACCGTTCCCACTTCTTTTCGCATCCAGTTTGGTCCTAACAAAGTGTCTTCAAAAGAAAGGATCACATCAAGTAGCCCGCTTCTTGCAGCTTGCTCTGTTTTTTGTGGACTTAGGTCCATCAAGTCAAAAACGTAGTTTTTTTCTTTGAGAAGTTCTGCCTTACAAGAGTAAAGAAAATGACTGATCATATACCCCCTGCCACAAAACCTAATACGCTTCTTTGTGTGTTCAGATTTTTGTATAAACAGAAATGCATTTTCAAGCGAATAAACAGTATCTGAAAATTTTTTCGATAGGTAGTCACCTTGTTTAGTTAAGCTGATTCCTTTCGAGGAGCGATTGACAATTTTAGCGCCGAGGGTTTCCTCTAGTTGTTTAATCCTTTTGGTCAGGTTTTGTGGGTCGACAGAAATTCGACGGGCAAGCTCTCGAATCGAATGCACACCTGCAAGTTCTTTGATTAGTTTTAGGTCTGAAACACGAATGTCTTCGAGCTGCATGATTTGGGGGCCTCCTGAAGTTGGTGTAAATTTAACACCACTTGTTGCAATACTTAGCCTATCGATGAGTAGCGAGCTTTTCTATAACTATAAACATAAACGGTCAAAACGGCCACGGATTAGAACTAAAAAGGAGTTTAGTTATGAACATAACAAGGATCGCTATTATCTCATTAATTTCACTGTTTGCATCTGTTTCAGTACATGCAGGAGTGACGAGCAACGAAGACATTGTCGACATTGCTGTAGCTAACGGCAGCTTCAATACGCTAGTCGCCGCAGTAAAAGCAGCTGGTTTAGTAGAAACCCTAAAAAGTGAAGGACCTTTCACAGTCTTTGCGCCGACAGACGCGGCTTTCGCTAAGCTTCCAGCTGGGACCGTTGAGGCTCTTCTAGCAGACAAGGAAAAGCTTACAGAGATTCTTCTCTATCACGTTGTTGCTGCAAATGTTCCGGCGAGTGTGGCTGTCACTTTGACTGAGGCAAAAATGATCAATGGGAAATTCGTCGATATTGAAAAATCAGATGACGGTTTGTTTATCAATGACTCTAAAGTGATCAAGGCTGACATTGAAGCGAAAAACGGTGTGATTCACGTGATTGATACAGTCCTTCTTCCTCCTGCAAACTAAATTCCAGCATAACAAAAATATCTTCTGCCAGTTGCATTTATGTAGCTGGTAATTTTATGTATTTAGCTGCATTTTTATTTTTATACTCTTATACTCCTAGGGTAATATTTCACTTGGGCGTATTTAGAATGCTTGCAACTAATTTTAGACCACTATTTTCTCTTCTTAGAAACGACTACCCTGAAAATACGGTTCATGGCGAAGTTTTTATTGCCTCTAGCGGTGTGCTTTTAAACGGAAAAGAGGCAGAAAAAAACCTAGGCCAGAGTTTTTGCCCTAGATCTGTTTTAAAAATTTGGCAGACTAAGTATTTGCTAGAGAAGATTCGCAGTAAGTCAGAAGAGGCTTACGAGCGTGTGGCTTCTTCATCCTATTTACCGTTGCTTTTTGCGTCGCATTCTGGCCAGAAGCAGCATTTAGAGCAGTGGCATTATGCAGCCAAAGAGCTTGCCATTGATTCTTCAGAGCTTGAGTGCCCGGATTCTTATCCGCGTGATCGCTTGATCGCGTTTGATCTTAAAAAGCAGGGCGTAGAGTCTTCGGCGGAATATCACCAGTGCTCTGGCAAGCACCTTTTGTTTGTATATGCGTGCAAGGTTTTGGGCGTAGACGTTAAAGAGTATGTGGACTTAGATCACCCAATTCATACCGGCATGCACTCGCTTATGCAGTCTTGGATAGATGGACCTTTAAAGGTTTTAAAAGATGGCTGCGGGTTGCCTAACTACGTTGTTTCGACTCAGCGCTTTTTGGACGCAAGCTTTCGTCTTTCATTGAAGGGGCGTGAGCCAGGCTCGGTTGAGCACACTTTGTTTGAGGCGTGGAAAAATAGCCCGAGACTTGTTGGGGGTGTTAGGCGCCTAGATTCCGATATCACCGAAGAGACTGGTGGTTTGTTTTTTGCTAAAGAGGGCGCAGACGGGTTGCTGTGGTTACAGTCTTTATCAAACGACCCTGTTACGATTTTAATCAAGCTAGGGTTTGGTTATAAAGAGCGTTATCTCGCCTATGGAATATTTTCTGAGCTGCTTCGGCTCAAGAAGAGGAATGCTTTAGATCACCCTGACTTAGAGCATTTATACAGCTACCTAGGGTTTTTGGTTCGGAATAAGCTCGAAGAACATCAGCAGTTAGGGCTTTGTGGGCTAACGTAATTAAAAGACAGAGTGGCGTGGCTACAGGTTTCTTATTCCGCGCATCAGCGAAAGCCGCGCAGCTTGCCTTGCAGGGATATAAGCTGAGATAAGGCAGATAGCGATGGATATAGCAGGTAGAACAAAGAAGTAGCTGTAGTGGTAGTCCACGGGAAGAGTCTTCATATAATAGCTAGATGCAGGGATTTCTATGATTTCTGTTACGCGCACAAACTCACAAAACCCCCAGCCTAGGGCTACTCCAAGAGCGCTGCCGACAACACCTATAAAAAGACCTTGTTTTAAGAATACAGAGACAATCCCTCGGCTAGTAAGCCCTAGGATTCTCAAAATACTGATGTCGCTTTGCCTAAGGGTAACCGAAATAAATAAAGTGGTTAAAATATTGAACCCTGCAACTAGAGCAATAAGAGAAACAATCATCCAGATTACTTGTTTGTCTTTTGCAATCATGGCGAACATATCTTTGTTGAAAGTCTGCCAAGCGGTGTTCTGTGTTTTTCTGTCTTTGTTGATTTGTGAAGCTATTTTTGGTGCTTTGCTTGTATCATTTAATCCAAGCTCAAAGCCCGTCACAACTCCTTTGAAGTTTAAAAGAAACTGGCCTGTGTTTAGGGCGACCAGAGCAAGTTTTGAGTCATAGTATTGAAATCCGGAATCGTATATTCCTACGACCTCAAATAGGTAGTTGTTGCCAAATCCTTTGCGGTCGTTTGGCTGCATGATCGATATTTCAGAGCCTATAGATGCCCTTAGTTTTTTGGCTAGGCCCGTTCCCAATATAATGGGTGAAAGCCTTGTACCCGAGGGGTCAAAGGGCTTTGTGAGTTCTGCGTGTAGCTTTTCTACGGCAAGCCCTGGTTGGATGAACTTAGTTAGCTCTGTAAGCCCTTTTCTCTTTTCAAGGTGAATTCCTCGTACTAGAGAACCTGTATAGACGCCTTCACTTTTGAGAATAGATTCAAAGTGGACAAAAGGCGAAACCGTATGAACATCGTAAGGGAACTTCGCCCAAAGGTAGTCTTCATACTCTTGAGGGTTTTGAATTCCATTAGTGTAGTCAAAGCTGAGTACGTGTGCGTTTGCAGCCAAAAACCTGTCACGGATGGTCGTTTCAAACCCAGTAACTATGGCCATAGCAGAAAACATCGTCGCAACACCAAGAGCTACCCCAAAAATACTGAGTATGCTGACCCATGCAAAAAGTCTATGTTTGCTTGCGATGTTTAAATAACGCTTTGCAATGATACTGGTGACGTTCATTTAAGGCTTTCTAAGTAGGGCGCGAAGATTGATCTTTGTTCCATTTGGTTTTTTAGCAAGGATTTGTATCTGTACTATCCCATTAGGTAAGCTGGTTTCCGTCCAAGAAACAATGTCCCAGTCCTGAAGTTTTTTATTCTCCAGCACAACCTCAGTGTTTGAGCCTAGTGCGTTTAATAGAAGCTTTTTTTGCGACGAATCTCTGGCGTTGCCACTGCTTAGCAAGACAGTATCTTCAGGAAGAAGTTTAAGTTTAATTTTTGGACTGTCTAGTCTTTTATAAAATGAGCCGCTTTGAATCGGGATCAAAGCACGCATCTTGCCATGGTAGACGTGAAGGCTGCTTGCAAGCCTAAGGACATCTAGTTGCTCTATGCCTTCGTTTGCTAGAGCTGTTCCGGGTGTTGCAAAGCAGAAACCAAAGAAGAAAACTGAACGCAGCCATTTACCAATTTTAAAATATCCCATAGACTCTTCCATATGATGAAGTCGCTACTAAATGATAGCGACTCAAACACGGAGTGTCATCTTGCGTCTGTTAGGCATAGATCCAGGTTCTCGGTTTACAGGTTTTGCTTGTATTGAGAGTGAGGTAGGTACACAGCAGTGGAGCTTGCTTGGCGCAGGGGTGTTGAAACCCAAGTTGTCCAACGAGTTCCCACAGAGGCTTGGAGAGCTGTTGACGGGGTTTCAGCAGCTGCTGGGTGAGTATAAGCCCGATCAGGTTATTTTAGAGAAAGCATTTGTGCATAAAAATGTTTCAAGCGCTTTAAAGCTAGGTGAGGTTAGAGGGGCGTATTTGGCGGCTGCAATACAGTGGGGCGTGAAAATTGGCCAAATTGCACCGAAGAAAGTGAAAAAGCTCGTCTCTGGCAACGGGAATGCATCCAAAGAGTTTGTCGCAGACTGTGTTAGCAAGCTTTTGAGGCAAGACTTTAGTAATGCCAAAAACGATGTCACCGATGCTGCAGCTATTGCCCTAAGCTGTTTTCTTAGCCCACACGATGCTGAGTGGTACAAATAACTATTAGCTTAATAGAAGCTTTTTGGATCGATCTCAAATTTTTGCAATTTCCTTAAAAGAGTGACCTTGGTCATATTCGTGTGTTCAGCGGTTTGGTTGATTTTACCGCGAAACGCTGTCAACGCTCTAACAATGAACTCTCGCTCGAACTTTTCTTTGAGTATCGGATAGTCTAATTTTTCAGTTCCAAAAAAATCATCTTCTGAAGGATTTGAGCTTTTTGATGTAGCGCCAGATCTTGCGTCAGAGCATACATTCGGTGGCAGAGACTCTAATGTCAGTTTTGTTCCAGCCTCGCAAATAAAACTGCGTTCTATCGCATTTTCCAGTTCGCGGATATTTCCAGGCCAGTTATAAACCAGAAGTTTTGCCAAAGCGTTTTTTTCCATACCTTGGATCTTGCGCTTATGTTTTTCATTGAACTTTGCGATCATGAAATCAACCAAAGAAGGAATGTCTTCGCGCCTTTGCCTAAGCGGAGGTAAGCTAATCGGCAGTATGTTCAGGCGGTAAAAAAGATCTTCGCGGAAAGTTTTGGCTTCCATCATCTCTTCTAGCGGTTGGTTGGTAGCAGCTAGGATACGGGCATGAACCGGAATATCTTTGTTTGCTCCGATCGGGGTTACCACCTGCTCTTGGAGTACCCGCAATAGTTTGGCTTGCATGGACACGCTAAGTTCACCGAGTTCGTCTAAAAAAATCGTTCCGTTCCCGGCAAACTGAAACTTGCCTATTTTCTTTTTGTCAGCGCCCGTAAAGGCACCTTTTTCATGTCCGAACAGCTCGCTTTCAATCAGTGATTCTGGAATCGCAGCGCAGTTGATGGCAACGAAGGGCTCTTTGCGGCGGTGGCTATTGCAGTGAATGGCCCTTGCTACAAGTTCTTTGCCGGTTCCACTTTCTCCGCGGATTAAAACAGGGGTATCTACTTTTGAAAGTTTATAAATGATGTCAAAGACCTGGTTTAAACTCTCAGAGTCTCCGATAATATCTCGTTTTTGGTCGAAGGCTAATTGGGGTGCAGAATGTGCGATGGTTTGCACTAAGTTTGATGCTTGAGAGGCTGTATTTAGGACGTCGGCCAAAGCGTCTGAACTGACTGGTTTTTCAAGGTAGTCAAAAGCACCTAATTTAATTGCTTTGACTGCATCGGAAACATCCGAATATGCAGTGAGCATAATACAGATGGTTTTAGGTGACTTTTCTTTTATCTTTTCAAGTGTGCCTATGCCGTCGAGGCGGGGCATATTTACGTCAAGCAGTGCAACGTCGAATTTATTGGATTCTTCGAGCTTGCCTAGGGCATCTATCCCGTCCACGGCCGTTTCAACTTGCCAGCCTTGTAGCTCCAGGTTCCCTTTGGTCGTGAGCCTAAGCTGGGCGTCGTCGTCGACAAGCAGAAGGTTTCCTTTTTTAGCCATATGGTTCTTATCCTTAACTCTTTAGTGAGTGTAAAATGCTGAAATACACGTCTGACATCTAACACGTAAAAAGACTTTTAAAAAAATCAGCATACTGCCTAATATATAAGCAATCAAGGGCAATCAAACCATAATTATAAGCTCAAATCAATAGAATTCTTAATTTTATTGAAATCCATAGAATCTGGACGCTATAGGCGCCAGCCCCTTTACGGGTGGGAAAAAAGTTCCCCTGATTTCATGCGATTAGGTGGCAGAGTGGGGATAATGGCTTTATGAAGCAAAACATCAAATTACGTCCAGATGCACTGTCATGGTTCCGCGCCATGAGGGTTGCTCAAGAGTTCACTGAGCTGTCTAGCGACACGCTCCTCGCCCTAGAATCTAGAATCTTCGTACCGGTAAAGAAAGAGCCCTTGAAGCGCTCTTCGAACTCTGGCCCGAAGCTAAACGCTATAGAGCAGAGAATTTCTTCGCACAAACAACCTGCTCAGCAGGCTGCTAGAGATTTTTTAATTCAGTTTGACCCTGTCAACGCAGACCAATCGGCAAAATTGCTTCTTCGCTGGGAGTCTTTGTTTGGTTCTATTTACGAGAAGCTACCTATAAGTATCCGTAAATACCTGTTGGTGTGTTCTGGAGATCATAGAAGCCTTTCGAAGCGTTTTATGGGCCTCAAAAAATTACACATTGAAGGATCTGAGCTAAACCAGGAAGAAAAGTGCCTTCTATCCTTAGGGTTTTTGGTCAAGCAAGACACCAAATCCATGGCAAATATTTTATCTAAAGACATGAGAAGCATTGCAAAGAATAAAGCTTTTTTGAACTATATCATCGAAGACAAATTCAATTTTACCGAAGAAGTAGCAAAGCTTTTGATGCGTGCAAAAAAAATGGATCTAGCGAAAAGCTTCTTGGGCCACCTGCCAACAAAAGAGCGTCTCGCACACAAAGATATTTTGCATTACCTAGGTTCTTACAAGGAAATCTCACCGCAGAGCAAGTCCAAAGCATTTAATCAATGGGTTCACTTGCCTGACCTAGAAAAAGAACGAACCATCTCTGGCTTTTTTGCTGAGCTAGAACGCGGAAACTATATAAATACCCAGACGCTGGCCATCTATCTTTCAACCTTAAAAAAATGGTGCAAGGACGAACGGTTGAAACTGTTCACCTTTCAGCTGGTAGCAAAAAACATTTCTAATTTAGCAAAAATAAAAGTCGGAACTGTTTTTCTAAAACAGTTGACAGCAAACCTGTTCTCTCCGATCTACGCAGACTTGTGGGCCATGATTCGGCACTCTAAATCTAAAAACAATGTAGCCGTTTTCTTTCGAAGTTTAGCAAAGGTTCAGCTTTTACTTGTTTCACCTAGGTTCGAACCTAGAGAAGTAGTTTCGTTGTATCGATCTTACGAGTCTTCCATAAGTTTTCAGTCGCTAAAGTCATTGTATTTACCGTGGAGCGGATTGCGGCAAGGTCTTGTGGCTGAGCTCAAAAAAACAAAAACTGATTTTGCTGTTGCCCGAAGAAAAATATTAGCTTTGTCCATCTGTCAGCCTAGACGAAAGATCACTAAGCCACAGCTGGCGATGTTTGTAGGTGTTTTTGGTTTTGATCCATTTAGTGTCCATGGGAAAAAACCAGATATGGAAGGGGAGAGGTCCTCGGATATGCATCTGTATCAATCTATAGCGTCTTCAGCTGGCGAAGAGTTTGGCCGCGACAAAGCTTGGCTAGTGAGCGGAATTCGTCATTTCCGAAAACCAGCTATGTTTCAGCAGTTTAAAAACACTGGGGAGTTTAAGCCGAGCTACGCAAAAATGAACCTAGAAAAAACCTCTGCATGGTTGATGTCGGACTTTCCGCCAAGGGTTCAAAAGGTACTTTCATTTTGGTTAGGTAGCGCAAACTTTCGCCTTGTGTTGAATCATGTTTCTAGTGAAACGATGCGGGCAAAAGACCACCCAATATTTCACAGAAAAATACACCTCCAAAAGGTTGCTTTTCATCTTTCTAGTTTAGGTTGGGTGTCTAGGAGCGATAGAATATCATGCCCCGATATGACGACCCCTTTTGCAGGCTCTCAAGGCTATGATACCGGAGCTATTCTGGTAAATTACCTTTGGTGTTGTCTTGGGTTTGACCTGCTGACCGATCCATCTAAGATCCGTTTTAAAAACCCAAGGTTTTCGTGGTTTGTAGGGACCCAAAAAAGTGAAAATCTGATTATCAGAGCAAGATCTATTGTTTCAAAAGTCAATGAGAAGACTCTGCTAGAGTATTTGCCTATATTTGCTTTAAGGCTAGCGTGCCTTTTTCACAAACACCCAACGCACCTTCTGCATTGCGTAGCAAAAGAACGTGGAGATATGTGCGACTTGAAGACTGTTTCTGTCCTTGAGCGCTGGATACTGTCCAAACATCACCTGCGTTTTAGAGAAAAGGCTGGCCTGAGTATAAAAACACCTATCGGTTAGTAGAGTCAGTGAAGCTCTAGCAGTAGTTTTTCGAGTGCGGCTGGCTGCTCAAGCGCATACCCTCTGGATTTAACATAGGGTTTGTTCTGGTGGAGAAAGAGTTTTTCAGACGTTATTTTTCTTTCAACTTCAGCTTCCCAGAACCCTTTTTGGGGTTCCACTATATCTTTAACTGCAGCTACGATGAGATCCAGAAAACTGTTTTGATGTTGCCGCTTAGTGTTGCGTTGCCCCCGGCCTTTCCTTAGCTGATCAAGGCTAGGGTATTGGGCATCGTTGTGTGTGGAACCAATCACAGAAACTTCTCGTAGGTTAGTGCCAAGGACTCTGCGGAAATACTTTCTTCCTTTTGCTAGAAACCGTCTTCTGTCAGCACCCAACAAGTATACAGGCTTTTTTATTTTACTAAGTTCAGATAAAACACGTTTATGAAAAAGTGCAGGATCTAGAAGGATGAGGCCGTCTACCTGTGGCTTTCGTCCCTCAGCAAAACTAACGGCAGTACCTCCGAAGGAGTGGCCAACAAAAATAACTTTTGTTTTTGTGTTTTTTGCATACCTATTTTTAAGTTTTGTAGTGACAAATGCTATTCGCTTTCCGTTTGTGAGCCACTGGTGCTCGTTTGGGAGCCGTAGTGCGATAGAAATAAAGCCATGTTTAGCTAGCGTTAGAGCTTGTATAGAGTGGGCTTTGTTTGTGCTTTTGTTTCCATGAGAGAAAAAGACGATACCTTTTCCGGTCCCTTCGGTCAGGTCCGGCAAGTATAGCCTGTATTTGATTTTAGTTTCGCCCACTGAGACGGTGTGGTTGGATTTTTTGACTTTAAACTTTTTGTCCACAGGTGTCGCTGCGGGAGCAACATCTGGGTCTATCCACGTAAAAAGTATAGCAATGAATAAATATAAGTAGCTTAGCTTCATATGATTCTGATCGGTAAATCAATCATTTTTGGGCTAGGCAAACATTTCCGAGGTTTGTGCAGGCGCAGAATACAGAAGAAGCAGTTTGAGGGTCAAAGGGCTGTTTTGACGTAATAAAAATAACGTTAAAGCCACGGCCCCGCCTTGTTTTGGTATAAAATCATTGTTTTGGACTAATCGGTTTAATATAGTCCTCTCTGAAGGAGTGGCTATGAAGCTAAACTCGAAAAAGTACAATTTAACTACATTTTTTCTTGTTTTCTGGTGCGTAGGTTCAGTCTTGGCTGGCTCCGAAATGCCGAACCCCAGTTCGTGGTTTCCCGGAAAAACTGCAGAAGCCTTTGCCGTGGCGAAGAAGAAAAATAAAAATATTTTTGTTTATTGGGGGGCTGAATGGTGCCCGCCTTGCAATAAGCTAAAGTCAGATGTTTTGAGCCACCCGGGTTTCCCTGCTTTGACTAAAGACACGATCAATATTTACATGGATGGAGAGGCTGAAGGAATTCAGTTGTGGTCCGAGAAATTAAACGTAACAGGGTATCCTACTCTTCTTTTTTTAACACCCGAAGGCAAAGAGATTATGCGGCTGCAAACAGCTCTTGATTTCGCGGGTTTTTCTGAGAACTTTAAATACGCTCAATCACAACACGAAGACGGTGTTTTGCTTCTTCGTAGGTTGCTCGGTTATAAAAAAATTGATTCAGAAGCTGCTAGCTTGACGCTTAGGGCATTTAGAAACCACAAGGATCTTGAAGCTATTACGAAAAACCACAGAGTTAAGCTTCGCAAGCTTTTGCACAGGCTAAAGAAAAAGAAAATGCACGCTGGTTTGGCGAGCGAGTGGTACCTTTACAACTTAGGCTTAGGAAAAACAGGCAAAAAGCTCCCAAAGGTAGATGTCTCGTGGGCGCAAAGATACTTTTTAGATGTTGTCTTTAAGGAAGAGAACCTCTCTACATTCAGCAGTTTTATCACGCGCGATGCTTCGGGCGTAGCTAAAATGTTTCATCGGAGGCTTTCTTCAAAGGATTTTACAGTTTTCGGTAGAGCCTGGGAGCTAGCTGCTAAAAAGATTAGAACGATAAAAGATCCGGTTCAGAGCGTTCGCGTGTTAGCTTCAAGCGAATACCCGTATATTACCCTGCATGACCTGGACCCCGAGCAGTTCCCGTTAGGCGCCGCTCGAAAGACACAGATAGGCTCTCGATCCATTGAGCTAATCTCTAAAATGGATGACGGATACAAAAGAAAAAGTGCTCTTAGCGTTGTTGCATATGTTTTGAGTAGGGTTGGTAAGTATTCGGAGGCAAAAAAAGTTTTACAAAAGGAAGCGGAAACCTCTAGCTCTAGCTGGTACTTTTTAGACGTACTTTCTTATTTAGCAAAGAGCAACCAAGAAAACGCTGATGCCTTGAGCTTTTCTAAGATGGCCTTAGATGCTGCAGATACTCCGGCTGCAAAAATACAAATGTATAAAAACTATTTTGGTAGTCTCTCCTCTTTAGGGGGTAAATCTAAAAACAAGTTGTTAGCGGCTGCCACAGTGGATTTTTATGGGTTTTCTGCAGGGGTTTCCGGGGCCTTTGTTGGGCGAAACGTCCGTGCGTCGAATTGGCTTTTGCAAAATAGAAAAAGTGATTTTTTTACGGGTAGTTTGCTTGCAGAATTTGCCAAAATATCTAAAAGCCTTTGCGCTAAGCAGGAGGGGGCGTCTTTGGAGGCCTGCCAGGAGCATGTGAGAGCCATGTCAAAGGGATGAATGCGCTTGTAAAAGAATGTATTCTCTTAGGTGAGTAGCTCTACTTTTTGCTTTAGGCTTTCTAGTGATTCTTTCGAGAGATTTACTAGATCTACATATATCCTGCAAATGAATGTTTGCTCAGGGTTTCGCACTAAAGAAGAGCATGTTTCTATCGGAACCACTCGAGGTATCTGGTCGTTGTCCTTTTTGATGACGTGAAACCTGTTTTGGCTGAGGCCTTCTTTGTCTATGCGAGACTTTAGCCTAGTCAATACGTTGCTTGTGGTTATCTTCTGGTATTGAATTTCTTGCTCTTGCAAGATGGCTTCAATGTTTTTGATTCGGTCCATGGTCTCTGGGTTTTTATCTGAAAACTCGTAAAGCTTTTTCCAAAGCACCCTTGTGATCAAAAGCCGGTCGAGCAGCTCGGAGGTTTGGGTTTGTTTAGCAGGCTTACAGTTTGACTTTATAGCTTCCTGAAACCAGCCGTACACGTTGTACTCGTCTAGCTTGAAATAGTCTGCAGAGTTAGCAGGAAAGTGCGCACCTGGTATCTCAGCCCTTACTTCTTTGAGCATGGCCTCACAGGCAACCGATGTTTTGTGAAAGTAGAGGTTTAGGTACATGCTTTGCCGCGCTCGAAGGTAGTCCTCAAATGATGCAAGCCCAGAGTATTGAATACCAAGGTGCAAAGACTTACTAGCTGGGTTGTAGTAGGCGCAGATGCTGTCTAGTACCCGCGTGAGGTCAAACATTCCGTAGATGACCCCGCACTCACGCGTGTCGCGCATCAGATAATCCATGCGGTCCACATCTAACTCACCCGACAAAAGCTCGTGAAAGAGGTGATAGACACCAAACTCCATTAAAGGAGATTGTGGCGATGGTCCGATTTCTGGGGCAATCACGCAAAGCACATCACGCGGATCGATTTGCGCGTCTACACCCGTCTCTTTAAGGATTGTGTAGGCTCCCAGGATGGAATAAATCTCATGGCGAACCGGCTTGTCTTTAAAGTGAGAAGATCCAAGTTCTTTGAAGTAAGACACCAGATAGCTAGGAATGTCTTGGTTGTCTTTTAAAACAGTTTTCATGGTCGGGAGCAAAGGCTCGCCGCTATGACTGAAAGCTGAATGCCCGACGTCATGGAGCATGGCAGCAATACGCAAAACCTGCTGATTATATGGAGAGTGCAAAACTCTTTCTACAGCTGCAAACGATGGGGTTAGAAGCCCGTTGTGTTTGTGAAGCTCGGCTCTTTCTTTTTTTTCAAAACCATTGATTTTTTGAACGGACCCGTGAAGCCGCGATTGATTACGGATGATTTGTTCCATAGCAATTCTTGCCAGGTGCAACGTACCAAGCGAATGTTCAAAGCGCGTGTGTGTTGCGCCTGGAAAAACGTTACTTAAGAAAGCTGTTTGCTTTACTCTACGCATTCTTTGAAAGTACGGGTGTGCGATAACCTTGTCTTCTACGTCAGACAGGTCGATGGTTCCGTGGATGTTGTCGCGGACTACGCGTGCAATATTTAAACTCATAGGCATATCACTAGCTTACATTGAATAAGGGGGCAAGAGTGCATTGTGCTGGTCAAGCTTTGCCTGGCTAGTGTGGTTGTAGATGCTTGTAATTGTTTATCTTTTTAGAAGGTGTGGCTGTACTACACGAAAGAGCAGCGGTAGCTTGCAAGGTTCTCTGCGCAGTGGAGTAGGCAGGTCTATCTGTAGCAATGCGGTAAGGAAAACTTCGTATGGAAAGGGGGGGCTTGCGTGGCTAGGCTTTGGCGCAATTAGCAGGGATAAAATATATGCTTTCTTTTTCCTATCCCCAACAGCCTCTAAAACGGGTATCATTAGTTATAAATCTAGATTTATCGGAGTTCAAAGAATGAGGCAAACACTCAAAGTTCAATTACTTTTCATTGGGTTTGTATTCAGTTTATGTCTTACAATTAAGCCCGCATTTGCAAGTCCTGCTTGCATCATATTGAACGCGCCAAGCAAATCTAAGCGACAGCATGTATTGTATAGAGGAAAAAGAGAAATAAGACTTTATTTGAACAAAGAAAAACCATCTGAAAATAGATTTGCTAATGTAGAAATAAATGTTGTTAAGCCATCAACTCTAAAAGAACTTAGCAAGTATGCAGGTGATGAAATTTTAGCAATTATTCCGAAAAAATCGGTAAGGGATTTGTCCGTTGAAGCTCAAAAAGTTGGTAATAGCAAAGTTGAACTAAAAAACGCCGTTCTTAAACTCAAGTTCGATTCCATAAAATGTTTTAAATGGGGATGTTTAGCAGGTGTTGCCATTGCTTCGTCACCCATACTTGACCCAACAATTACCAGACAATTAGGGGGTGTTGTTGCAGAATATTCGCCTGAAAGCATTATCAAGGCTTTAGAGTTTATAGGGCAACACGAATGGTCATATAGCGCACGCAATTTTTTGTTAAAGCAAGATTGGATCCAACCTGCGACTTTAAAAATAGCTTCCATTATATTTGCTGTTGCTGGGGCTGGAGGATCAGTTGCGAGTGCAATTCGCGCAGTTACAGCATCTTTTAGAGGTCTTTTAGAACTACCTCTTAGGACCGTTGGATTAGTTCACGCTAGCACGAGTGACGCAACATCCCCAGAATTTGATTTCCCAAGGATGCATAAATTAATCTTACACATTATGAGGGCCTATGGCTCATCAGATCCCGAGAAAATCCCAGATATTAAAGTGTATTTTACCGGCCAACCCGATAAAGTGGTGGACATGTTTGATCAAATTATTGAAAGGGAATTCAGATATTTTAGATAAAAGCTTTCTAGAGAAAAAACAGAACTTTCTTGCTAAAATTTCATCTGTAGTTTGGCCACTCTACGCTGCTACCATGAAAAATACTCCACATGACCTAGGAGCTACCCTTTGCTAATTGGTCGGTCCGTACCGACCTAGCTTTACGACCGAACCAATGCCCCCCGAGCCTCTGCAAGGCTTTGGAAGCCAGCGTTGCGCATGGCAAGCCAAAGCTCTTCTAGGAGAAGATCTACCACCCCTGCGCCGCGGTAGACCATAGCCGTGTAGATTTGCACGGCGTCAGCTCCACGCATGATTTTTTCTAGTACATCTCTGCCGCTAAGCACACCGCCACTTGCTATTGTAGGCATAGACCCTTGGTGTACCTCGTAAGCTACTTCAAGGCTACGGTTTGAAGTAGACATCAGCGGTGCTCCACTAAGGCCGCCTTTTTCTGGGTAGGCCGTTGCAGAAGTGTTGCTAAGGATGATGCCAGCGAAATTTGTTTTAGAGATCATCTCTATAAGTTTTACAAAGTTTTGCTTTGGCCGGTCGGGGTCAATTTTTATATAGGTTTTTTTTAACTGCTCTGGGTCTATTCCATTTTCTAAATCACTCAGAAAAGTTTGAGAGCCCAAATCGCGTAGCCCCTGTGTGTTAGGCGAAGATATATTAGCAACAAAATAGTCGGCGAGGCTTTTTGTTTTGTCTAAACAAAAGAGGTAGTCATCTACAGATTTTTCTTGAAGCGTGACTTTGTTTTTTCCGACGTTGATGCCAATTTTCATTTTATCGCGTCGCTTGGCTGCGGCGACGTTTCGTACAAACTGATTGATCCCACTATTGTTAAAGCCCATTCTGTTTATAAGCGCTCTTTGCTCTTTTAGGCGGAACAGCCTCGGCTTCATGTTTCCTGCCTGCGGCTGTGGGGTCACCGTCCCGTATTCTGCCGTAGAAAACCCTAGTTTATGCAGGTTTTGTGCCGTCTCTGCGTTTTTATCAAAACCCGCAGCAAGGCAGATGGGGTGAGCCAGAGGCCCAACTCCAGGCAGCTCTGCCGTTTTAAAAACACCTTCTGCTAGCTTGCGCTGCATTTGAGTTTTGGACTCAGGTACGAGGCCTGACTTTAAAGCCCAAACTGCTAGGTTGTGTGCCGATTCAGGCGGGAGTCGCCAAAGTGTTGCCAAGCCTAGTTTGTGAATACAAGCCGTGATGTTCATAGTGCTTTGATCTCTTTCTTTTAAAATCACCAACTTCATGCTGCATGTCTAGGTTATACTATAACTACCTCCGGTCCCCAAGGGAGCCTCTGGCTAGTGCAAAAAGTTTAATGCAAGGGCAGAGTAGGATCTTTTTTGAAGATAGCTCGTGGAACCGAACCCTTAGACAAATAATGTAAGAAATGTACTCAGGTAGGGAGTAAAGCTATGATTGTACGTAAGATTACCATGCAAAGAGTTTCCGATATGTTGCAGTACGCGTGGCCGCTGCAAGGCGTTGGGACCATAGGGAGTCAGTACAGAAAAAAAGTAGCTGTACTTGAAATGCCTAACAAAGAAATCAATGGAATTTTCTTGCGTGCCTTAGACAGCTATTTTGGAGAAAACCTTCAAGACGAGTTTATGAAGGTTGAGTTTAGCTGGACAGATCCAGCAGGTGTAAACTTGTCTTTGTCTAGAAAGACAGTTGGTTGGGAGCTTCGAAAAGATGAAAAGGTCTTCCCTTTGCAAAACGGTAGTCCCATTTTGGCCAAAATTGTAGGCCAGCTTAGAGGGTGCTTTTTTAAAGAAGATGCGGTTGCATCTGAGTGTACTTGGGATAACATCCAGGTTGAAAATACTGATCTTCAGGGCCTAACCCAGTTTCAAAGTAAAAACTCCGAGCAAAACTTTTTTCTTCGCATCACAAACTCAAAAGAAACCTTGCGAGGGACGACAAAAAAAGGCTACGGCTGGGCGCATTGTTTGCGAAGCACTTACTCGCTGGTTTGATTTTCTTTGAGATCTTTAAATAGGTCGAGAAATTTTTCCCCAACTATTTTTGCATCGAACCTAGTCGCAACGGTTTCTAGCCCGTTGGCAGATAGTTTTTTCCGCAAATTTCGATCGACTATCAGCTTTGACAGATGCTGGCACAAATCCATTTCATCTCCGGACGTAAAAAGTAGGCCGTCTACTCCGTGGCTTATAGTTTCAGCTATGCCCATGATGTTGCTTCCTACGGCAACAGCTCCAGAAGCCATAGCTTCTTGGGTGACGAGACCTTGCGACTCGCTGAGGCTTGGTAGCACGTGAATGTCACAGGCTTTCATAAAATCTGGCGCGTGAGCAAAACCATCGAAAGAAACTATTTTTTCTAGGCCTAGCTCGGTAGAGAGCCTTCGAAGCATAGGTTCGTCGGGGCCAACGCCGCCTATTTTTACTTTTTCTATATAGGCCAGTAGTTCCGCCGGAAGATTGCTGATCGCCCGAAGCAGAAGGCTTTGGTTTTTTTCTACGCGTAGCCTTGCCAGGCAGCCAATTACCAGCTTTTTTTTATCAAAACTGCGGGTGGGGTGAGAAAAAAGCTCTGCGGTGACTGGGTTTGGCATAACCATTCCCTGACTTGGTTTAATCCAAGGATTGTTTTTCAGTGTTTCTTTTTGGGTATAGGCAGAGCAAAAGATGATGTGCCTTGCAAAGTTTTTCCGAATCCATGTATCTCTTGTTTTTCCTGAAAAATCTCCGCTTCCACCGCAAAGCGTCACGCGTAGGCTGTCTTTGGCAACAAGCCCGGCCATAAATATATCTTTTTCCATATTGGTAATTACGACATCAAATGGAGCTTTTTTTCTTAGACCTAAAATTTTCCAAAGTGTGAGAGGGTTTCCGTGTGGGCTAAACTTTACTTGTTTGCTGTCCATTTTAAGCAAAGCTAGTTTGTCGGCAAAGTCTTTATTGCGTGCCCTTACAAGCACCTCAGCTCCCAGGTTTTTCCAGCTGGTGCATAGGGTTTCAAGGACCGAGTTGATTCCGGTCCACTTTCTATTTGAATTTAAAACTAAGATACGCAATTTTTTTGTCTCTAGATTTTTCTTAGCCAGCCGAATTTCTCTGAACCACCCAGCTGTTCTTCAATACGCAAAAGCTGGTTGTATTTGGCAACCCGGTCACTTCGGCTTGCAGATCCAGTTTTAATCTGTCCGCATCCAACAGCGACAGCGAGGTCTGCAATAAATGTATCTTCGGTTTCGCCGCTTCTGTGCGAAACAACTGAAGTCCAGTTTACTTTTTCTGCCAGCTGAATAGCTGTAAGTGTCTCGGTTACCGTTCCTATTTGATTGAGCTTTATTAGAATCGAATTTGCTGCTTTTTGCTCAATGCCTTGTTGGAGTTTTTTAGGGTTGGTAACAAACAAGTCATCACCGACAATTTGGACACTTTCTCCAATTGCGGCCGTAAGGCTTGTAAACCCATCCCAGTCTTCTTCGTCTAAGCCGTCTTCAATAGAGATGATCGGAAATTCTTTGGCGTAGCTTTGTAGCTGGCTTTGCATCTGTGCGCTTGAGAGTTTTTTATCTTCTGAGGCTAGGTTGTAGGTTCCGTCCCGAAAAAAGGAAGATGCAGCAACGTCAAGGGCTAGAGCAATTTCTTTGCCTGGCTCGTAGCCAGCTTTGCGGATAGCGGTCAACACAGCTTCGATTGCCTCTTTGTTTGAAGCAAAGTTTGGAGCAAACCCACCTTCATCACCCACGGCTGTGCTTTGACCGTTTTGGTGAAGAAACTTTTTTAAGTGATGAAAAACTTCTGTGCCTTTGCGTAGCGCCTCAGAAAATGAATCGGCCTTGTGTGGGACAAGCATGATCTCTTGGATATCGACGCTGTTGTTTGCGTGGTCTCCACCGTTTAAAACATTCATCAAGGGTACTGGCATGCGCATGGGGTGTTTGCCGCCTGCAGCTTCGTAGAGCCCGCGAAGATGTTGGTAAAGAGGTTTTGCTTTTGCAACGGCAGCAAGCTTTGCAGATGCCATCGACACAGCAAGTATTGCATTGGCCCCAAGTTGGGTTTTTTGTTCGGTTCCATCTAGATCAAGCATCGTTTGATCAATGGTTTTTTGATCGCATGCATCCATACCGATTAACTTTGCTGCAATAGGCCCTCTTATGTTTTTTAAGGCAGATAGAACACCTTTGCCGAGGTAGCGATCTTTGTCTCCGTCACGAAGTTCGCAGGCTTCAAACTTTCCGGTTGATGCACCAGAAGGGACAGCAGCTCTTCCAACAAAGCCACATTTAGACAGAATGTCTGCCTCGACTGTTGGGTTTCCGCGTGAATCGAGGATCTCTCTACAAGTTATTTTATCAATAATAACAGACATATATGTACCACCCTGTTAAATGTTGGATATTGACGATGTTTATATCACAGAATCTGGTGGCAAGTCTGTGACTTATCAGAGCAGTTTGGGTATTCTTTGGGTGTTTTTTAAGACAGAAATTTTGATTTGAAAAGGAAAGCAACAGATGAGTCAGCGATTTTCAACCAAACCTTGGAAAGATTATTTACCCGCAAGTTTCGATTGGCTTGCGAAAAAACTAAAAGTTGATTTTTGCGAAACCTCTGATTCGTGCAAACTCGTACTTGTTCCGTGTTCAGCTGGTAAAGACGGCGGCGTAGCAACCGTCCTGGGTGATTTTCCCGCAAAAAATGAAGTTCAAAAACAAGTGGAATTACACGCATGGACAGGCGGTGGAGCCTTTCATTGCACTGCGGACGGCCGTGCCTATGCTGTGGTTACAACTTCTTCGGTAAAGTCATCGACCAAACAGCTTGCACGTGAGTGGGGCATACAGGCGCAAAAAGCTCTTGGTAGCCGCAAGGTATCTTGCCTTGGCGTAGTCTCTGGTGACGGGTATGAGCCAGGAGATATTTTCGAAGGTTTAGCTTACGGGTTTTACGACACAGATTCATTCCGCAGTAAAAAAACAGAAGATAAAAGCTTTCCTGGAAGCATATGCTTTTGGGGTACTCCAAAAGAGCCTGCCTCTTTTGCCAAGGCACGTGCAACGGCCGAAGCCACAACCCTTACATCTTTCTTGCAGGATGCGCCTCCAAACTGGCTCGATACGACTCGCTTTGCTGAGATTGCTACCGATCTTTGTAAAGAAGCTAAAATCAAGTGCAAGGTTCTTGGTGATGAGGAACTTGAGAAAGAAGGTTGCCACCTATTTTTGAGTGTAAGTAAAGGTTCGCAGTGTCCCGGGCAAATGATTGTGATGGAAATAGCAGGAAAAGACACAAGCAAAACACGTGCGATCATTGGCAAAGGCCTTACCTTTGATGCTGGCGGTATCAGCTTGAAGCCATCAAAATCGATGGAAGAGATGAAGTATGATATGTCGGGTGGCGCAGCTATCATGGGCTCGGTTTACCTACTTTCAAAAATTCAGCCAGTAACAAATGTGGTAGCTTTGATTGGTTGTGCCGAGAACATGCCTAGTGCAGTTGCTTCGAAGCCTTCCGATTTGATTCGTGCACGTAACGGTAAAACCGTAGAGATTCTAAACACAGATGCCGAGGGGCGTTTGGTCTTAGCTGACACGATCAACTATGCGGCAACAGAGTTTAAACCAGAATTTATGATCAATGCCGCTACTTTGACTGGCTCTGTAATTCACGCCCTTGGGCACAACGGCGCTGCTTTGATGTCTAACGATTCCTCGCTTGCTGCGCGGGTTCTGCAGGTTGCAAAAAGCGAAGGCGAGCCTACTTGGGAGCTTCCGTTCTGGCCCGAGCTTGGCAAAGAAATCAAAGGTACCTGTGGCGACCTGCAAAACATTGCAAAGCCTGGCGTCTTAGCAGGGTCGATTATCGGTGGTATTTTCCTAAGAGAATTTGTCGAAGACCTTCCGTGGGCTCACTTGGATATCGCGGGCGCGGCTTGGCAGTGCAAGGCAACAGGGTTTCCGGGGCAGGGCGGCAGTGCTTATGCAGTACGGACCATGGCTGGGATGTGCTTAGTAGACTAAAGCTTGCTTTGAACTGTTACTTAAGCGTTTTGTGTTTTGCATAAAACGCTTTTACTTTTTTAGGGTCTCCGCTGGTGAGTTCTGTCGGGACGTTCAGTCCTTTGAACTCTTCGGGCCTTGTGTAGTATTCGGGGCGCCAGCTTAGCTCGGGCGTGTCTTGCTGGTTTTGTGTTTTGATTACCTTACAGCCAAGCCTAAGTATAGACTCACAAATGCTGAGAGCAGCGAGCTCTCCACCGCCTAAGACGTATTTACCGCAAGATATTTTTCGGTGCCTTTGCAGCTTAAAAAACCTTTCGTCCATCCCCATAAAACGCCCACAGACAAAAAGAATAGAAGGCGGCTTCTCTTGTTGCCAATACTCGCTAGCATCGTCTTGGCTCCACGGTTCGGCGCGTGGGTCTGTGATCCAAACTTCCGTTCCAGGGTTTTTAGAAAGTATCTTTTGTGTGGCTTGGTAAAGAGCGTCAGCCCTTAAAATCATGCCTTCACCACCACCGTATGGTCGTCCGTCTACGGTCCCATGCTTGTCTATTGCGTAGTCCCTTAGCTGGTGGGCTCCAAGCCTTGCTGCGCCGGCAGAGACTGCTTTTTTATAGGTACCAAACTCAAAGTACTTTTCAAGCCACTCAGCGTGCAGGCTAAGAAACTCAAATTTAGGCGTGTTTTCACTTCCAGGATTTTTATCCACGTATGGACTCCCAAAGCTGTTCTTCACTTAGGTTTAACTCTATATGACTGGGCGGGTCTTTATCTGTTAGCGCTTTGCTAAAGTAACCCTGCCACCCGTGCCAATCCAAAGGTAGGTCGATGGATTCGTTTGTTTTGGTATTATGTATGCCGAGAAGAAAAATATTACCGCGGGTAATCCAGTAGCTGACTTCAGACTCTGTAAAGGACCCTGATGTGCCTTGGATAGGAAGGCCTTCGAAAGAAAGTAGCTTTACTCTTGGCAGCTCGCTTTGCCAAAGCTTGCTTCTACCTACATAAAGAAGCGAGCCAGCAGCTGTGGTTACATCCTGGGTCGATTTTAAAGCAGAAATACCTAAATAGGTTTTTCCGGTTTCTTCGCCTTTTGTAACCTTGCACGGGATAGGTGTAGACGATTCGCAGGCAGCTCTAAAGTTCCAAGCAAGGTTTCTCCAGGTCGGATCTATTCCCCAAAGGTGTAGATCAGCAACTTTTCCTGGAGGAGCTTGCAAATGAAAAAGCCCCTCAAGATGGAAGGGCTTTCCTATGGTCGCAACACAGACGAGATCACTTTGCTCAATGTTCTCGTCAGCTATCTGTTTACTTAGGGTTGCGCTCAAACTTAAATTCATTTCTTTTTAAGAGCTTTTCAACGGTTGGGCTGAGGCTTGCGCCTTTGCTGTACCAGTGCTGTACCCGCTCTTTGTTCCAAACAAAGGTGGATGGCTCTTGTGCTGGGTCGTAGTAGCCGACTTTCTCAATAAAACGACCATCACGAGGTGACTTTCGCTCTGCAGCAACAAATTGGTAAAATGGACGATGCGTGTTTCCGCGTCTTTGCATTCTAAGTACAACTGACATCTAACTATAACTCCTTAGCTTTCGGCTTGCCCGCGAACCTCAAATTGGATTCACCAACAACAAGGCTGCCAATTTAGTAGACAAAGTGGGCTTTTGGCAAGCCTAAAGAAAGAGCAAACCCTTTGAGGGGCAGCCGTCTTGGCTGCCGCCCTTTACTAAGATCCACAGATTTGAGCCCGCAGGTGTGCTATATTATGGATTTTAGTAGGTATTTTTAAGCTGACACTCATCTGAGTGAGGTCCCGAGGGGGGCTCATTTCATGATTTGAGCGCTGCTCAGGCTAGGGGAGAAAGCCAATGTCCGGTCTAGTTTATTCATCTTTTTTTCGTTTGATTTCGCCAGCAGTGCGGATTGTGATCATCACGCTGTTTATCGGGGTGCTTTTTGCTGGCGAGCAGTTGCAAGCACAGACGATCACGGCGCAGGGTTTTTGGGGTAGAGGCCAGGATACGAGCTTTACCTTAGATGTAACCATGAACATTGATGTGAATATCGGTGAAAACCCCACAGGTATCGAGCTTTTTACAGAGAGGTTTTGGCTGCGGCTTCCAGGGTTGCGCAATGCGGTGCTTCGGGTGGGTGCTACCTCTGCTGAAGGCGCAAGGTTGACCTTTGTTTTACAAAACGACATCACACGGATTGGCAACAATATAGTAGTACAAGCGCAGCTTCGCATAGATGCTAATAGCATAGAGGTTTTTAATGACATGCAAACTACGCCAGGAGTGCTTCCCTTTGAAACCTGTGTGCTGCGTGAAGGTTCCTCGGAAGATTGCGCTACCACGCTTGCCATCCAACAAGCCACGCAAAGGCTGGATGCAGTGTGTGATAACCCGGTACTTGGCGCTCTTACTACGCCGTTTCAATCTCTTGGAACGCAGTTTAGCTTTCCTGATAGGCCGGTCTTGGCTCTGGCTCCTGGTAACTGTTTTAGTAACCCGCCAGTTACAAACCAGGATTACAGCCCTACCAGTGCCTACGTATTTTTAATCGATGCGACTTCAGGTATAAGTACACTTAGCGCAAAGACATTTACCGGTACTGCCACGGATACTTCTTCACAATGCGGAGTAACCCTTGGTATAAATGGGCAAAGCTGCGTTAGTTGTGCTCAAGACACTTATTTAGATATCCCAGCAATTTTAGCTTCGACTGAAGTCAGTGATAAGTCGATTCAGATAAAAGAAGTAGAGATAACGGAGTCGTCTACAGCTTTTACAGGACTTGATCTGAATTCAAACTACACAGCTTTTGCTACTTATAACTTTGGCCTAAAAACTTCGACCTGTTTTACTGCTGCTCCGGGTGACGATAAAAATGCATTCGAGCTTTTGGGCGAGACCGACACGGAGCTTGGCAGCGAGTGCTTTATTGCAACGGTTGCCTACGGCACCGGCGAACATCCGGATTTGGATGTACTGCGCTGGTTTCGTGATGAGGTATTGATGCAGCAAGGTGTAGGGCGCTCACTTGTAGGTTTCTATTATAGTTATGGACCAACTGCAGCTGAATGGTTGGCAGACAAGCCTAGGTTGCGGCGGCTTGTGCGCTGGAGCTTGTTTCCAGTCGTTTTAGGGGTTCGCGGTTTGCAGTGGCTTTTACACGATAGCTGACTAAAATCTACGCTGCTCAGCGTATAGATGGCAATGCTGCGCCGTTATGGGTCTAGCTTGAGCCTGGTAGGGGCTTTTCATCCCTGTTTTTGAGGTGCTCAGAGTGATCTGGGGTGGTGCTTCAGATTCCATATGGCTATTCCCACCGATAAAAGTTAAAAATAGGCGATGCAGAAAAACGAAATCCAAAAGCCATTTGATTGCTCTATTTTCAATCGTGTTTTCTTCCCCGAGAAGAGCACAGATGATGTAAGTAGCGCTGCGTTTGGCTTTAGAAGCGTGATCCAATCTTTGGTTCAGCCTGCAACGAAACTCAACGAAAGACGCTTGGTTATATTTGACTTTGAAACGACCGGTCTTGATACCAGCAGTGACCGAATCATTGAAATCGGAGCTGTTTCGGTTTTGGGTTCGGGTAAGCTCGAAGAGTTTTCCTATCTTGTCGATCCAGGCGTGGAGGTTTCCGAAAGGATCACTGAAGTCACAGGGATTACCACAGCCATGCTGCAAGGCAAGCCCAAGCTCGAAGAAGTATTGCCTTCTTTTTTTGAGTTTGTCGGAGATGGTATTCTCGTTGCCCATAACGCCGAGTTTGATTACGCCTTTTTACGCTCAGAATCAGACCGCCTAGGTATTGAGTTTGAGTTGCCGTGCTTTTGCACTCTAAAAATGGCGCGCGCACTGCTTCCAGAGCTGGAGCGAAAAAACTTAGACTTTCTGGCTGACCACTATGGCTTAAGCTTTGAGTCAAGACATAGGTCTATTGGTGACTGCAAGGTGACGCTTGAGGTCATGAAAAACCTTCTTACAGACTTTAAACTGCAGACTTGGCAAGACGTTTTCGATTATCGAGTGGTGAAAGCAGCTAGTTAAAACTAGTTTATATAGGAAACTGTGATGTTTAAGAAAATCCCATCAAAGCTAGACACGTCTTCTCAGGACTATAAGGATAACCACCGTGCTTTCCAGCGCTGCCTTTCAGATATTGAAAGTGCTGGGAGAAACCACAAAAAACATTGGGAAGATGCTGCGCCAAAACAAAAAAAACGCGGAAAGATGCTCGCAAGGGAGCGAATCGACCATCTCATTGACCCAGACACGACCTTTTTAGAGCTGAGCACTTATGCGGGTGAGGATCTTTACGAGGGTATAGATGTTCCAGGTGGGGGTATTCACACGGGAGTTGGCGTTGTTTGTGGCCGGAGGTGTCTCATCGTTGCTAACGATCAGACCGTCAAAGGTGGAACATATTTTCCCATTACTGTTAAAAAGCATTTACGGGCCCAAAAAATTGCAAAAGAAAACGGTTTGCCTTGCATCTACTTGGTGGACTCTGGAGGTGCTTTTCTTCCGATGCAGTCCGAAGTTTTTCCGGACGTAGATGATTTTGGCCGGATCTTTTTTAATCAAGCACAAATGAGTGCTGCTGGTATTGCGCAGATTTCTTCTGTCCACGGTTTTTGCACGGCAGGTGGTGCTTACATCCCGGCAATGTCTGATCAGTCGGTGATTGTCGAAGGAACCGGTACTATCTTTCTTGCAGGGCCTCCGTTGGTCCGCGCAGCTACAGGAGAAGTCGTTACCGCTGAAGAGCTTGGCGGTGCACGTGTTCACACAAGCATTAGCGGCGTAAGTGACCATGCCGCAAAAGACGATACGCATGCCATTGAGATCTTGCGGTACATTGTAAGTAGCCTCGGTAAAAAACCGGTAGCAGAGATTGCCAGAAAAGAAGTTGTGGAGCCCGAATATCCATCTTCGGAAATTCCGGGAGCTATCCCGGCCGATCCTCGTAAACCATATAAGATAAAAGAGATCATTGCGCGTTTAGTGGATGGGTCTGGATTTTTTGAGTTCAAACCGGCCTATGCAAAAACACTTGTGTGTGGGTTTGCCCAC
This sequence comes from Oligoflexales bacterium, assembly GCA_023301565.1. Lineage (GTDB taxonomy): Bacteria > Bdellovibrionota_B > Oligoflexia > Oligoflexales > JALZUQ01 > JALZUO01. Next base: position 70,247 of record JALZUO010000037.1, read on the forward strand.
ATTGGTGGAATCCCTGTTGGGATCCTTGCGAACCAGGGTGTCTTGTTTTCCGAGTCAGCTTTAAAAGGAACGCACTTTATTGAGGTGTGTTGCCAAGAAAATATCCCGTTGCTGTTTTTACAAAACATATCCGGGTTTATGGTTGGCAAAAAAGCCGAACATGGTGGAATTGCCAAGCATGGTGCAAAGCTCGTGCATGCTGTTTCAAATGCTAAAGTACCTAAAGTTACTTTGGTCGTTGGCGGGAGCTACGGTGCCGGAAACTACGGAATGTGCGGAAGAGCTTATGACCCGCGCTTTATGTTTATGTGGCCAAACGCCCGCATCTCGGTGATGGGCGGCAAGCAGGCTGCCGATGTTTTAGCTACGGTCAAGCAAGCCCAGGTTCAGCGCGAGGGCAAGCCTGCCTTAACCTCTGAGCAAGTAGAGAAAATTCGTAACCCGGTATTGCAGAAGTATGAGACCGAGGGCTCTGCCCTCTACGCTTCGGCCCGGCTTTGGGATGACGGCATTATTCACCCGATGCACACACGTGAAGTATTGATTGAGGCTTTTGAAGCAACACTGCAAAAGCCAATAGAAGAAACCAAGTTTGGTGTTTTTCGAATGTAAGGTTTGGAGCTAGTTAGATGAAAGATAAAATAACCATTGCAAACGCCTCGGGCTATTGGGGCGATGATCCAAACGCATTAAGGCGCCAGGTCAAGGGTGGGCCTGTCGACTATATTACGATGGATTTTTTGGCTGAAGTGACCATGTCTATTATGCAAAAACAAAAGAGCCGAAAGCCAGAGCTTGGCTATGCGCGCAACTTTATCGATATGGTCGTGCCGTTGGCAAAGGATCTTGTAGATAAAAACATTTGCGTCATTACGAATGCAGGTGGCGTAAACCCGCAAGGTCTTGCAGAGCAAATCCGTGCTAAAGCCAAAGAAAACTCTGTAGACCTTCGAATTGTTGTGATCGACGGTGATGATTTGATGGGTCGCTTTGACGAGTTGACAGGTAGAGGATGTTCGTTTGAAAACATGGAGTCTGCAGAGAGGTTTGCTCCTGTAAAAGATAAAATGCAGGCTGCAAACGTATACCTTGGTGCACGTCCTGTGGCCGAGGCTCTGAAAAAGAGCGATAAAAAGCCACATTTGATTTTAACAGGCAGGGTGACAGACACCGGGATTACAGTAGCTCCGATGATTGCTGAGTTTGGTTGGGACTACGAGGACTGGGACAAGCTAGCTTCTGGGGTAGTTGCAGGTCATCTTTTGGAATGCGGCTCGCAGTCAACAGGCGGTAACCTAACGGACTGGACCCGCGTCGGCGAGTTTGCGCGCATGGGATTTCCTATTGTCGATGTTAGCCCGGATGGTTCGTTTGAGCTTTATAAGCACCCGGACACCGGCGGACTTGTTTGCATGGAGGCGGCTAAAGAACAGCTTTTTTATGAAATGGGTGATCCGCAAAACTATATAACCCCTGATGTTGTGGCTGACTTCACCTCTATTAGCATTGAAGAGTTTAAAGCAGATAGTGGTGATATTAGGGTGCGTGTAAGGGGCATTAAGGGTTTGCCTGCGACGCCTTTTTTCAAAATTTCTATGGCCTACGAAGATGGCTACAAAGTCAGCGGCAGTGTTTTAGTTGGTGGACCTAACGCACCAGAAAAAGCAAAAAAGTTTGCAGATGTTTTCTGGAGCCGCTTAAAAGACCCGAAATCAGGAATTGATTTTTCTTCTGTAGAAGAAACCCTAAGTGAGCGGATTGGCTATGATGCCTGTCATGGGGCTCTCTCTCAGTCTAAAAACCCTGCAGAGGTGCTTCTTAGGCTTGGTGCACGCGGCAGCTGCAGCTCGACCTTGGGTTTGATCGCAAGACGTATCCCTGCCTTGATTTTATCAGGTCCTTGCGGCGTCGCGGCCATGCCTGGCGTTGCAAAGCCTTCTGCTGTTATGCGCTATTGGCCAGCGCTTATTCAAAAAGAATTAGTGGACGCAAAGGTGCATTTGCCAACGGGTAAAAGCTTTGTAGTCGAAGAGCCGGTGCCAGAAGCTCCACACACGGGAATAGGCGACCTAAAAGTACAGGTTGCCAAAGGGCCGCAGGCGTTGTCTGCTTTTTCTAGCCTACTTGCAACCGGTAAAACGCTCGGGCAGCGGCCGCTTTCAGATATTTGCTACGGCCGTAGCGGCGATAAAGGGGATTCAGCTAATATTGGGCTTATCGCTCGCAGTGAAGAGGCTTATGTTTGGATCAAGGAAAACATAACGGCAGATCTAGTTCGCAGTCTTTTTGAGGGTATCTGCTCTGGAAGTGTTGAACGCTTTGAGCTTGATAATTTGCGCGGACTAAACTTTTTACTGCATAGTAGTCTTGGTGGTGGGGGCACGGTTTCTCTGAGGATTGATCCACAAGGAAAAACCTTAGCGCATGCTCTGCTTTCTCAGCCAATGAATATTCCGCCCTTGCTTTTCAATGCTTAGCTGCTAACCTTTTGATGTGAAACACCTGCAATTTTAGCTGGTTAAATGCATCCAAGGAGCGAGTTGCTATGAATTTTCAGTTAAGTGAATTTATCCGCGAGTCAGGCCTAAAGCTGTTAGCAATCATGCCTCTAAAGCACCTTGAGCGCCGCGTGATTCTTTATTTATTGCATAGCCTCGGCTCAGGCCTAGAGTATGTGATCACAAATCTAGAAGAGCTTTCTTCGCTTTTGGATGCAGACTCTAAAGATCTCAGCGATGCCGTTCAAGAGCTGCAAATTCGTAACATGATTTCTTTGCGTTATAAGTACAACAATAAGGTAGATCTGGACAGGCAGTCCTTTAGGTTAGGCCTTCAAGCTCAAACAAAGCGCTGGGTATATCCGGGTGAAAAGACCAAGTCATCTAAAGATGCATTGGTCTTTCCGTTTCGCCGCGAATCAGGTGCAGCTCTCCAAGTAGTCAAAGATGAGGTAGATCAAAAGAAATCTCGCCAGGATGTAGTGGTTGAGATTCTTGCAAAGTTCAAGGGAGACCGCTCGCTAGACCACGAAGAGATGGAAAAGTCCAGAGAGGTCGCAGAGGTGCTACTGGAGACACATCCAGCACCACAGATTTTTCTAATGCTAGATCACTTTGGAGATCGCATACGCTCGCTGAGTTACCTTGCGAGTTCTTGGCAACACTATCTGGATCAGTTTGAGTATGAGTCTCAGAGTATTTCGATCATTGATGCGAAGCAAAAGCAGCTCGAAGTACAAAAAAAAATAAGAGATCAAGTACAAAATCTTTTGGATCGTTCGGATGCACTGCAATTGAAAGAAGAGGAACGGACCGTGTTGAAGGTTTTACTAAAGCACCGCCACCCTCGAAGGCAGCTTTATTGGGCGTATACCGTAAGAGACAGGTATCCCAACCTTGCTGATTTTTTTGAGCGCATGAAACCAATGATGCTAAGTGTAACCAACGCGGGGAGTTGGGTTAAAAAACCAGATGACGTTTAAAAAATCAAATAGTTAATAGGGAGGAGTAAACAATGGGTGAAGGACTAGAAAAACAGATGGACAACGCCGCCGAGTGGGGCAAGATTGCTATGGACTATGCAATTCAGTATGGACCAACCTTAGTTGGTGCGGTTGTCTTTATTTTTATTGCTTGGATCTTTGCTGGTTGGGCAGGTTCTATAGCAAAACGCGGCCTGGGCCGAGCGGGTTTTGATGAGACGCTTTCTGGCTTTGCTGGCAAAGCTGCAAAGTTTTTTGTTTTGCTTGTCGCCTTTATGGGGTGCCTGAGTCTTTTCGGTATAGAAATGACAAGTTTGGCGGCAGTTCTTGGTGGTATGACTGTAGCGATTGGTTTGGCTTTTCAAGGCACGCTATCCAACTTCGCAGCCGGACTCATGCTTTTGTTTTTTAGGCCGTTCAAAGTAGGCGATTACATCAAGGTTGCAGACGAAGATGGGTTTGTGTCTGAGCTAGGGATATTCACAACTTTGATGAACACCTTAGATCACAGAAGAATCATCGTTCCTAACTCAAATGTTTTTGGAACCAAAATTCAAAATTTTACGGCAAACGACAAGCGTAGAGTAGATATCGACGTGGGTGCTGATTATAGCGCAGACATTGATCAGACAAGAAAAGTCTTAGAAGATGCTATTAAAAAGATTCCTGGCGTGATCAACCATCCGGGTAATATGATATTTTTAAGTAGCCTCGGTGCTAGTAGCGTTGACTGGCAGCTACGCGTTTGGTGTAAGACAGAAGATTATTGGGATGTTTGGCAGGCTGCGACGCGTGAAGTTAAAATGTCTTTGGATGCTGCAAACATTGGAATTCCATACCCGCAAATGGATGTTCATCAAAAATAGTATTTTATTTGATACAAAAAAAACCGGCTCAGATGGGCCGGGTTTTTTCTATATGATTGCATTTTTCTATTTTAAACCGTTTATGTGATCTTGGATTCTCTTGTTCATTAGTGATTTTGATACCCAGAATATTTTACATAGCTGGTCTACAAGGTCTAGAGACTGATCTACGTTGTGGATCTCTGTTTTCAGCAATTGAGAGGGTACCAGTAGCATGCCTGCAAAGAGGTTTGCATGGACGTTGTATACGGTGTCTGGAAGCATGTTAAATGTTCCAACGAAGCGTTTGTCGGTAGCCGTAAGGTGCTTGAAAAGGGTTTTGCAGGCCAAGAACCTGTGGAAGTACTTGATTTCTTCACCTCTGTGAAAAAAAACGGTTTCTGTATCTTCAGTTTTGCCTGTTTGCCTAATATAAAAAGCTTTTTCAAGGTCATCATCTCTTTTTAGGTGGAGCCCTTGTTGGTTTCTGTAAAGCTCTGGCACATAGATAGGAGCTTCTTTGATATTTGCTTCTAGAAGAACTTCTGCAGAAAGAGATTCGAGTTCGCTGCGGTGAATCTGGAACAGCCGTTCGAAGTTTTCCATCCCGCCTGAAGTCTGCCAGGCATCTGGTTTTTTGTAGTACTGCTTTTTTAAAACCTCTAAACGCTCAGAGGAAATGTGAAACTCTCCATATCCTTTGAACTCAAAAATAGCTTCATCGATCATCATTCTGCCCGAGGCCACATCTATCAGAAGTCTTTCGTCGATCTTCAAGTATTCAGCAATTGTCCGGATGGTCTTTAGGGTTTTGATGTTTTTCTTACCCTTTTTCCAATGCGAACAATCAGCCGGGTCGTAACCCAAAATCGCACCGACGTCTTGGTCTATTACCTTGACGTTGCCCTCGTAGCGATACTCTAATGCTTCTTTGCAGAAGCGAAATAAAGCAGCTGAATGAGGATATCGGTTTTCCGCAACCTTTTTCATGAGCCCTCCCTGGCCATTTTTTCTGATGTGATGTTTCTAAAATTATAAGAAGCAATTGGTTCAGATACCAATTAGCCTACAAAAAAACCTGCTTACTTAAGCAGGTTTTAGTTGTTTGGGTTGCAGTCCAAGGAATACGCTTACTTTTCCTTTTCAAGGATTGCGATCGCGCCAGGTCCTGGCTGCGTATTATGTTTGCAGGGAACTGCTTCTACGACTCGTTTTAAAAGCTCTTTGGCACGCTCTGGATGATCGCGTTCACGACCCTTTAGCCTAATAACTACCTTCACTTTATCACCACGGTCGAGGAACTTCTCGATGCGGCTAACTTTTGTACCAAAGTCATGGTCAGATATATTTACTTTAAATTGAACTTCTTTAAGGACAGAGGTTCTTTGTTTCTTTGCTTTTTCACTTTTTTTGGCCTCAAAGCGAATTTTGTTGAAGTCTTGAATCTTGCATACTGGTGGTTTTGATTCTGGGCTTACACAAACCAGATCCAAGCCCGCACTTTCGGCTTCGCGAAATGCATCAGCAAAGGCAACAATTGTGTTTTGACCGTCTTTGACCAGCCTGATTTTATCTATTTGTTTTCCGTCAGCGTAACTTAAGATTTTCAAAAAAGATTCTTCTCCAAAATTTTTCTAAGATAAAGGTTATAACTGTTCTTTTCTTTATCGTACAGTAGGCATCACACCGGCCCAAGTATCTAGCTAATGTTTTAATAAAGCTATTAATTACAGTAGGATAGCTAGTAAGAAAACAAATCCCTCCTGACCCTTGAAGGGCAGCGGCTTCACCCTGAGGTGCAATTGTGCTCGTGTTGTGACATTTTTAGGTCACAAGAGGTTTGGATCGTAATCAGATGAGGGTCAAGTTATGGCTGTAGAGATCGGAAAAAAAGCACCTGCATTCACTTTGAAGAACGCTAAAGGCGAAAAAATTGCTCTAAGAGACTTCGCTGGAGAAAAAAACGTGGTCCTTTACTTTTACCCCAAAGACAATACGCCGGGCTGCACCAAGCAGGCTCAATCGTTTAGGGACCTCAAAGCCAAGTTCTCTAGGGCTAAAACAGTTATTTTAGGCGTCAGTCCAGACGATGAAAAAAGCCACCAAAAGTTTATTGAAAAGTTTGATCTTAACTTTGATCTTCTTGTAGACGTCGACCATAAGATTGCGGACAAGTACGGCATTTGGGTCGAAAAGAACATGTATGGACGTAAGTACTGGGGCGTTCAGCGCGCAACCTACCTCATTGGTAAGGATGGCAAGATTGCTGCTATGTGGCCGAAGGTAAAGCTGACGGGGCATGTAGATGAGGTTTATCAGACGGTAAAAGAACTATTTTAACCTAGAGCTAACCTGAAACAGATCTATCCCAATGCCTTCCAGATCTTTTCTGTCTTTTTTTTCTAGGTAAGACTTTAAAAAGAAGTCTAGAGCTGGCACTTCTTCTACTTTTTTTGAGCCGATATAGGCATGGCGAATGTAAAGCTGCCCACTCTTTTTCAATAAGACTCCTTGATGGCGGACGGCTATTTTTGTGCCAATGGATTTGAGTTTGTTTTTTGGCACAGAGATTAGGTTAAAAAAAGATGTGTGTGGAACCGAGTTCAAAAAGTCTTGGCTCAACCGGTAACCATGCTCTGTTCTTTTAAAGATAAAGCTAAACGGTATCCAAGTGACACCTACCTCTTGCGGTCCAAATTCTTTGGCAAGCTTAGTCAGGTCTTTCTTACGAGCACACCTTCTTTTTTTACAATTGAGGCTGCCCGGTGACATTTCTGAAAACCACTCTTTTTTGTCTGAAATCATCACTGTTTTTTGAAAGATTTTGTCATGTCTTCCTAGAGAGGCTCGCTAGATGAGCTTTTTATTAAACCCACTTGTCATCCAATCAAGCTGAGGGAAGTGGTTGCGTTGTGAAAACGAAGGCAAATCATTTTTGTACCTAATTTTAGACATGTTTTTTTGAAAATCACCAGCTCTCTTACTTATTGTTAAGGCTAGTATGGTTTCTACAAATGTGGTGCAGTCAAAGGAATCAAACCTGAAGAGTGGGTCTTGATCAAACTTACCACCTGCGCCTTCCCCCAGAGGGTTTAGCTTGTATTTTTTCTCTAACAGTACCTTTGAGAAGTACCGAATACGGTCATCTGTTGTACGGACGTCCTTGGAGTTTAGGGGTATTTTTTTGATTTCCGGTGATTCAGCAGACAATGATACCGAAGATAGGGGTATGGTCGCTAACAAGACTAACTTTGTCCAAGACTTCATTTGTTCTCACCACGGTTGTTTGGCTAGGAGTTTCAGCTGATGTTTCAATTATAGGTGATAGGATATCATACTTGATATAGCTGTTTTTTACCGACTTCTTTGTTTTGTAGGGTTTTTACTTTAATCTTTTCCATGTGATATAATAAATTTATGCTTCCAGAAATATTTTTAAAAAAGATCGTCTCTATTTTTTTACTTGTGCAGGCGTTGAACAGTGCAAAAGCAAATTTAGGTGTTTCTCCAGACGAAGCGCAAGTAGCGGTAAACCACCTAGAAAATATTTTTAGGGTTTACCCACCAAATGAATATGCGATTGTTTGTCTTGGTCAAAGCTGTAGTGTTTTTTCTGCTTTAACAGAGTTGTATGGGCCTTTTGGTATAGAAAATAAATATTTTTTCGAAGCACCACTGAAGTTTTTGATGAGTTCTAGGAAAAAGGACTCTGCAAAGTTTGTATCAACCATACTGCCACCACCCGCTGCAATTGCTGGAAGGAAAATAGTTTTTTTTAGGGTTCTTCAAGAAGGGATGTCAATCAACACACTTTTTGAACACCTCGATAAAGTTCGCCTTACTAACTGGACGTATCATTTACTTCACTCTCAAAGAAGCGCTGCAGATCATGTAAACACAAAAGTCCAAGGTGAGGTTGTCTTCGATCCTTTGTTAGACTATATAAATAAGTCCTACCCTGATAGCTGGAAGTTAAGAGAACACTCTCGTTTTTTGCCGTTTAGCCCCGCTGAAATAGATATAGGTAATATTGAAATTCAGAAAAACCCTAAATTTAGCAAGCTTGTAGCCCACCTTGGCATGCTAAGACAGAAAAAATCGATAGAACTGGACGCTGGTTTTAACAGCTATTTGTCTGAAAAAATATCCTCGATTTTTAGTCAGCCGTGCTTAGGCTTGGAGGCAGCTTCTTCTAAACTAAAAAAGTGAGATCATTCTTCACGTATACATTTTGACCTCTATTTATGAAGTTTTTCTATAGGGGGCTCCGGGGTCTGGATAATAGGGTGAGATTAAGCGTCCGCAAGACGGCTACTTTGACACAGATGTTGCATATGAGTTCCAACCTTTCTCTCCATTAACGTTGATCGAAGCTGGTGCAGATGCAATATCAGCCGAGAGATACGCAGATTGGCAGATATAGTAAGCTGAAGAACAAAAGAAAAGTGGGATACATTCCAAAAAGCAGACCCAGATTACTACCATACGTACTTGCTTCGTGAGCTTATATTCAAGAAAAGTATAGAAAAGCAAATATCGTGAATTATGATGTATTTCTTTTGCTTATATAGTTGGTCGTTGCCGCACATAAAAAAACGCCCCCAACTCGGGAGCGTTCCATCAAATTCTAGAATTTCTATTTTTACAGGATCTCAGCTGCTAGCGTTGCGAGCTCACTTCTTTCACCTTTAGTTAAAGACACGTGCGCGCTCAACTTAGAGTTTTTCAGTCTTTCGATCACAAAGGTCAGGCCATTGTTTTCAGAGTCTAGGTAAGCATGGTCGATCTGGTACGGGTCGCCAGTTAGGACTACCTTTGTTCCATCGCCAGCGCGGGTCAATATGGTTTTTACCTCGTGCGGCGTTAGGTTTTGCGCCTCGTCAACGATAAAGTATTGGTTTGGGAGTGAGCGGCCGCGTATATAGGTCAGAGGCTCAACGGCAAGTATTCCTTGTTTGATAAGTTCCTCGTAGCTTTTGCTAAATCTTTTTGGCCGAGATGTTACGCCGCCAGATAAGAGTAGCTCTAAGTTATCAAATACTGGCTGCATCCAAGGGTTCAGTTTTTCATCGATGTCGCCCGGCAGGAAACCTACGTCTTTACCTAGTGGGAAAATTGGTCTAGAAACTAAAAGCTTTTGGTACTTATCTTCATCTGTAGTCATGTGAAGACCTGCAGCAATAGCTAAAAGGGTTTTACCAGTACCGGCACCGCCGCTTAGGGTTACAACCTTAATGTCATCATTTAGAAGCGCTTCAAGAGCGAAGCTTTGCTCAGTGTTGCGTGGGAAAATCCCCCATACACCTTCTGTGTATGTGTCCAGCATACGAACAACTTCAGAGTCAGAGTCGTAAACACCAAATACTTTTTGGTTGGGGTCGTCTTTTTCGTGAAGGTAAATGTACTGGTTAGGGTAGAGCTTTGTGTCTTCACCCATCGAAAGGCTTTCTCTTGTGACCTCACGCTTTGCATAAAAACCATTGATGACTTCAGCATCGACTGGGACAGTAGCTGTTCCAGTGTAAAGATGGCTGATGTCCATCTTGTCTGCTTCGTAGTTTTCGGCTTCGAGGCCAAGCGCATCGCCTTTAATTCTCAGGTTGGCATCTTTAGATACGAGGATGACCTTGCGTTTGTCTCCTTGCTCTTTTTGGATGTGGAGAGCAACAGACAAAATATTATTGTCGACTGAGTCGTTTAACCCATCTGGTAGAAGTTCTGAGTTATGCCCAATATAGACAAAAATGCTGCCAGTGTTTTCTTTGTCTTCATTGATTGGTATCCCTTTGGCTAGGTTTCCCCGGGTTCGGAGGCGGTCTAGAATCCGTGATACCTCGCGGGCGTTTCTTCCCGTTTCATTTTGGTTTTTCTTGAAGTGGTCGACTTCTTCAATGACTGAAATTGGAATAACTAGATCGTTATCATCAAACTGAAAAATGCTGTTCGGGTTTGATAAAAGAATGTTGGTATCTAGAACAAATGTCTTTTGCATGTTCTCTCCCTGGTCACGCTGAAAAAAAAGATAGTTTTTAAAACTATAGATCTTCCAGAGGCGTTGCGCTACAGACTGGTCGAATTAAGTACAAATAGATTTAGTGCCTTTGCTCGAATGCTCCTGAATAGTAGAGCGTGCGAACTTTCGAGTGAGCTCGTTTAAACCACCGACTGTTGTGAAAGTGTTCTTGTCCCTGCCTTTGGCGTGCTTCGACCATTTGGTGAACCCAGAGCCATTGGCGCACCAGTTTTTTTAATGCTCTTAAGTTTGGGAATTGTTTTTTTAGTTTTTCCGAAGTTATATTGACCGTTTTTTTGTTTGGACGATAACCTGTGGACGTTTTTGCAATACTAAGAGATGTAAGAAAAAAGCTATGAAGCTTGACGCGTTTGCGCCAGTTTGCATCTGTTTTTTCTGCGATTGCGGACTGTGAGATTATGCCTTTTTTGGTCAAAGCATTTGCGACTTGAAAGGTTTGTTCGATTTCTTTTTGCGTGTAAACCTGGTCACCGTATTTTACAATCAATCGGTCGATAAGTTTTTGGTTACTGATACTTTTTTTTTCTTCTGCATATAAGTTTACGAACGTCAACTGCAAAAAAATCACCGAATACAAATAAAATTTAAACAGTTTTGATCTCATCTCATTACTCCTTCGTATTTTACACGTCAGCTTAGATTGTAAACGAACTGTGATAAAAAAAACCTTTGACAACTTATTATAACCCTGTAACGTTTTTAAACAACGATGTAGCGATAGTTCAAGGGGAGGATTCGAATGAACAAGGCTCAATTGGTAGAGGCTATAGCTGGAGTGACTAAGGGAACGAAGGCAGAAACAGAAAGAACGCTGGATGCGTTCATCAGTATCGTTAGCAAAAACATTTCTCAGGATGACGGAGTAAAGCTAGTGGGCTTTGGGACGTTCTCAGTTTCTGATAGAAAGGCGCGTGTTGGTAGAAACCCTCAAACAGGAGAAGAAATTCAAATTCCTGCTAGAACGGTTCCTGTTTTCCGCCCAGGTAAGGAGCTAAAAAACTTGGTTTTGAACATCAAGTAGCCAAAACATTCATCATTTTAAAAGAGCCCGTATCAGGGCTCTTTTTTTTTATAGGCAAAATAGCTCAGCCATTTTTACGGTGTTCTTGTGCTCCTACATGCTGAGTGCTAGCTTTTATAAAGAAGACCTAATTTCAGGGATAATAAGAGCTCGAACTCGACGCTAAGGAGATGGTCGTCTATGGCTTTATTAGAAGTTAAGAATTTACAAACAAGCTTTAAGACGCCACGAGGTACTTTTGCTGCGGTCGACGGTGTTAGCTTTCAGATTAACCCCAAAGAAACTATTGGGATTGTCGGTGAAAGTGGATGCGGGAAAAGCGTGACCAGCTTTTCGATCATGGGGCTTATTCAAAAGCCCGGAGCGATCACAGGCGGAAGCATTAAGTTTGCTGGCCAAGACCTTGTGCGGGCACCAGGCTCGACCATGAGGTCTATTCGAGGCAACCGCATTGCTATGATTTTCCAGGAGCCCATGACGGCTTTTAACCCAGTTTTGACCATTGGCAGTCAAATAAAAGAACAGTTATGGACACATAGGCCAAATCTGACCAAAGCAGATGCACATAAGAGGATATGTGAACTACTTGAGCTGGTCGGGATTCCATCACCTGAGGCACGCTCTCGTCAGTACCCTCATCAGTTGTCAGGTGGAATGCGGCAAAGGGCTATGATCGCTATGGCGCTTAGCTGTGACCCAGAGCTTCTCATAGCAGACGAGCCTACAACGGCCTTGGATGTAACTATTCAGGCTCAGATTCTAGATCTGCTTAAATCGCTGCAAAACGAGATTGGCATGGCCATTCAATTTATCACCCATGACCTTGGGGTGATCTCAGAAGTAGCAGACCGTGTGGTTGTTATGTACGCGGGGAAGGTCGTAGAGGTAGCTACAGCTGATGAGATATTTAGCAACCCTAGACACCCCTATACTCAAGGGCTGCTGGCTTCTATCCCACGGCTGCACGGAAATGATGATGTTCTTCCTACCATCGAAGGCAGTGTGCCACCTCTTTCAGCAATGCCTTCTGGGTGCCGTTTTGCTGACCGTTGCGGGTTTGCTACGGACCAATGTAAAAAAGAGCCAGCACTAGAAGAAATTTCCAAAGACCATGAGGTTGCGTGTTTTCACCCGCTTGAAGCTGGGAAAAACGGCGTTGGAGGAGAAGCATCATGAGCATGACCGAAACCACAGCTCCACTTCTTAAAGTAAGTGGCATAAAAAAGCATTTTCCAATCCACTCTGGAATCTTGATGCGGCAGACTGATACGGTCTATGCCGTAGACGGGATCGACCTAGAAGTCGGTAGGGGTGAGACGATTGGGCTAGTAGGCGAGTCTGGGTGTGGCAAGTCCACTCTAGGCCGCACGCTTATCCGAATCTACGAGCCTACAAGCGGCGAAGTTATCTTTAATGGTCAGCCCTTTCATAAAATGTCTAGAAGCCAGCTTCGGCCTCACCGCAAAGACATTCAAATGATCTTCCAAGATCCATACAGCTCCTTGAACCCAAGGATGACCATTGCCAGGATCGTTGCAGAGCCACTTCGTGTTCACACAGATTTAGACCGGCAACAGCGCCTGCAGAAGGTAACTCAGATTTTAACCAAGGTTGGCCTAGGGGCGTGGGCTTTACGTAGGTACCCGCATGAGTTCTCTGGCGGGCAAAGGCAAAGAATTGCTATAGCTCGAGCCATCATTCTACAGCCGCAGCTGATCATAGCCGATGAGCCTGTTTCTGCTTTGGATGTGAGCGTTCAGTCACAGATATTAAACCTCATGAAAGACATACAAGCTGAGATGGGTATGTCCTATCTTTTCATTGCTCATGACCTGGCGGTTGTAAAGCACATGTGTCAAACGATCGCGGTTATGTACCTTGGCAAAATTGTTGAGTACGCTGACCGTGAACAGTTGTTTTCTAACCCGCTTCATCCTTATACAAAAGCGCTTATGGACGCTATTCCGGTGGTTGGGGAAAAACGACTCAAAGACCGGGTGATTCTGGGCGGAGATGTTCCGAGTCCTATAAATCCTCCCTCTGGGTGTCACTTTCATCCAAGGTGCGCTTATGCCAAAGATATTTGTAAGCAAAAAAGGCCAGAAATAATAGGGGAAGGCCATCAGGCCAGGTGCCACTTGGTTGAAAATGGTAAAAGAAATTACGGTTAACTAAATACATACAAAATAGAGCTACTAAGGAGTTATGGGAAAATGAAAGTACAGAAGAAAACGACCTCTTTTTGGTTTTGGCTTTTGATGGGTACTGCGATTAGTATTCTTCCAGGCTGCAATCAATGTACCTCTAATGGGCCAACGGCATCTACACCAGGACCCGCAAATGACCAGCTGGTTTTGGCTATGTCCCAGGAGTTTGAAAACCTAAATCCAATTTTGCAGCAAATGCTTGCAACCTCTTATTTAAATGGCTTTGTGATCCATAGCATCAACTGGATCAACAAAGACTGGGAGTGGGAGTGTGCTCTGTGTGTAAAAACGCCTAGTCTTGAAAATGGTCTTGCTAAAATCGTGACTGAAAACGGCGTAAAAAAAGTCGTATCAAGCTGGGAGATAAAGCCAAACGCAAAGTGGGGAGATGGCGCTCCTGTGACAGGTCACGATTTCAAGCTATCTTGGCAAGTTGGTGGGTCTAAAAATGTGGCGGTAGGTGAAAAGAAAAACTATACCCGCATTGAAAGCGTTACAGTAGACGCTGTTAACCCAAAGAAATTCACCATTAAACATGATAAAGCTTACTACGACTTTTATAAGCTTAGCCATAGCAACATTGGGCTTTTGCCTTCGCACATAGAAGCGCCTATCTGGGAAAAAACAAAAAACCAGCCCGGTGCTTATGAAAAGCAAACAGAGTATGCAAAGAACCCGCTGAACCCGGGTTTGTATAACGGGCCTTATAAGATTTCAGAGCTCAAGCTAGGTTCGCATATTATCTTTACACCAAACGAGTACTTTTATGGCGATGCTCCTAAGATCAAAAAAATCATAGCTAAGCTGATATCGAATACGCAAACCATGGAAGCAAACCTTTTCTCCGGTAGCGTTGATATGATCAGTATCTTGGGGATGACCTTTGATCAGGCGCTTTCATTAAAAGAAAAGTTAGATAGAGATCCCAAGCTTTCAGGGAAATACAAAGTGAAGTTTGAGCCTGGGTTGGTCTACGAACATGTAGACTTAAATCTTCGCAACCCGCTTCTAAAAGATGTCCGCATAAGAAAAGCTCTTCGTCATGGAGTGAACGTAAAAGAGCTTACAGATGCTTTATTTAGAGGCCAGCAAAAACCAGCACTGCATAGCGTGCACCCGATGGATTCTTACTTTACCAAAGACGTAGAAAAGTATGCTTTTGACCTTGAGAAGTCTAAAGCCCTACTCGAAGAAGCAGGTTGGAAAGCAAACGCTTCAGATGGTTATAGGTACAAAGATGGTGAAAAACTTACTCTAAACCTAATGACTACTGCACAAAACAAAACCCGCGAGCAGGTGCAGGTGTTTTTGCAAGCCGCCTGGAAAAAGATTGGCGTCAACGTAACTTTAAAGACACAGCCAGCTAGAATCTTTTTTGGCGAAACTGTTAGAAAAGGCACTTACCCAGGGCTTGCGATGTTTGCTTGGATCAGTAGTCCGGACAACCCTCCAGCATCTATTTTTCATAGCTCAATGATCCCTAGCCGTAAGAACTCTTTTTCTGGTCAAAACAGCGGAGCCTGGAGCAACCCAGTTGTGGATGAGGCTCTAGATTTAATTGAAACAGAGTTAGATCAAAAAGAGCGTCAGAAGCTAATGGTTAAAGTGATGCAAGAGTACAACAAGGATGTCCCTGTGATCCCATTGTATTTCCGCTCAGACGTTGCGGTTATTCCAGCTAATATGAAGAATCACTTTGTGACAGGGCATCAGCATTCTGCACCTAGGTGGGCGCAGCATTGGGATTTAGGAAACTAAAAAACTTTTTTTAGAGTAAAAGCACACCAAGGAGGTATGTAGGTGGCTTCATATATAATTAGAAGATTGATTCAAACAGTAGTGCTTTTAATCGTACTTTCTTTCGTCACTTACTTGATGATGGGCTTGATGCCAGGCGATCCTTTGGATATTGCCTGTAGTGCAAACCCAGATTGCACGACCGAAAACCTTGATCAGATGAAAGAGCTGATGGGCCTTAATGACCCTATTTACATTCGTTATGGAAAGTGGGCTGCAGGTTTTGTTCAAGGTGATTTAGGTTATTCTCGCACCTATAGAGTGCCGGCAAGTCAGATTCTTGCTCCGAGAGTTGTAAATACGATGATACTTGGTTTTTTAACCATGCTCGTATCTTTGGTGATAGCCATTCCTCTTGGGGTATTCGCTAGCCTAAAGCAGCACTCTAAACTCGATTACTTTATCAACATGTTTGCGTTTGCAGGCATTTCAACACCATCCTTTTGGCTTGGCTTGATTCTTATTATTGTATTTTCAGTAAAACTCGACTGGCTACCAGCTGGTGGCGTGGAAACCATAGGGGTGGATCAATCGAATTTTTTTGCGGTCCTTATGGACCGAATCCAATACCTGATCTTGCCCGTAACGGCTTTGAGTATGCTTACCATAGCGAGCTGGGTTCGCTATACGCGAAGCTCTATGCTTGAAACTTTGCGCATGGACTATATCCGTACAGCTAGATCAAAGGGTTTAACCGAGTCTAGTGTGATTCGCCGTCATGCTCTCAGAAACGCACTGCTTCCTGTTGTGACCGTGGTAGCCCTTAGCTTTAGGCTAATTTTTTCGGGTGCGGTGATCACGGAAAAAGTATTTTCCTACCAAGGAATCGGCAGTTTGATGTTTGATTCAATCATGGGTAACGATTTTAACATCGCTATGTGCTGCTTTTTGATGATTTGTCTTGCTGTTTTATTGATGAATTTGTTGGCTGATGTGCTCTATGCATATCTCGACCCTAGAATAACATATCAGTAGAGGTTACTATGGCTCATACATCTACCGGGATATCTGACGCTTTCATAGCTTCAAGCTCTGAGGAGTCGGTGAAAGGAATCAACGTGCAAGAAGATGCGGTAAAGACCTATTGGGCAACCGTATTAAGTCGTTTTCTAAAGCATAAAGTAGCTGTTGGTGGTGTCTTTATGATCCTTTTACTGTCACTTTTGGCTATTTTCGCAGATGTCATTGCTAGCTTGACTGGCTTGGACCCGTCTGCGCAAAAAATTCTACAAAGGTATGGTGAGTGGTCAACCAGTCACCCATTGGGTACAGATGAACTTGGGCGAGATGCTTTTATTAGGCTTTTATATGGAGCACGAGTTTCGCTAGCAGTAGCTATGCTTTCGGCTGTAGCGTCTATGGTTGTTGGGATACTTGTCGGTTCACTCGCTGGTTACTACGGCGGAAAGCTCGATACCGTTTTAATGCGGGTAACCGACTCCTTTTTAGCTTTGCCTTTGATACCTATTTTGATTCTGATGGCGGCTTTGGATTTTGGGAAGATTCCTGTAGTTGGTGCTTATATGCAAGGTGACGAGGGCAGCATTTTGAAGCTGATCATCATTTTCGTCTCCTTTTCTTGGATGGTACAGGCAAGGCTTGTCCGAGGAGCTATTCTTTCTATCAAGAAGAACGAATACGTATTAGCGGCACGTACCATGGGTCAAAGTGATTGGAGTATTATCGTGCGTGAAATGCTCCCAAACGTACTTGCCCCAGTAATCGTTGCCGTGACTCTAGCGGTGGGACAAAATATTTTGTTTGAGGCTGCACTGAGCTTTTTGGGACTCGGGATTCAGCCGCCGACGGCGAGTTGGGGTAATATGCTAAATAACGCTCTTGAGTCAATTAACAACCGGCCATCTCTGGTTGTCATTCCTGGCATATTGATTTTAATCACGGTGATGAGCTTTAATTTTTTGGGTGACGGCCTTCAAGATGCAATGGACCCGAAGGCCAGTAAATCCTAAACCCTTAATAAATTCAGGTACAAATAGCTCTATGCCAAAAAGGCTGGGGGCTGTTTCTTTTTTTATGGTCTAGAGGCGAACAGCAAAAATATGGTATCTCTTGTTTAGATGTTTAGAAGCGTTTTTTTTAGATCGAAAGAAAGGTGCTTTAGTGAGTCTCCAAAAGAGTTTAAGCCTGGTGTGCTTGTCGGTACTAGTTTCTTGCGGTTCTGGCGGCGAAAAGCCGTTTAAGGTGAGAAAAGACCTCGGGGCAGAGCCAGGAGGGTCCGGCGGAACAGCTAAGGTGCAAACACTTGGCTGGGTTAAAGTAAAGAACGAGTTTATCGGGACCTGTGCTACTTCTGATTGCCATGACGCAGCTTCTTTTTTGCCGCTGCAAAGTGAGCGCGACGTTTTAGTAAATGGAAGTGAAATACTTGGCCGGATGCTTCTGCCATCAACGGATGGAGACGTAATGCCACCAAGCGGGAGTGGGTTTAGGGACCCTGCATCTAAAAACCGTATTCTATCTTACCTAAAAGAAGCTCTGCGCTAGTAACAGTGGGGAGGCAGTCCCGCTCCACCATTTAGCCTGGACGGCAAAAAATCTAGCCCGTTTTCAATATCTATTAAATGAAAGTGGAATTGAGCAACGGGAACACAATCAGCGAAATAAGTGCTAGTAAACTTCGATTCCCCAGGTTTTTTTGCACCTGGGTAGATTCTGAGAAAACCTGTTTTTACGAGAGGCCGGTAGTAGAGCGTGTAGGAGTGTTTCAGCTTTGCGCAGTCACCTTGGTTAAATTCGAACCCAATAATGTTCGTGCCGGCCGTGAGTCCAGGGTTGTAATTGCAGTCGCCATGTTCATTGTAGTGGGATGCACCAAAACCATCGGATAATATATAATATGGCGATCCATGCGCTGAAGGACCTCCGTTTACGGTTACATCGCTAACTTCTAACAAAGTTTTAATTTGTTTGACGGTGAGGTCAGCCTCAGCTCTATAAGACTTTGCAAGAAACGTCTTAAATTTTGGCAAAGCTAGAGTTGCTAAAATACTTATGATTGCTACGACAACCATTAGTTCGATTAGTGTGAAGCCGCGTGAATTTATATATTTTCTAACCATTTAATACTTATCGGAGAGCGTGAAAAAAACTTTAACACGCACCTAAATAGCTGTTTTTAAAGAAAAAACTAGTGAGACCTCTCAATGATGTCGATCCAAGTGTGGAGTACCTTAATATGCAGCTCTTGTACGCGGTCTGCGTAGCCTGTTTTTCCGTCCAACCAAAGGTAAAAATCAGAGTTTTTTTCTAGCTCGGTAGAAGGTTTTCCAGAAAGGCCGACTACTTTGATTCCTTTTTCTTTTGCTGCTTTTGCTGCAGCGAGGACGTTTTTGCTTGTTCCACTGGTCGAAATAGCTAGAAGCACGTCCCCTTTTTTCCCAACCGCTTCTACGTAGCGTGAAAATATTTTATCGTA
>JALZUO010000038.1 GCA_023301565.1 Oligoflexales bacterium
CTTTAGGTGGCTTGAACCTAGATTGACTTCGCTCACGCCGGGAAATCCGGCAGGATCTGCAAAGCCAACCACATGACAGGAAACACACTCCAAATCTTTATGTTTGGCTTTATTTACTAAGGTTTCGTGTGCATGGGCATGCTTAGACTTTGTCCAAACCTCATAGGCTTGGCTATGACAAGACTTGCAGGCTTCTGCACCCACGTACTTTGGGTTGCCGCCATTCTCACCTAGTTTTTCTTTGTAAGCTTTCTGCCGGCTATCAAGCCACACCCCAAAGATATCGCCTTGCCTAGCATTGTAGCGTTTGTACTGTTTGCTTACCGGGTCCGATTTGGGCAAAACAGTAGCCTCTTCTCTGCCAAGCCAAAAAACTGGAGAGCGCAGCCCGGCAAAAACAGGGGTGCTTCCCTTTTTTTCAAACTCTGAGCCTAACCTGATCTCGCCGGGCCTACTTGCAGCTGCCGGGAAAGAAACGTCACGAACAGGGCTTTTAGTAATGCTATCAGTGACGTTCTGGATAACGCCTTGCCCAAAACTTGGCACCATATAGGTTGATTCAGAGCGAAGCAATAGCCCTGGCTTTTCTTTTTCTTTTTTATCGGGCTCGACATCAAGCCCAGAAGTATTTGAACTTACAATTAAATCGAACCACTCTTGGACTTCAAAAAACTTTAGAGCCGCGTCTGAGCCAGAAAAAAGCAAAACTTTATTCAGGCTTACCCCTGCTAGCTCTTCTTGTTTGGCGTGTACTTCTTTGAGTCGCTTTAAAAGCAAGGTGTCGGCGGCGGCAAGATCTTTGTCTTCAAGAAAACCAAACACTAAGGCATCTTTTAGTTTTAGATAAGAAACAAACTTGTCAGATAGTTTATTTGTATTTGAAAGTAGAAACCCACGTAGCCTCTCGCCTAAGACGCTGCGTTGACTCCACTCTATCTTTCCTACCAAGCAAGGAAGCACGTGAGAAGCCGGGACGTTCGTCTTTAAAAAAGCATCAATAAATTCGACTTTACCTAAGTTCTCTGGCTTTTCAGCATGCTGTGGAAACATATTTCCAAGACAAAATTTCGGCCGAGCTAGGGACTCAGAGTTTGAGTTTTCTTCTTGCAGCCACGACCGAAGGCGCACCAAACCACCTAAGTCGGTTTCGGGGTTACAACCACATGGCTCGACATACCCGCGAGTATCACCAAAAGCTGCCCAGTCACTCGCGGAAATCTCGAAAGAGCCTACCCCCGCAGGCCGGTCAAAAGGGTTGCCTTCTTTAGGCTTAGAGACAAAGAGGTAAGCTCCAGCTAAAAGAACCAGCAGAAAAACAACAGCAAAAATAAGACTAGTAGGTTTAAACATAGCTAGACTATAGCATTACAGCCCTAAGACCATGAATCTTCTTGTAAAATTTAGTGCAAAGATTAGCCGGAATACGTGGCCATCTGGCAAAATAGTGTATAAACTAAGTGGCCCAGGCAAATGGGCGGTACGGAGTAAAAAATGGACTTAAAGCTAAATATTCAAGACAGCGCCTGGAATGCAGGCAAGAGCATGCGAATCGAAGAACATGCTGCCCAACACCTTCGCCTATATCTATCCGGCAAAGGCTGCGACGGTTTCGAGTATGGAGTTTCCTTTGATGACCCGGCTGAAGATGACCTTATTTGCCAGCCGAGTGACCAAGAAAAACAGAATGTGGATGATAAAGATCGGCTTTGTTTTATTGTCGACCCCGAAACCGCTGAGTTTGTAAACGGCAGTGAAATCTCTTGGGTTGACGATGAACGCGGAAAAGGCTTTTTGGTCGAAAACCCTAAACATAAAAGATTTCGCGGGAAATTCTTTAAAGACGATCAGTGGCGCAGGAAGATCTTTGGCAAAAGTGAGAATGAAGGCCAACCTCAACCATGAAAGTCATGAAGATTCCTACGCTTAAGGATATTCAAGAAGCGCGCCAAAGAATCGCTGACGAAATAGTTGTGACTCCCGTTAAAAAGTCGGCTTTTTTTTCGGATCTTAGTAAAAAAAACATATGGCTGAAGCTAGAAAACTTTAACCACACTGGCTCTTTTAAGATAAGAGGAGCTGCAAACCTAATCCTACAAAGCCAAGACGCTAAAAAAAATGGTGTGGTAGCTGCAAGCGCAGGAAACCATGCCCAGGGCGTGGCGCGTATCTGCGGAAGGCGCGAAATCTCTTCTACTATTTTTATGCCTCGCTTTACGCCGCAAGTAAAAATTGAATCCACCAGAAGACTTGGCAGCTCCATTGAGCTTGTGGGCAACAATTATGATGAGGCCTATGAGGCGGCCGAACGATTTGCTGCCAAAAATGGCTCTTTGATGGTGCACGCCTTCAAAGACCCTCGCATTATCTGTGGCCAAGGGACTGTCGGGCTTGAGCTGCTTGAGCAAATTCCAGATTTAGATGCGGTGATACTTCCCATCGGTGGAGGTGGCCTGATTAGTGGAACCGCCATTGCAATCAAAGAGCTTCGCCCGGATGTTAAAATCATCGGTGTCCAAACAGCTTACTACCCTCAAATGAAAGAAAACTTCACGCAAGTAGACCTAGAGGAAGCTCAAGGAAGAACCATTGCTGACGGTATCGCAGTCAAAAAACCGGGTGATCTAAATACAGCAATCGTTAAAAAATATGTCGATGAAATCATAACAGTTACAGATAACGAGATATCTCAGGCCCTGTTTCACCTGATGGAAAATGACAACGTCATTGCCGAAGGCGCAGGAGCGGCCTCGCTTGCTTCATTTATCGAAAAGAAAAGCGAAATAATTCAATCGCTCAAAAGCGGCTCGAACGTCTGCTGTGTGATCTCCGGCGGAAACATCGACACAAGCCTTTTGTCTAGGATCACCTCTAAAGTCCTTGTCATGACGGGACGTCTGATGCGTATGCGGTTTTTCATCGACGACAGGCCAGGCAACCTAGCCACCGTTTTAAAAGAAATCGCAGAGCTAAACATCAATATACTTAAAGTAAGTCATAACAGGGTTTTTACCGGCGGTGATGCGTACAAGGTAGAGTGTCACTTCCACGTAGAAACATTTAACTTAGATCATCAAGAAGCACTTTTGGCCGCTCTAAAAGAAAAAGGCTACGAGGCTGAAAAGTCGGCTTAATATTGCTTGCCTTAAAACTCTTGCAGTGTGCAGCAGCCCCCCGCTAGTTATAACGGGGGGCTGCTATTAAGATGACTTTTTTTATCTTTTTAAAGAGACTTCAACAGCGATTTTAATGCCGCGTCGATACTTACAAGCCCAAACCCATGGCTGTCCGAATGTCCGGTTTCTTCATCGTAGCCTGCTTTTTCGGCTTCGACCTTGCGGGCTGTAGTCGCAAAAAGCTTTACAAGCTCGTCCTTAGTTAACTCCGGCTTTATATCAAGCAAAAGAGCTGCGCCACCTGCAAGGATAGGCGTAGCTGCTGAGGTTCCGCCAAACTTTTTAGTGTAGTCCCAGTCGCTTAATTCAGTTTCATCATCTTCTTTATAGTTGTACCCACTCGACCCTACGACGTCGGTAGTGACTACTCCGTCTTTTTTTGAGTTTTGACCGCTGGTCGATAAAAACTTAAGGCATTCTCCATAGCCAGACTTGCGAACTCTTGTCCCTGTGCCATCGATAGAGCTAACAGCAATGACATCTGGGTGTGAAGATATATCTGGCCTTGAACCCTCGCAGTCGTCCACGTGCGCGTTGTTCATGGCAAAGAATATAATCGCGCCTTTTCCATCCCTACCCTCTTTTGCAGCTTTGGCAATGGCCTCTTCGACGACTTTAGTTCGCAGCGACCCTATCGAGTAGCCCCAACTATTTGTGATGATCTGGGCACCACGCTCTATGGCATACAAGAAAGCTTTAGCATCTTTAGAAACTCGACCGTTGATGGTGATTGGAAGTATTCTGCAATCGGGGCAAGTACCTACTGTTCCAATTTTGTTTTGCGCCGCACCGACAAGACCTGCTACCGCAGTGCCATGGCCTGCGCCAAAGCCAAAGTTCATCTTGTTTGAGCCAGTAGCAAAGTTCCAACCATAGTAGTCATCTTCTAGACCATTATCATCGTCGTCTTTTTGGTTGTCAGGAATCTCGTTTGAATTTGCAAACCATTTTTCTTTTAGGTCAGGATGCTCAATGTCAAAGCCGCCATCAACCACAGCTACGATCGGCTTTGTTCTATTGCCAGTTGTGGTTTTCCAAGCTTCTAAAATTTGAATATCGATCTTGTGTTCTGGGCCTAGCTGGCCTGTGTTTTTTAGGTGCCACTGGTCTTTAAAGAAGATATCTTTTGGTTCTGCCGCAATGGATCTGCTTTTCAGGTGAAGCTGGAAGTCATTTTGAATGTAAGAAACCCCATCGGCTTCTTGTAAAATACCATAAGCAGACATTGCAGCGTCGACAGAGTCAAAGCTTAAGACGTAGGTTTGCTCCAAGCCCTCTAACCGTTTAAGAGTAACTTCAAAAGCAGACTCAAAAATACGCGGATCAATTCCTTGCTCCAACTGCACAACCAGTGAGTTGGTAAGGGCTGCATATTCTTGTGAATCACTTAACCAGACAGGCATAAAATCATTGGTGTCTGTCGCAGCTAGCTCTGCTTGTAGCTTGTCGAAGAAGTCTGTTGCTCTTTCTTCTAACTGATCCATGGTTAAAATTTGGTAGGAAGCTGACTCCTGCCGACTTTCACCCCATGCATTGACCGAGAAAAACACAACTAATAGAAAAGCGAATCCCTGCTTTACCGCCCGCATAAACCCTCCTTGGTCTGCGCAGTTCGTAAACGAACACATCAATTATGTCTTTTAATCTAGTTCTTTTAGGGCTTTAGAGAAACAAGCGATTGTGCCAATTCGGCTTAGCAAAAGATAAACAGTTAAATTGGACGGTTAGCCAACCAATAAAAATTAGGCAATAAGCAGAATTGATTAAAAAAAGTGCTTGGGTCAGAGGGACCTTAGGGGATATCACAATGGGCTGTAGTAAACGGAGGTAGCATTCAGAATGCAAGCGAAGCTGTTTTTACCCTTTCATTCCTTTAAACTTTCTTGCCCGGCCAGGGTCACAAAGCTGAGCCGTTCAAAGATTCAACTCAAACTTAGTGGACTAGAACTGCCAAAGTTCTGGAGCGCAAAAGAGTTTGTGGATGAGTGTACAAAACACTCTCCTTTAGAGGTACACCTTCAAGCAAAAAAGTGGGAACTAAACCCGCGCGTGCAGAAGGTGACAATCAACAATGGTTATTGTGACGAAGACCTAGATGTTCATCTTGAAACACATGTAGACTCTTTGGACGAAGACTTCCTATCTTGTGTAGAAAAATGGCAGGACCAACACACTGGAAACTAAGCCTGTAAAAAAAACCAGAAAACGCGCCGTAGCGAATGCAAAAAACCTACGGCGCATTTTTACAGTTCCTGAAAATAAAAGCTCTACACTCTCTAAAATTGAAGCGACCATATCTTCGAACATCCAAGGCTTTCTAAAAGAAAACATAGTGGCCTCGGAGATGGATATAAATAAGATTTCACAAGTGTTTGAAGACTTTCAGATACCTGAAGAGCCGACCTTTGTCTCAGACCATGCCGATTTTTTGATGAACTACGTCATTCCAAACTCGGTACATCTAAGCGCCCCCAAATACATCGGACATATGACCAGTGCTCTACCGTATTTTATGATGCCCCTCGCAAAGGTCCTCATTGCACTGAATCAAAATGTGGTCAAAATCGAAACCTCTAAAGTTTTTACGCCCCTTGAACGCCAAACAATTGCAATGCTTCACAACTTGATTTACGCAAACAGTGAGGCTTTCTACCGAAACCACACGCATGAAGCAGATGGAGCCTTAGGGCTGTTTTGCTCCGGCGGGACCGTAGCAAACCTAACAGGTCTATGGCTTGCGCGAGACCGAATCCTAGGAAGAAAAACTAAACAAACAGTTGATAAAGTAGGCCTATGGCGTTCGATGCAGGCACATGGGTACTCGGATCTTGTCGTGTTGGTTTCGGACAAAGGTCACTACTCTATTAAAAAAGCGATGCACGTTCTTGGGCTTGGCTCAGAGTCTGTCTCTGTTGTGCCAACCGACAAAAACCACCACATACGCCTAGATATTTTAGAAGACCGCATCAAGGAGCTTCGAAAACAAAACGTAGGCATCATGGCCTGCATTGGGATTGCAGGCACTACTGAGTCGGGCTCCTGTGACGATTTGTTAGCAATGGCCGAGCTCTGTGAAAAGTATGAACAAGATGGCGACCCTATCCACATGCATGTAGACGGAGCCTGGGGTGGGCCGACTATTTTTTCGAATAAACATAAACAAAAATTAGCTGGGATCGAAAGGGCTAGGACAGTTGTGATCGATGCACACAAGCAGCTTTACACCCCTATGGGTGCAGGAATCCTGCTTTGCAAAGACCCGAAAGATGTAAAGGCCATCCAACATTCGGCGCAATACATCATCCGCAAAGGCTCGCACGACCTTGGCAAGTTTAGCCTGGAGGGTAGTCGCCCGGGTATGTCGATGCTTCTGCATAGCGCTTTAAACATTATGGGGAAGCAAGGCTACGAGTTTTTGATTGATACAGGAATCGAAAGAGCACAGCACTTTGCCCAAATGATCAAAGAACACAAAGCCTTTGAGCTTATCACAGAGCCTGAGCTCAACATCTTAACGTACCGTTATGTCCCCAAAAAGCTTCGCGGCAAAACAGAACAGCTGGACAACCAAGACAGCGTCAACAGACTTCAAGTGAGCCTGCAGAAAAAACAACGATCCATGGGGGTTAGCTTTGTTTCGCGGACGAAGTTTTATGTAGATAAGTACAAACAAGACTTAAATGTCTTGCGAGTTGTTTTGGCCAATCCACTTACTACAGAAAAAGACTTGGAAGAGATCTTAGACGAGCAAGCGACCTATGGTGACCAGCTTTCTAAATAGACAGCTCTATTGAATACGTATGACCTGCGTCTTTAGAGGACTCCACACTCAAGCTACCCTCCAAAAGAAGAGCCAAACCTTGGTAGAAATTTAGCTCAATCACATGAGCGTGCCCTGAACTACCTTGGATATCTACAGTCGAAGAACCACCACCTGCTTTAAGGACTCTTAGAAGCTCAACAAACTCCGCTAGGCTCAAAGTCACTTGGTGACCATGGTTTCCAGAGCTAGACGATTAAAGCCTTAGCTCAGAGCCTGCAGGCTGGTTTGTAGACTGAGCAAAAAGCTTGGTGCTAAGTCCGCCGGCAGCTACCTGGCCAATCAAGTTTGTTGTCATATAGCGCCTCCATGCGTTCTGTTTTCCTTAAGACCCACATATATATTGCTACAAGACAATGGGGGCTCAAAAAGCCCCCAAAAAGTATACGCGTGTTTCTTTTTTGTAAAAAGATTCGCAAATAAAAACCGGCTACATCTGAGAAAGATTCTCAAACGTGTAAATTCCCGTCCGGTGCCCGTCAGAAAAAATAATCTGCAAAGCGTACCGGCCTACGGAGTTGACCTGGACAATTTCTAGAGCATCAGGCACGGATCGTTCTTTTAAAAGCTTTTCACCCGTATGCTCATCCACGCAGGTTGCGCACAAGCAGCTTTTACGCAAATCCGAAGGACTAAACAAACTCTCACTGCCGTCGTTCCAAGAAAGGCTTAGCCAATTGTTCTTTTTACCAACCCCTGTCAGAAAAGACTTTTTAACCCCTCCGCCTGCCGAACTTTTCTGCTGAGGCTCGTGAGTAGTCTCTTTAAGCTGATCCCAAGAATAGGAAAAGTGACTTAAGCAATCTTTTGAATTCTTATGAAGAGTCGCCAAAGAGCTTGCCATCTGACCTGCAATTTTTTGGTAGGAAGAAAATATTTCTTTCTCGCCACGAAGCTTGTCTGCATCGCCTCGATCAAGTAGCTCGGTGATTTTAGGATAAAAAGGAACCTGCCCCAACAAAGGCACCCCGTACTGCCGCGCTATCTTCCGCCCACCGGAAGAGCCATAGATAAAGTGTTTTTTGTCGCAACCATCACAGATAAAGTAGCTTTGATTTTCTACCACACCAATCACTGGAACCTTAAGGGTCTCAAACATGGCCACAGCTTTACGCGCATCAATCAACGCAACTTCCTGTGGAGTAGATACGACAACACCACCTGTGATCTCGGCGCATTGAGCAAGAGTCAGCTGAATGTCTCCGGTTCCAGGCGGGAAATCGATCAACAAGTAATCTAGCTCACCCCAATCGACCTGCGTTAAGTACTGCTTAATGATCGAAGACGCCATAGGGCCACGCAAAATCGTAGCCTGGCTCGCAGAGGCAAACATCGCTGTCGATATAACAGAGATACCCTCAAAATCTACCGGAACCACCAGATCCTCGCCGCTTTCTGCTTTGCGGCTAGAAGCTGTTGCAGCGCAGCCTGTCATCAAAACCATACTAGGCCCATAAACATCGGCATCTAAAATACCCACAGAAGCACCAGTGTCTTTTAGCGCCATCGCTAGCTGAAGAGTCGTCGATGATTTTCCGACGCCCCCCTTACCTGAGGCAACCGCAATGATGTTTTGAATCCCTGAAAGCCTTGGATTTGCAGAAGTATTGCCTGAGGTAAACCTACCAACGGTTTTTGCCGTCATAAGTACGCTTACCCGCTTTACCCCTTCGATTGCTAAAACCTGCTCTTCGCACTGCTGCTTTAACTGTTCTTTGACCGGACAAGCTGGCGTCGTCAGCTCCACATCAAAAGACACCTGAAAGCCGCCGAGTCCGTTTTCTGCATCCTCAATCTTAAGGTTTTTTATAAACCCCAAAGACACAATATCTTTGTGCAGGTCTGGATCGACCACATTTTTTAGTTTCTCGAGGACATCTTCTGCCCTCACAGCCAAACCTGCAGCGCTAGCGCCAACTTTACTTTTGTCACCGCTGAAAAAATTCTTTAACAAACTAATCGTGCTCACTTTCTAAAAATCTGCCTGCTTGAATTGCTGCCTGGCAGCCAAGTCCAGCGGCAGTAATTGCTTGACGGAATACAGAGTCACTAATGTCTCCAGCAGAAAAAACACCTGGAACATTTGTAGCTGTGTACTCGGTTGTTTTGATGTAGCCATGCTCGTCTGTATCTATAAAGTCCGATACGATGCCAGAGTTTGGTTTATGACCGATGGCCATGAAAACACCAGGAGCCATGTACTCTTCTTTTTCTCCGGTCTCTTCGTGCACAAGAACAACGCCTTCAACACCTTGAGGGCCTTCAATACATTTTTCAATGCTATACGGCACCTTGAACTTGATCTTTGGATGATTGCGAGCTCTCTCGACCATGATGTTGGACGCTCTAAAGTAATCGCGGCGATGCACCAAAATCACCTCTTCGCAGATATTTGCAAGGTAGGTAGCTTCTTCCATCGCAGAGTCGCCGCCACCGACAACAACAGTTTTTTTGCCTTTATAGAAAAAACCATCACATGTTGCACAAGTCGAAAGACCACGCCCCATAAGAGCCGCTTCGTTTGGAAGGCCCAAAGTTCTTGCTGTAGCACCGGTTGCAATGATCAAAGATTTCGTTTGAAACTCTTCGTCGTCAGCCCACAGCGTAAAAGGCCGCTTGCTTAGGTCCGTTTTGGTGATTTGTTTATAAACAATTTCAGCGCCAACACGAATCGCCTGCTCTGTCATGTCTTCCATAAGCTTCGGACCCATGATGCCTTCGCGAAACCCTGGAAAGTTTTCTACATCTGTCGTCGTTGTAAGCTGCCCACCATGCTGCAGACCAGCGAAGATAACCGGCTTCAACCCTGCACGTGCAGCATAGATCCCAGCCGTTAGACCCGATGGGCCTGTTCCAATAATCGTTACGTCTCGCATGTTTCTACTCCTTTTTCTCACAATGCTCATATCAAGATCTGTTAGTATTGTCAGGGTTTTAGTCTATTCTCCCCCGAGAGCCAGGCGCCTTGATCGAAGGGATAACATTATGCTTTTTTTACAGAATACGCACCAAGTAGGTGAGATTGCCCCTAGACTAGTTAATATAAAGGCAATCTTGATTTCACTGCTGCTAAGTCAAGTTGCACTTGCCAATGACCCACAAGCCAAGGGCGTCCAAACCGACAGCCCAAGCCTTTCGGCTAAAAACCTACCTGCACTAGGGTGGCTTTCGAAAAAAACAGACACCACCTTTGTGGTCTCTCGGCTAAGCGACGCAAAAATAATCGCAAGCCACAACCCGAACACCACACTGACAAGCGCTTCAGTCATGAAAATAGCCACCTCGCTGGCCGTGTTGAACCACTACCCGCCTTACTCGAAAATCAACACACCCGTTTATACGACTGGAACCAGAAACGGTGACACCATTGCCGGTGATTTAGTCATCGTAGGAAAAGGTGATCCGTATTTAATTTCAGAAAAACTTTGGCAGTTTGCAGCAGACATTAGCAACAGTGGTATCCGCAAAATCACTGGAAACATCGTCATAGACAATAGTTATTTCCAAGTAAAAAAAGATGCAGCCAGGCTTGCAGGCCAAAAGCGCTCGAGCAACGCATACGATGCACCTGTTTCTGCTTTGGGCATTAACTTTAACACGGTAGCTCTTGCGATTGCCCCCGGAACGAAAGCTGGCGAAAAAGCTTTGCTTACTACAGACCCGGTAAAACTTGATAGCGTCAAAGTAGTCAACAACATCAAAACAATCCATAGCGGCAGAAACGGCTTTCGGGTCGACAGGGTCAGCGTACTGGACGGTGTTGCCCTGCAAACAAACGGAAAAATAAGATCAGATGCCGGCCTAAAAAAAGTATACCGCTCCGTGTCAGACCCTGTTCTTTTGGCAGGTTCGTACCTAAAAGCTTTTCTTGCGCAAATGGGCGTAGCAGTAGAAGGAAACACTGTTGCAGGGAAAAAGCCCGGCGCAGCCCGGCACCTTATGGATATAAAAGGCTACCCAATGAGCAAACTGGTTAGAGGCTTAAACAAATACTCAAACAACTACATTGCCGACACACTTGTCTCAAAGCTTGGGGCCGAGTTTGCAGGCCAGGCATCTATTTCTGGCGGCATGTCGGTGTTGCAAAACTTTTTACGCACAAAGGTCGGCGTGCAAGACGGCACCTATATCAACGGATCAGGCCTTAACCCTGAAAACAAGCTAAGCGCTGCCTCACTTGTTAAAATGCTTTCTTATGCTTATTCGAAGATGGAAATTTTTCCTGAGTTTTTAGCAAGCCTTCCAAATGCTGGCTACGATGGGTCCCTTCGAGACCGCTACAAGAAAAAGGAAACCCGCGGGCTTGCAGGCATTCTGCGCGCTAAGACTGGAACCTTAACCCAGCCTCGTATGGCGTCGAGTTTAGCAGGGTATTTTTTTCACCCAAGACATGGCTACCTAGCATTTGCTGTTTTGAATAACGCAAAAAACAAAAAAAAGGTGTCTATCGTCGAGCTGCGCCACCAGCAAGACAAGCTTATATCTGAAGTATACAAAAATCTGTAAATACTTTTTAATTACAACCGCTTAGAACCAACTCTAAGCTTTTCCAGCGCCCTGTCCGAAAAACCTATGTAAGAGTTTTAAAAGAGAAGGACAGGGACTACATATGAAATATTTCAGTCTTAAGACCCTCAAAAGTCAAAGCGGATTTACCTTGATCGAGCTTATGATTGTCGTAGCGATCATTAGTCTTCTTGCCACATTAGCCCTTCCAAGGTTTGAAGTTTTTCAAGCAAAGGCGAAGTTTACAGAAGCAACTGTAAACATGAAAACGATAATAACTTTGTATAACACATCTAATCTCGTGGGAGGCGGAGATTTAGGTTCCAGCACAATGGATTCAGGTTATGGAAAAACTAACCCTGCAGACCCAAACCCAGCTAGCAATTGCAACTTCCCAAATGGACTTGGCTTTACTCTGACGAACTGCCAGAAAGTTAATTTTACTTATAGGATTTCTAGTGTGGCTAATTTAATTGCGGTAATCTTTGCAGATGCAGAGCGTATATATAGCCCATGTGGTTCTGGAGTTATGGGGCTAC
This sequence comes from Oligoflexales bacterium, assembly GCA_023301565.1. Lineage (GTDB taxonomy): Bacteria > Bdellovibrionota_B > Oligoflexia > Oligoflexales > JALZUQ01 > JALZUO01. The sequence goes on from JALZUO010000038.1 coordinate 12,039, forward strand.
AAGCAAGAGAAAACATCAGTCAGGCAGGTGAAGTTGACGAAACATACTACTCTTTTACAATGCTCAACTTCAGGCCTGGTCAATCGCCGGGAGAAGTCATCAATCACTGCAATTGATTTAAAAGTTTTTCTTAAGGTTTGTAGTAGTAGAGAGCCTGCATACCTTGGCAAAGGGCTCAAGGCAGTCCATAACTTGTTTTTTTAAGCCTTTGCGCCTGTGTCGATGCGCGTATTTTATCGTTTGTTATTTTTGCTTCTTCATTTACGTAAGGTCTTCCATGGTCTAAATGAAGGGTTTTGGCATGGTAGCGAACAGATATAGGTTTGATCCCGCCGTTTTTCAACCTATCACCAAACTCGCAGTCTTCTCCGCCATGCTGCATGCGTTCATCAAAACCTTTGGCACCGAGAGCGTCTTTTCGCCAGCAAGAAGCATTGCCACCATTCCAGGTCTTGGCAGCGCGGCTAAGCGCAGTAAATAAATATTTAAGTACACTAGAATCTACAGATTTAATGTTGTGCAAAGACCATGGCATGCCATTTTTGCGCAACCAACCGTAGCCAAAACAATCTCCAGAACCTATGTCTTCTGGTGAAATTTTTTTGCTGAGTGCCAGCGGCAACCGGAGCGCACCGCCTGTTAAAAAGTGACCTTTTTGGCGAAACCTCAAATGCGTTGAAACAAAATCAGGTGACGGGATGCAGTCTCCATCTGTAAAAATCAGATACTCACCGCAAGAAGCCAACAAAGCTTTATTTAAAATTACGGTTTTGCGAAAACCATCGTCTTTGTGCCAGATGTGCTGAATGCTAAGCCGCGGAAACTGGGACCTAATTTGAGCAATTACAGCTTTGGTCTCAGGGCCGCTTCCGTCGTCTGCTATCACTATTTCAAAGCCTTCATATGACTGCCCGGCAAAGCCAAGCAAGGTCTTATAAAGCCATGCAGGCTGGTTGTAGGTGGTGAATATGACAGATACTTTCATTTTGCGGCCGCTTCGAATGTTTTTACCTCTAGGTAGCCTCATGGGCAACTCTATAGGCAACTGTAATTACAAGAAATTAAATACTACCACACGGGCTCAACATAGGATATGTATCTGAATTGGCTCTTTGTCTCAAGTGCTATAATTGGGCCTCGTATATATAAAACCCGTATCGGATACAAAAGTAAATGACCCAAAAAACACCCCTTTCAAAAATCGATCAAGAAGCTCTCGAATACCACGAATCCTACCCGCCAGGAAAAATACGCATCACCCCTAGCAAGCCAGTAGACTCGCAACATGACCTTAGCCTTGCCTACTCTCCTGGAGTAGCTGCTCCTTGCATGGCGATCCACGAAGACAAGGAACTTTCTTACAAGTACACCTCGCGGGCGAACCTGATTGCTGTGATCAGTAACGGTTCTGCGGTTCTTGGCCTTGGCAATATTGGCCCCTACGCATCAAAGCCAGTGATGGAAGGAAAAGCTATGCTTTTCAAGAAGTATGCTGACGTCGATGTATTTGATCTTGAAGTGGACGAGAGCGATCCAGATAAATTCATAGATATAGTAAAATCTCTTGAGCCGACGTTTGGGGGCATAAACCTTGAAGATATCAAAGCGCCTGAATGTTTTTACATAGAGAAAAAGCTCAAAGAACAAACGAACATCCCTGTGTTTCATGACGACCAGCATGGGACTGCCGTCATAGCTGCTGCTGCCTTTACAAATGCTCTAGAGGTTACAGGCAGAACCTTTGAAGAAACAACCTTGGTTGTAAACGGAGCCGGTGCTGCTGCTATCGCTTGCACAAATCTTCTTATCAAGCTTGGGCTAAAAAAAGAAAACATTCTCATGTGCGACAGCAAGGGTGTTCTTTACGAAGGACGAACAAAGGGTCTCAATGAGTTTAAAACACCGTTCCTTAGAAAAACCGAGCGCCGCACGCTAGCAGACGCCGTTGCTGGAGCAGATGCGTTTTTAGGAGTATCTGTCGGTGGAGTGTTGAAAAAAGAAATGGTGGCCACTATGAATGAAAAGCCACTTTTGTTTGCTATGGCGAATCCAGATCCAGAAATTCTTCCAACAGACGCACATGCAGTAATGCCAAATGCGATTGTTGTAACCGGACGCAGCGACTTTCCGAACCAAGTAAATAACGTGCTTGGCTTTCCTTATATTTTTAGAGGCGCCTTAGATGCACAGTGTAAATCTATTGAGCCAGAGATGCTTATGGCCGCAGTCAAAGCTCTAGCGACGCTAGCGAAAAAGCCTGTACCTGAAGCGGTGAAATCTTTTTATGAAAAAGGTGAGGTCTTTGATTTTGGACCTGATTACCTAATACCTAAACCAAATGACCCGCGCGTGCTTGTCGATGTCTCTCTCGCTATTGCCACTGCTGCTTGTGACCTAGGCGTAGCTAGAAAAAAAATCCACAAGAAAGAATATAAGCAGCAACTGATCGAACTAGCCGAAAAAATTCACGGTTTCAGTATTAAAAACATATACGCGGAGAGCGAATGAGCTTTTTCCCCTTAAAACGTGGGCGCAGGCTACGCAGATCTACCAACCTAAGAAACCTGGTTTCTAATGTTTCGCTAAGTCAAAACGATTTAGTAGCCCCTCTTTTTGTAAAAGAAGGAATAGATGTGGCTGCGCCTGTAAAAAGCATGCCAGGCGTCGTGCAAGACTCTCTAACTTCGGTAAAAGATCATGCAAAAAAAATCCAAGATCTTGGTATTCCAGCTGTTTTCCTTTTTGGAATACCAGCAAAAAAAGATGCTCTAGGAAGCCAAAACTACGCAGACGGCAGTCTACCGCTAAGAGCGATTGAAGCTATTAAAAAGGCTGCGCCTGAGCTAGTCATTATCTCAGACATGTGTTTTTGCGAGTACACAGATCATGGTCATTGCGGAGTTTTAAACAAAGATGCCTCTGAAAAACTTGTAGGCCTCGGAGAACACTACCTACATAATGATGAAACATTGGCCATGCTCTACAAGGCTGCGGTAGCGCATGCAAACGCTGGTGCTGACGTCATTGCCCCGTCGGGCAGCATCGATGGCATGACAGAAGCCATTCGTGATGGGTTGGACGAAGGAGGTTTTTCAAACACTGCAATATTTAGTTATGCCGTAAAATACGCGAGTAGTTTTTACGGGCCTTTTCGTGACGCTGCTGAGGGTGCGCCTTTGTTTGGTGACCGAAGCCAATATCAAATGGATTTCAGAAACTCCGAAGAAGCCTTGATAGAGGCAGAGCAGGATATCGCCGAAGGTGCCGATGCCATCATCATCAAACCTGGAATGCCCTACCTAGATATACTTTCAAAAATCAAAGAAAAAACAAACATCCCACTTGCCGCCTATCAGGTCAGTGGCGAATATGCGATGCTTCATGCTGCAAGTCAAAAGGGTTGGCTCGATTTAGATAAGACTTCCAAAGAGTCTCTTATCGCTTTTAAGCGTGCTGGTGCATCTATGATTATCACGTATTTTGCAGAGGCTGTGGCCAAAAAACTTTTATAGCATCCAGCCTAATCCACCTAAAGCCTGTTGCTGCTGGATCGCACTGTCTACTAGCCCACGATTATACGCATAGTGAATATGAAACCGAAAACGTGCAGACACGGGCAAGCCAGCACCAAGAATAAACCCTGCGCTTGCTTGATCTTTAAAGACTTTCGAATCGGTTAGATCTTTTTTATCAAAAAAATACAGATAGCCAAAAGTTGGTCCGATCATAAAATGAACTCTTTTGAGGGCGAACACCTTGTGAACACCGTATTCAGCTTGGACAAAACCAGCATCCAAAGCATCATCACCAGAACCTTGACCACTGCCAATTAAAACTTGAACACTGTTGGACCACGCTGAGTTCATGTAAGCGTCAGCCCTCAGGCCTGCAACAAAAGGCCTCGGCTCAAGCACAGGGGTCGAAACCAGCTTTTGCTCCTTTGCTACTCCAAAAATAGACGACAGAACCACTGCAGAATTCTTTTGCGGCTTTTTATAAAAATAATGCTTTAGACTTTTCGAAAAACCTTGCTGAGAGAGACAAAAAATCAGGCTGGTCAAAATCAAAAACCTTTTCATTTTTTACCCCTTATATAGATATCAACCACTTTTGCAGGAACGATAGCAGAAATCTTTTACCTACTCTGAGATAAATATCGTTGATTTCTTAAGGAAACACAAACAACTAATATCTTTGATGCTTTTAATCATCTTTCGCACTACTACCATCGCAAATAGGCCGTTACACAATTTAAGCACCTTCCGGATTGGCTAGGGACTCCCATAAAAAACAATAATATCAACAGTCTAAAGGTCAGCTCCTCACTACCTAAGAGCTCGCAGGGGGCTGGCCGTTTTCTCTCCGTTAAAATAAATGCAACGGAGGACAACATGAACAAACCAACCAGCTACCGAGCCCTAAGCTTTCTTGTCGCAACACTCGCCATAACGATTCTCGGCGTATTTTTTGCAGCACCTGCAAGTGCCCAAAACAATTTTAACCAAATTGCGAACGAGAACATAGACGATCTGTTACCCGAAGTTGAGTCGTGGAACAATCAAGCGATTTCAAACTCAAACAACAACGAGGACAATCTCCTTGGTAGTTTTGAGAACCCAGAAAATGATGACAACATCGACTTTGTAGATGAAGACCTTGGAGATCAAAATATCTTTGGAAGTGACAACGACATAGATTCACCCAACCTTTTCGAATCAAACAACGGAAACCTCGTTGGTGATAGCTCTAACGAAGATATCTTTGGATCAGATAATCCTGCAAACACCAACACGGATCCTTTAGTAAATGAAAACAATTTATTAAACGACACCTATACGGACTTAACAAACCAAAGTTCGAACGACATCGACCCGAACCTCCCCATCGAAATTCAGCTTCCTGACGGAATAGAAGTCGATCAAAACTCACCACTTTTTCGCGGAGCCAAAAGACCTGGCACCAGAAGGATACTAGCTCCAGGTGAAGCTCCCTTTGAATACACGGTTAAACCTGGCGATACGCTGTATGATATTTGCGATCAGCTGATTGATGACAAAAAGTTTTGGCCTAAGCTCTGGTCTGCAAACCCGCACATTCACAACCCGCACTTTATCCGCCCAGGAATGAAGCTTCGTTTTTACCCTGGTACCGGAAGCCCTAGCGCTATCGCAGAGGCGCACGTTAAAAAATATGGAAACTACAAAAGCGTGCCAAAAGAGGCCTATGCTGATCTCAACAATAGCCCAGCTTCCGATATCAGCGCACCGCCACCTGAAGAAAAGCCAAAAACAGAGCACGTGTTCGAACCATCGCAGATCATTACTTATATCGGAAAAGAGTCGCTTGACGGTCCGAAAAGACTGCGAGTTCCAAGCTTTATTACAAGGACATTCGACAAAAGTAAATATACCTACGCCAAGGTAGTCGGCGGCATCGAGGGCCAGTATATACGGGCCTCACGTGAACTGGTTTTAGTTAAGCCTATTAAAGACATAAAAGTAGGCATGAGCATTACTTTTCTTAGAGAAGAAAAACTGAAATTTCAAACCCACAGACTTTCTGGACGCAAGGTTTTTAACTATGTGCAGCACGGAGAGATCGTCGGTACAGCTGGAAAAAGCGGCCTTTATTTTGCTCGTATTGACCCGGGGTTTGGCGGGGTAGAGTCAGGGGACCTAGTCGTGCCATTTAGAAACAACTATCGAATGCTTGACCCAAAAATCCAAAAAGAAAAACGCGCAACCATAGATGATATGTACGTAATATATTTTGGCAATTCCGTTGCAACGCAGGGTGGGCAAGGTCAGTTTGTGTACTTTGATAAAGGTGTTGCAGCTGGGGTCAAAGTCGGCCAACAGTTTGAAATTGGTTCTGGCTACGGACGTCAGGCTGCCCCTGATCACATCAAGAAATACCCCAAGAATAAAGCTTACTCATCTGGTGGTACATGGACGCCTAGCATTGGCATTGCAGAGATTATAGATGTCGCTCCAGACAGCTCCGTCGGATTTATCCTTTACAACACAAGAGAGATAGAGCTAGGCGATAAAGTTAGCGGCCCAGAAATAGCAGAAAAACCTGTCCAAGAAGAAGCTTCTGAGAAAAATCTATAGAAGGCTGCTGCTGACATCTGCTAAGAATAGTTTATTGCATTTCAATAATTTTGGATTGAAATGCAACCTACACCAAAAACCCCAGACTTAGCCTCCTATAGAAATATTTTTTGGCTTCTCTACGCTTTGGAACAAAAGTGGAGTGGAGCCAAGGTTCACAAACGCATCCACTGCAGATCATTCTGGGATACAGTGGATATGTTTAAATCTCCCAGTGAGTTTTTAAACTGGGAAATCATCGCCGAAAAGCTCTTTCCGGAAGTTGAAGCCTCTAAAATCTCTTTTTTAAAAAGAAAATCTATAGCTCACTTTGAGTATTGCAGCGCAAACAATATACGCATGATCACACCTGGCGATGCAGAATACCCAACCACTACCGATTGTCAGACTGCAGGGCCTCTTTGCTTTTCCATAGCTGGCCCCACACTTAAAACTGAGCCCTTAAAGCTTGGAATCATAGGTACAAGAAAACCCACGATAGCAGGCGTCAAAGCAGCGTTCTACCTAGGTAAAAAGCTAACCGGTGACGGGGCGGAAGTATTCAGCGGAGGTGCCTATGGCTGCGACATTGCGGCGTTAAGAGGATCGTTAGACTGCAGAATTACCCCTAACAGGTCGAGCATTGTGTTCCCGTCGGGGCTTGCCGTACTAAGGCCCAAAGGCCTCATGCGAAGCTTCCAACATCTAAAAGCTGCTGGAGGCCGGTGGATTAGTCCATTTTTTTACGACCATGAACCTCGCAGGTATGACTATCTATACCGCAATCAGTTTTTAGCTAGGCTTATCGATAGGCTCTACGTGATTGAAGCACCGGCAAAATCAGGCTCTATGTCCACTGCTACTGCTTGTGCAGCCCGAAATGTCCCTATAAAGGTCTGGAGCCCTAAAGGGATCATCCCCTCTGGCAACGCCTCGCTACTACAAGACTATGGAGCCAAGGGGTTTCGGCTCAATCTAAATAAGACCCAACCGGAAAATTAATCAAAACGCCAAGGTAATAGAAGAGAGACTTTCATGAGAAATCATTGCATACAAATAGAACAAACAAAGCCTTTATCTAACAGCGTAGCAAGGAAAGCTATGAACTATTTGCTTTTCAACGGCAGCTACGGAATCCTTTTAAATAGAAAACGAAAAATAATTGCAAGGCTTTTGGATTTGAACCTAGACCAGCTAACCGCAGCATCAAACTGCCACAAACCTCATTGGGACAAGGCGGTCAATACCTATGCAAAAGAGTTCTTTAGTGGCTACGTGATCGACACGGACGAAGCTGCCATTGTCTTTTTTCTTCGCGGCGCCGGTTTTGAGAGTGAGCTTTGTGAAGAGGTTGCAGGATGGCTGCATCAATGCGACAGAATGGGAACTCTGTCTGAAGTCCTTTCCATGTATAAGCCTATCGACTCTGTGCGTGTAGTTACACCCATTGAAAAAATCATCCCTAAAAAAATATTATGTACGATCAAAGAGTGGAAAAAACAAGGCTATATCAGCCACGACCTTTTCGAAAAGGTTCTTGAGGTGCTAAGAACCTCTGACCCTAGAGACTGGGACGAAGACGACGTAAACTTTTTTCTAGCCGATTTGATTGAAAACGTCCGCACCACACTTGGTGACTCACTTACAGACGCCACATTGAACTCTTCTAACACCGGCCGCAAACCAAGAAACAACCCGCACCATTGAGCCCCAATATATTTCAAGAAGAACTCGGCGCTTTTAAAAAAAGTGACGCTGAAGAGCTGTTTATCAACTCGCCCCACTATGCCGAATGGGTCATGCCGGATGGAAGCGTCGTCGCGCGAAAACTTCCAGCTATAGAAAAAAGCGAGAGATCCCTACGCTGCTTTTTGCAAGACTTTGCTTTTGAACAAAATACCCGGCTTGACTTCCAGGTACCTTCTGCGGGTGGTCAATGGAACGGCTTCCGCTGGCAAGCCTGTATCCCACCGGCTACCGGCGGTGGCGGGCTGCTTAGCTTAAGGCGTGTTTTTCCTCAAACGTGGACGTTGCAAGATTTTGTCTTAACTGACTGCGAGCTAAAAAAACTGGCCACAATCTTTCAAACAGGCAAAACACTTGTTGTTTTTGGCAGGCCTGGCGCTGGCAAAACTAGCTTTGTGTCTGCTCTTTGCCACAGGTTTTACGCTAACAGCCGGGTTCTTATTTTTGAAGACTGCACAGAAATCCCCCTATCGCACCCACGGTGGATCCGTCTTTTAAAGACCCAACCTGACCGCCACAGCGGCGTGCAGCAAGAAACAAAAGACAATATAAAGTCTTCTTTGCGACTAAGGCCCGATGCTTTTGTTTTTGGAGAGACAAGAGATCAAACAGATGTTGAAAACATAGAGGATGCACGCCTGGCTATCCCAACAACTTGCCTTACGACTTTTCACGCGGTGGATCCAGTGTCAGCGAAAAAAAGGTGGTCTATACTCGGAGGCGGCACCGAAGGAATTGAATTCCTCACAGTACCGCCTAGAAAAAAAATCACTCTTTTTTAAGAAAAAGTAAAAAACTTCTTGATTTTTGAACCCACCTTGCTCAAAAGACCACTTGGTTTTTGGCTTGGTGTAGTGCTTTTTACAGCAATGCTCGGGTTCACTGGTTTGCGTAAACCGTTGGAACGAGGTTTGCCGTATGGTTTTGAGTGTGGACGTGCGTTTGGCTTTCCGCGCCTTTTGCCGCTGCCTTTTTGGCTAGAAGCATTTGAAGAATCAGAAGATCTCGGTGAGGCTGCTGCCTTAGGTTTATCGTCGCGTTGCAACCCTCGGCGCCTTCGTCCAGGGCGCGCGTTTCTTGAGTCGTCATCAGAGCGCCTTGGTCTAGAGTCGGGCCTGTCGCCCCTTGGCTTATCGCTCCTGGGTCTATCAGCTCTCGGCTTATCACTTCTAGGTCTATCACTTCCCGGCTTATCACTCATGGGCCTATCACTTCGTGGTTTGTCAGCAGCAGGTGCTCCATCACTAGGTTTGCCCTCTTGCGAACGCGGCTTTCTATCAGGACGGTCCTTGTCGTTTCTGCCGCCTCGTGGGCCGCCACGACCACCGCGGCCTCCGTTGCGTTTTTCTTCTTGGCGGCGCCTTTTGGCTTCGGCTTTTCGTTCTGCGCGAGAAGGAATAGAAAAAGCCTCTATATCTCCAAGCGGAAAAGCTTCTGCAACAGGCTGCGTCGCATCGATGGACCATTCCTTGCCAAGTGACTCGTTTACAGAAAGCAGGTTAACTCCTGACTCGTCACAAACAAATAAGACCGTTTCATACGGCTGCTCCATCACATCAAACTGCGCATAGCGCGCAACATGAAAAAGCGAAGACTCGGCAACATCGTAATGAACCAGCTGGCTCACCGCACTACTGAAAAAACCTTTTAGGCTAGCATCGGTTCCTATAATAACTATCGGCTCACCGGTAGCGGTTGCTTTGTGAAGTTTATGGAATGAACGAGGTTTGTTTGAAAAGGTATGAGCTACGGCGTTCACGCCTCTCTTAGATAGAGCATCAGCAAGGTTTCTAGCATCCGAATGGTGGTTACAATAAACCACAGAAGACTTACCTTGCTCAGCAGTATCTTTTAGACAAACAAGTAAACCAGCTGCTTTTTCTGCATTTAAGCAGCCGACAACGGTTTCTTTTTGAACGCGCTCTCTCACTAAAGCCTGCGACTCAGCACTGTAAAATTCAACATCAGGGTTGCCGACCGCTATAAGACTGCGAAGCTTCGGCGAGTCAGTGACGCCAGATAAAAGAACCTGCGAGTTTGCAGCCAAAAGCTTTTCTAAAATTTCCGCATGGCTCTCAAGCGAGCTTGCGTCGGCTACGTCCAAGAAAATCATGGAGTATTCATTTGGGTCAATCGCATCTATTGCAAAGGTCGCAAAATCGTCAGCCTGCGCAAAGGGCTCCTCTAAGCTGAGCCCACTAAGGTAAGACTTAAACCCGCTAAGCCTTTCTGCATCGTCAAAAAGAAACAAGTTACGGTTAGACGCTCCGGTATCACCCAAAGAGCTGCTCATTTTTAGTGCAGAAATAACTCCCAAGCTACGCTTGCCGCTGCCAGCAGCACTAAGTAGGACATAGGATTTACCGTCACAAGCATTGAGCAAAAGCTCTTTATGGAGCTTTGTTGGCTCCGAGAAACCTATGTCAACCAACCACTGCAACACCTTCTCATCGGATATTACTGTTTTGTATTGTTTAAATGTAGGGGATAGCTCTTGGTTGCGTATTGTAGAAGCTTTACGACTAGAGCTAGAAAAATCTATAAATTCATGGAAACTAGAAATAGGACAACACCTCATAAAAGTCCGGTGGATGAGCTCTTTAACTTATTTTGTGAGCTCTAGAAAGGAACCGGATACTATACTGGAGGCTGTTAAGAAGCAAGAGCCGAAATGGCTGAAAAGGCAACTACAAAGGGGCGAAATAACATGATTACAGGCAGTTACAAACTAAATTGGATTTCACACTTGGGCTCAGTCAGCCTTGTTCTACCTTTGTTTTTTGGATGTGTTCCGGTCGATGGCGAAACTACCGTTAAAGACCCGGTGGGCTCTTCAAAAATCGCACGTTTCACACCTCACACAAGAAACAGCTACCAAACCAGCCCGGCCGGAGGCGTAGACAAAAAGCTTTTAGAGCTCGAGCAAAAAGTATCTCGGCTACAGGCCCAAAATCCGCAAGGAACTGTCCAGCAAGTGGAAAATCTTCAAAGAGAACTGTCCGAGCTTCAAGGGAAAGTGGACGCGCTGGGGCAGAATAAACTGGGACAGGCTAAACTAGGCCAACCCGCAAACAAACTAAACAAAAGCACAGCCGATAAAAGCTCAGCGGCGTCGCGCTCTATAGCCAAAACCTCTTGGAGCTTCAAACAAAACCGAAAAAAATCCGAGCTGGCTAAAAACAAATTACATACTAAAAAACAAGAGCAAAAGAGCATTGTAAGAAGTGACAAAAAACACCCTATTACAGACGCTATCAAAGAAGTAAACAAATCAAAGCTCCCTCACTCTGCTCAAGAGCTATTCAACAAAAAGCAGTACATGAACGCATCGAAAAAAGCGCGCGAGGTTTTGCACTCTAATTCAACGGACAAAGCACAAAAGTCCACTGCACAGTTTTGGCTAGCAAAATCTCAGATGAAACTAGGCAACTTTGAGACCTCTGCTCTGAAATTCAACCAATACCTAGAAGGCCGCTACGGCGATCAAAAAAAATCTGCGGAAGCCCGGTTTCTTCTCGGGGAGATCTTTCACAAGCTAGGTCAAAACGAGGTTGGAAACATCTATTACAAAGAGGTTTTAGATATGCATAAAGGTACAAAACTAGCCTCGAGAGCTCGGCGTAGGATCAAATAGATCACCGCCTCCTTCGAGTACTAACTCACCTCTAGAAATGTTCGATTCTTTCGTCTATACAGTAGCTCTGTATGGGCAAAGAATCGACATTGGTATTAGGTATAGAAAGTAGCTGTGATGACACTGGCATGGCTGTTTTTGACCGTGCGAGCAACACTATTCTAGCCAGCCTCCTTAAAAGCCAGCTCGAAGCTCATATCCCCTTTGGTGGCGTCGTCCCAGAAATTGCTGCACGAAAGCACCTGGATGCACTTACCCCGCTTTTCCAAGCAACCCTAAAAGAAGCTGGCATCGAAGCAAAAGAGCTTGAAGCCATAGCAGTAACCGAAGGCCCCGGGCTTATGGGACCGCTACTAGTCGGCACTTGCTTTGCCCAGGGGCTAGCAAGTTTTTTAGGTATCGAGTTAGTTGGGGTAAACCATATCCATGCTCACCTCTGGGGTGCGTTTTTAGGGCTAGAAGAATTTAAATCAAAAGAAGACATGCTTGGCCTCTTTCCAGCCTGTGCCATGGTGGTCTCCGGCGGTCACTGTAATTTATATAAAATGTCTGATCCGCTCGATTTTTCACTTGTAGGCTGGACGCGAGACGACGCACCAGGGGAGTGTTTTGATAAGGTCGGAAAAATGCTCGGACTAGAATATCCGGGTGGACCTAAAATCGAACAATTAGCTAGAAGCTCCTCAGGCCAAGCAAGTTATGATCTGGGCCAAACAAAAATCCAGGGCCTTGAGTTCAGCTTTTCCGGCCTCAAGACACACACGGGTCGCCTTGTTCGCAGTAAAGACTTTACCCCTGGCGACTCAAACAACATTGCAGACCTTTGCGACTCTTTTCAAAGACACGCATTTGGGCAAATCACAACCAAGCTAAAAAAAGCTGTGCAGCAGTATCCCGAAACAAAAAGCATCGTCATCGCTGGCGGAGTCTCTGCAAACCTTAAGTTTAGACAACTCTGCTCTGAGGCTATCCCACAAGTACGCTGGGTTTTTCCGGCTTTAAAATACTGTACCGACAACGGAGCTATGATTGCAGCACTTGGTGCTCAACAGATTTCAAAACAAGTTAAATCAAACAACCTAACCCCCTACCCAAGATACCCGTTTGGTAGGTTTGCATTAAAAGGCCCTCAATGAGCAGCAAAAAACCAAAACCTTTAAAGAAGTTTTCCCAGGTTTTTTTAGACAAACCTGACACCCTTGAGGGTTTTGCCGAGCATCTCGCAGCTCAAGGGTATAAAAAAGCGGTCGAAATCGGTCCTGGTCCAGGGTTTTTGACTCGCCAGCTACTAGCAAAAGGCTTGTCTGTTGATGCTTACGAGCTAGATGAACGCATGATCGAACACCTAGAAAAACACTTTGAGTCAGAGATTTCGCAAAAAAACCTGAGCATCCACCATCAAGACATCCTAGAGCTTAGGCATCAAGGCGA
>JALZUO010000039.1 GCA_023301565.1 Oligoflexales bacterium
TGCAGATTCAAACCCTGTACTTCTCCATCTAACACTGTCATCTTCGTTATATACAGTGAAATAGAAGTTTCCGTTTTGGTGCTTAAACGTCGCTACTTGATTCTCCTTGTCTGTAATTGTTCTGTCTTCGTAGTCTGAACAATTCAAATAGTTGTCTTCAATATTTCCAGAGTTGCCAGTATAGCTTACCTCAGTATTTTGAGTTGTTCTAGACACTTTATCAGAGTATCTATTTCCTGTTCTAATCATTCTTTCCTTACCTGTACGGTAAGTTTTTAGATTTGGACGATCTATGACAATACGACTCGTTTCCTCTCCTTTTCTAGAAACTTGAACTTCTTTAATAACTTCTACTGGAATTTCCTTAATAACTTCTACTTCTCTAAACACCTCTACTTCCTTAATAACTTCGACAGGAACCTCTTTAACTACCTCTACTGTTTTGATTACCTCTTTGATTACTTCCACTTCTTTAGTAACCTCTACTTCTACTTCTCTGATGACTTCTACTTCCTTGATTACTTCTACAGGAATTTCTTTGATGACATCTCTTGTAACTTGAACCTGATTTGTGATTTCAACTGGAATCTCCTTAGTTATTTCAACTGGCTTCAGTACTTCAACAGTGTTTACTAAAGTAACTGGCACTTCTTGAAGAACTGGAACTGTTTTAATAACTTCTCTTTCCTCCACTACTGCTACTGGCACCTCTTTGATTACTTCTACCTCTTGGAATTTAGTTTCTGAAACTACAACTTCAACTGGTACTTCTTGAACAACTTCGATTTCTTTGATTACTTCAACTTGATTCGTTACTACTACAGGTACCTCTACAGTTGTTTGAACCTCTTTAATAACTTCTTCCTTCTTGTTGATGATAATAGGCACTTCCACTTTTAAGGTAACTTCCTTAATGGATTCAATAGTATTATTGGTCACCACAGGAACCTCTTTAGTGATTTCTACCTCTTTTACAGTTTCGATTCTATTTTCAACAGGAATTGGCACTTCCTTAAAGACCTCAACTTCCTTGATTTTTTCAAAAATAGTCTCTACAGGAACAGATTTCTCTTTGACCATTTCAACGGTCTTCAGCTTTTCGATACTTTCCGTCAATCCAACAGTAATTTCTTTGTTGACATGGACAACGTCTACCTTGTGAATGATTTTTTCAACTATAACTGGAATTTCCTTAACTACTTCTACTTCTTGAAGCTTGATTACCTCTACAATTACTTCTACAGGTACTTCTTTTATGATTTCCACTTCTTTGACCACTTGTACCTCCTTGATTACCTGAACTGGAATTTCCTTTACAACGACTACCTCTTTAATTTTTTCAATTTCTTTGATAACTTCTATTGGAACTTCCTCTTTGACAATCACCTCTTTGATCACCTCTACTTCTTTGATAACTTCTACAGGAACCTCTTTGATTACTTCAACTTCCTTAATCACTTGTACCTCTTTGATTACTTCTACAGGTACTTCTTTGATTACTTCTACCTTCTTGATTACCTCTCTGTCGTGATATACAGGTACCGCTACTTCTTTTATGACAGTTATTTCTTTAACGATTTCCTTAGTATTTTCCATAGGTACTGCCACTTCTTTGACCATGGATACTTCTTTGAATATTTCAATCTCATTCGTCAATTGAACAGGAACTTCCTTTGTTACCTGTACTTCTTGAACAGAAGTCACCTCTCTGACTACCTCAACAGTAACCTCTCTGTTTACGTTAACAGGTTGAAAGACGTTAACTTCGCGAACCACATCCACCGGTTTGTCTCGCATTACTTGTACTTCCTGAAAGGCAGTTCGCTCGCGATACACTTCTACAGGAACTTCTTTAATAACTTCAACTTCTTTGATTACTTCTACAGTCTTGATTACTTCTACAGGAACTTCTTTTACGATTTCTACTGTTTTAATAACCTCGTGAGAAGGAATCAGTTTGTCATCTAAAAGCATTTTGTAGATTTCTTGAGATGTACTTTTGTCGAGTCCAATAACATTTTGGAGCCGCTTAATGAATTTGTTTTTGCCTTGCTTCATGAAAGTATTTTTTTTGATTTAAAAATTGTTATGTTAAGATTATGTTTAATTCGTAATGAGTACTCACAATATTTCTATTGATTGCAGTTTTATAGCTTATTATTCCATTGAAAGATGCATACTAAGTGAATACTTAGGTTCTAATATTGAAAGGAGGCAGAAATATAGCATTTTACGGTCTTTTCGTATAATAATATGAGTTGAGTAACTGTTGAATGTTTTACTCAGCTGAAATTGAAGAATATGTACGGATCATTCTATCTAAGACTTTAAGTCTTTTGAATTGGTTGGTTGAGGTAGGGTTGAAAGCTAAAATTAATTGGAATTCATCTTGAAAAGATGTTGTAAACTGGAATAAAGCTTTCTCTATTTATTCAGACGGTCAGAGATTATCAAAAGTCACCACAGGTTAATGGTTTTCAGCGACAAATTTTAAAAAGATACTCCGGCAAGATAACAGGCATTGAGATGTCTCTATCTAGACGAATAATTTAAAGTATGCTGTCGTTCGAAGTTAAATAATGGTAACAAATTTGATTAAACTCCAAATTTTATAATGTAAATTTGCGTCCATCGTTTTTTTATCTAAAACTTGACCCATACAAAAGAAGGACACTTTTAAGAATATCGAAACGAAATCGCTACCAATCTGATAAAGTTGACTAAGAATACTATTCCATAATGGAAAAAAGCAATAAAAATAGAAGCCTAATAGTACAAAACAAAGGTTTAGCCAATTTCACAAAGCTTCAATTAGGATTGACAAATAAATTATTGAAAAAGGAGGCGACTAATTGGTTGAAGAAAGCTAAAGAATATTTGCAAAGTGAGGACTATCCTGAGGCTATTGACGCTTGTATGAAAGCCTCTGAAATCACCCCCGAAGATGCAACTCCTTATAGATATAGTGCCATTGCTCGAATGCATTGCGAAGATTATGTAGACGCTTTAGAGGATTTTGCTTTGGCAATCCAATGTGATCCACTTGATATAGCGTCTTATTTGGAAAGAGGATACATGTATTATGATTTGAAAGACTTTCCGGCGGCGATTGCAGACTTTTCAAAAGTAATTTCACTAGAGACGAATCATAGTCAAGCTTATTTCAGCAGGGGGTATGCCTATTATGATTTGAAAAATTTTTCGGAAGCTATTCAAAATTTCACAAAAGCACTTGACATTGATCCTTCACATGTTGACGCTTGGTATAATAGAGGATTTGCCAAGTTTGATATAGCCGATTATCGAGGAGCGGCGGCAGATTTGTCTACATCTATTAAACTTCGGCCAGATGATATAGATGCTTATGCTAACCGCGGTGAAGCTCGATATCATCTTTCGCATCTAAGAGGTGCTATTGCAGATTTTACCGTTGTCATTCAAATGGATTCAGATGCTGCAAATGCATATTATAATCGCGGGGTTGCACAATTTGATTTGAGGAATGAACAAGAAGCACTCAAAGACTTGGAAATAGCCCTGTCAATGAACCATCCTGGCGCGCAGAAAGCCATTGATAAGATTAAGAGGTGATCTCATTAGGTCAAATAGGATAATTTCTAATACCTTGCTAATCAGCTAGTTTAGAATTCTGTCCAAAACATAACATATAAAATTACAATTGAAACAGACGACGTATCAGCAAGAGGAAATTAGACCTTTTTTAATTAAATATCTAGCAGAAGCAACAGAGCAAATTCACCTGGCAATTGGGTGGATTATGGATGATGGCTTATTGTCCCTACTGCAGAAAAAGGCTATAGAGGGCACAAAGGTTGTTTTAATCCTGATTAAGGACGAAGATTTTAGTTTGAAAAGTGCTGCTTTTCAAGGTTTGATTGATAAGGGAGTAAGAATAATTGGTCTAGACGAAAGTAGAAAAGACTATTTCATTGATCATAAATTTGGGGTTATCGACAGCTCCACCGTCTTGACGGGTAATTATGGATGGGGCTCAAGCAAATCACCTGCGGAAACATTCCTTAATTTTACTGAAGAGATTCCTTCTTTAGCAAAAGGATTCGATTTTGAATTTGAATATGTGTCTATCGCTCATCAGTTGTCAAAGAGTGAAGTCAAGCCTGAAAATCAAATAGTGACTCTATTGAAAAAAATAGAGACCATAAAAACACTATTAAGTGTGGGGGATACAGAATTTATTCATCTAAGGTTTAAAGAACTTGAGAGTTTTGAGACGGATCAAAATATCGCCTTAATACTTGATAAATTGAAAGCTGAAGCATATGAGGAAGCTTTAGCTTTGATTAAGCCATTTACAGAATTTCACCAGGAATTAAGGGCGTGTATTGATCCTCCTATTGATAGTTACCGCAGAGAAATTAGGCATTTAGAGGGAGAAATTGCGGCTCTGAGTAATGAATTTAGTGAAAATCAAAAGTTGGTGCATAAGTTTAGTAAAATGCACACTGAGGAGCTAGGAGACTTGCTTCAGCAGCTACTCTTCCAGACAAAAGTAAAAACAGAGATAGAGGCTAAACTAGATCAAGAGGATAAGGAGAAGCAAGATGAGTTTGAAGAAGCGGAGAAAGATCATGAAGAATACACCAAGTCGCATGAGGCTGCAAAAAAGGAAAAGTTTAAGGTGCTAAGTAAAGCAGAACAAAAGGAGCTTAAAAAGCTATATCGCCAGACTTCACTAAAATGCCATCCTGATAGGGTAGTGGAAGAGCTCCATGACCAAGCAGAAGAGATTTTTGTAGAATTAAATCAAGCATATAAGGCCAATGACCTAGATAAAGTGCGCGAAATAAACCAGCAGCTTAAATCAGGTATCATGCTGCCAAAATCTGAGGGAGTCACAGAATTGAAGAAGCTAGAAAGTACTTGTAAGACCTTAATGCAAAAGTTGAAGACTTGGCAAGATAAACTAGATGAGTTGAGAGACGACCCTTCCTATAAAACGGTAAGCAGTATTGAAAACTGGGAAACTTATTTTCAAGAAAAGAAAGAGATTTTGTTAAATCAGCTAAATAGCTTGAAGGAGTTTAATGAGGCTAATGTAGAGGTGGTTGAGGGAGAGTGATTGAGTATTTGAATGAAAAATACTCTTTTAGGTACAATACCGAATGGAAGTTCAAAAGAGAGAATATAGCTGAAGGTGATGATGTTGAGGTTTTTGAAGCGAATTAGATGACATTTGCCTATAAATTAAGGCTTGTTATTAGCAAATTCGAACTGTTTAACCAACTCTTCAATTTCATCTTCTTTGTATTTTCGTGAAAAATGAACAGGGATAGCTTGCTTCACTTTGCAACGTTTCATGATTTCTCCAGATTTCGCAGCATAACTATGCGCATTTTTGATGGCGAGTTCTTTGTCCTCATTTTTATAGAAACATTCGATAAGGACCTTATCGCAAGCTTCGAATTTTCTCAAAATAAGATTGTGGTTGGAGTCATTTGCTGCATGGTCCATGATTAATCCTAGTGATTTGCCTTTTTCTATGTTTATTAAATGATATAGCTCCTTAGCTTTTACATTTCCCCCTTCGTAATTTATTATTTGATTATTAGACTTTGTATTGTAGGCCCTTATCAAATCCCCTGCCCATTTACCACCTTTCATTTCCGAAGTAAGTTTGATTTTGGTTTTATTGTTTCCTTTGAATAGATAAGCTATAGAGTCTGTTTTATGGTCTAATATTTCATATTCTACTTTGAAATTTTTTTTTACGAAAATGGGACTATTATTGATAGTCTGTTCGTTTTGTTTCTCCCATAAAGGCGGTTCTAAAGTAATGGTTCTAAATTGATTTAAACTTTGAATTTCCCTAACTTCATAGGTAATTGATCCTTCTTCAATCAAGTTCCAATTATAGCTTTTGATTCTGTGTTGCACTTGGTCTATGATTCCCATAGGGCCTACTATGACTACCTTTCTTTGAATTCCAATTTGATGTCTTAAGATGGTGTCGAAATTTACGAAATGGTCAATATGAGTATGGCTAATAAAAATGGCATTTGTATTTTGACATTCTTTTACACTTAGATCTTTAGCTTCACCACATTCACAAATGTAATTATAGGAATGATTCTCTACTTTTATTAAAATGCAAATATCTTCATTCGCCTTGCTTTTTATTTCTGCAGTAAACATTTATCTGTTTTTAGTTTCCATCCTCTTCATCTCCTCTTCATAATTTAATTCAAAACGCTTTAGATATTCTTCTATTGGTGGCAATCCTACTTTCTCTCTACGTTTATTTACTTCACTTGGTTTTTCTAGGTCGTAAAGGCCCTCTCTAATTATTTGAGTCCCATAAATTTGCTTGTGCCCAAAGTGCATTAGTAATCTATCCTGCATCAAAGCAAAAGTACTTTCTTCAAAAACACCTTTTGTGGTAGCTTTTTGCATGTCTCCATAATAGTAGGCCATAATGTTCTGGTAAGAATGCTGCAATACAAAGAAAATACCATCCATGCCTTTCTCGCCAACTTCTTTTTTAGTGGGGAATCCGCATTCTTCTAGTAAGGATAATAGTATGACTTGATTTTTATCGTCTGTATCTTCACCCGTTCCATTCCTAGCATTTTGGTCTTTGTCAAATAGTTTCTCAAGAATTTCTTTGTTCTTGCTGCAGTCTACAGGTATAAAAGTAATCCCTTCGAAGTAATCTTTTCTTAGCAGAACACCTAGCTGAATTTCAAAAAACGTATCCTCTTGACTCAGTGGGTGTACTTCTATCCGTTTGATGTTTCCTTCTTTATCCCCATAAAAGTCTCTACCTAGCTTATTCCTATCTAGCAAATTTTTTAACTCTGTATTTAGTTTATCCCCATTTTTATCTTCATACTTGGCATATAATAAATTGAGTTGACCTTTTTTTGCTAGCTCTAAGACTTCTTCTTGTGTTAGCTTGTGTATTGTTTGTGTTGGTTTTGATGTTTGCGTAGAGTCAGTCCCACATCCTGCCAAAAAGAACGATGCGAATATTGCTATAACTAGATTTTTCATTTTAATTGTTTTTAGAATAGGTACTCAAATTTGCTTAAGAGGAGCACCGTTTAATTCGATTTTAAATTCTCTGTTCTTGACTTTTCTTTCAGTCACTTTTACTACTTTAAGGTGTTGTTCCCAATATTTGTGTTTATTGAATTCTTCTACAACAATACCTTTTCCAACTTTTATCGTCTCATTGAAATTTCCTTCTTTATAATCCTTATACCATTCAGGATTGACAGGCAAGTCTTTAGCGTATTTATACAGCCCTGTTGATTCAAATGTTTTACCATTGAATCCTGGTCCTGTAACTACTGAATTAGTTTTTATGACTGTGCAGGGGTGGTCGGAGACTATTTCGTCCTTTACCATTTCTATAGTAGTTTTAGTGTCATTTTTCGTTATATCAATCCAGACAATAGTATCACTATCATGTCTTCTAGAGTATGATTTTTTATTCTTTATATTTAAAAACCTTTCAGTAAGTAATTTTCCATTAGGCGCAAAGTATTGTTTTTTTTGATTCCCTTCCTTATAAGTAAGAATCATTTTCGAACCGACAAGTTCTTGAATTCTTTCAGGGTCTACGTTTTCATCAGTAGGATTATAATTGATTTCATAAGTTACTTCCCCTTCGAAGTATTTATTCTTATCACCAATTGAATTATATCCAATAAAGGAGAAAAGTGAACTTGAAAGTAGGATAAACAGTATTTTATTCATGACTCTTGTTATTTTCAATAGTTTTAGCTTTTATAGGCAAACGCAAGATACTTCATATCTTCTTCATATACCCAGTTTTACCATTGGGTAAAAGAGGTTCATCCAATTCCATTATGGGCTGAAGCCCTTCTAGGATAATAATAGAATCTGTGTATGATTTGATGGTATAGTCTATCATAGAATCATTTTCCAAACGAAATTGCATGATATCCTGATCTTTGTAGGAGTATGCATAAATATTTTTGAATTTTGTATTACTTTTAATCACTCCATTCTTAAGAAGTGTAGCTTCGAAATCAAGAGTGTCGAGCCTTATTTTGTAGTGTCCTGATATCCATTCTTGCTCTATACTACTAGTACCTTTTGTGATCTCCAGATACATTCTTTGCAAATCAGCTTCTTCCGCTACTTTTTTATAAGAGTTAACATTGCCATTAGAGTTCTTTATTTGCATTGTCTTCTTGTCAATTTTAAGTATACTGAATTCAAGAAATCCTTTTCGATTAACAACTGTAGAATCTGGTTTTAGATATAGATACGCCTCTTCCATAAAAGAGGGCTTATTGCCGTGCATAGTCTTTTTGCCATCAAAAATAATATCTGTATAAAACGTAACTGCTTTTTCGGCCTTTGTAATGGAATTTGTGCTATGTAAAACTTGCTTATATTCATCCGATGCCCAAATTCCTTTTAGCGCGTTTTTTAGTGGGATGTTGATGGAGATATTTGTATTATTTGGGAGAGTATGAGATCCATTGTTTTTATTTTCTATTTGAGAATCATTGCAAGAGAATAAAAAAGAAATTAAAAACAGATAGTATAGTCTATACATTTGAAATTGAGATTAACAGTTATTTATATTGCTTCTTTAAAGGAGTAAGAATGATATGCTAGTATGATCGATTCCTACTTTTTGTTTTCTGGCCGATTTTTATTCCTTCGTTTATGCTTTGTTATGCTATTTATTTCCTTTTGATGGACTAAAGTGGTTCTCATACAGCTATTAGTCCATAGATTAGAATTTCCTGAAGGATAATTAAAGCCGCTCCTTTTGTTTGCTAAGTATGATTTCTTCATTCCATAGATAATATACTTCATTCCAACTTTAAATTGAAATCCGCAATCTCCGCCTCCATTGCCAGTAAAAATTTTGATTGTATCTTGTTTTATTTTTCCTTTATAGACTTCTGTAATCAGTAAATCGTATTTGACAATGTGGCTTTCATAGAAAAGGGAGTATTCACCAAGTGTGTCCTTTGGGAATGTCCTCATGGCGGAAATGTCTGTGACAACAACATTTTCTTTATTTATTATTTGTCCAACTAAAACGGCATCTGATTCTTTTATGGCTTCTTTAGTTGAGGTTGTTCCAAAACAAGAACAAGCAAATACTTGATTAATTCCAATAAAGAGAATGGTAAAAATTTGAAATATTGTTCTTAGGTTTAATAGGTGTTTCATTAGTTTAGTTTTGTTATCAAGTTGTTATTCTCCAAACTACAACTTTGTTATACTTTATGAATAAATAATTAGATAATTATTTGAGACAACATGCCCTATGATATCCCTGGTTTATTACAGCTAGTCAATTAACCATCAATTTCCACCTTTTTCTCTTTTTCAAGTTTTCTTTTTAGAATAGAATACATCAATAAGCCAATAGGCCACATCAAATCGAGACAGTGTCCATTTATGGATTCAAAGTATTCGGGTTTAACGAATTTTACAAAAAAGAGTATAATGCATATATAAAAGATTGCTAGACCGCTTTTAAATATGAGTTTCAATTGTAGCTAGTTTTGTTGAGGTTTTGAGCTATTGTAAATTCTGTTTTGCGATAATCTAATAGGAGAATTTATATTCTTTTAAAGTAAGCTAGTTGACCTTTATACAAAATGGAAAAGTAATTTTCACTTTCTGATTCAATTTCATTGGAAATATGTGGGAACAATAAATTGCCTTTAAAGTCTTCTATACCATGATTAACATATAATTTCGGGCCCTGTACAACCACTAAGTCGGAAGAAATAATTTTTTGGTATTTTCTGTTTGGTGCAAATGGTAAGAGTATATTATGATTGGAGTCTATAATTGCTGTACTGTCTTTAACAACTGCAAAAAAGAATCCAGGTTTCTTTGAATATAGTCTGTCATAATACTTTGTAATAGCTTCTTCGTTTTTAGGGTAAAAGAATTTTTTACTTTTTCCTTTAATTTCTATTTCTCCAAATTGTTTTCTACAAGTTAAGCCAACATAGGTATCTTCTCTTAGAATTTGGTTGAAATTCTCATCTATACAATATGATCTATCTCCATTGCTAATTTTGATATAGTTTGACAGGTTGTCTTCGATATATTCTTGCTCTACTGGTATAATGATTTTCCCTGAAGCATCACATACCCCTTTCTTAGCATTTTTATTTAATTTGTAATATTTTACATTTTTCACTTTTCTGATATAAGATCCGTTAAGAGTACTCACTTGTTCAGTTTTAGTATTGATTCCCCTATATTCAATAGGAATAAAGATTTCACCATTAGCCTTAATGTACCCAATCTTGTCCCCAATTTGTGCTTCAGCAATGCCAGGCTCGATAAAATCATCTATACGAGTATACTTTGGTTCCACTTTTATATTTCCATTTTTGTCTATAAATCCTTGCAGATTTCCTTTTTTAAAAATTGCATAATTTTTGTAAAATTCTCCTATTTCTTTTTTCTCGTATTTATAGTCAATTACTATTTTTCCCTCTTGATTAATAAAGCCATACTTCCTTTTTATATCATAATTCTTTGTATCAGAAATAGACACTTTTGCTCTTCCACATTGAAATCTTTTCGCTTCTGTGAATTGAAAGTCTATAACTAATTTATTTTTCATATTTAAATAACCATATAGCTTTCCATCATGTACTAATACTCTATCGCTTGATGGCAGCTCTAAATATCGATACTCGGCAGGAATTAAAATTTCGCCTTTTCGATCTTTAATTCCATATCCACTTTCTGAGGTGAACAAATAGTATTCTGGTAATTTCTCGCCTTTATTTATAGCTTCTAAATATGGTTTAGATAGCTTTTCAATACTTAATAGTTTCCTTGATCTTCCCTCCTTCATTGAAAATTTTGGTTCACAAAAGTCAATTAACGGAATAATTTCTTTTCCAAACTTATCTAGCATCCCTTTTTTATTGTTTACAGAAACTTCAAGGAAATTGTTTTGATGAAGTGATTCTATCGAATCATATGTATCTTTAGTTGTGAAATTTCCATTTAAATCGATTATTCGCAATTTTTCATTATGCTTTATTAAGAAGGTATGATTTGTGCATTTTTCTATTTTCCCTTGATAAGTATTTAAAACTTCTCCTTTTTCATTAACAATAGCTCCCATTGAATCAGATCCAAAAGTTACGCTTGATATCTTATCAGTTAATTTCTTTTTACGCTTTACTTTTAAGACCTTATCTAATTCCCAATTATCATGATTAAAAGATGTAATCTCTTTATGTATGTTCTGAGAATCAACAGAAGGAATTTGATTTTCTTGAGCTAAAATTAAATTAGCATAGTAAAGGAAAATTATGGTGCAAAGTATTCTCATGCTATTTAAGTTGAATTGGTTTACATTTGTTTAGAATCTAATTGATATTCAAAGTTATTGAGATTGAAAAGATGTCAAAACTCTGTTTTACAATTGCTTTTTCTGGTTTGTTAATTATTTTTGAAGTACGCTAGTTGTCCATCATAGAACACGGAAAAATAATTTTCATTTTCAAGTGTAATGTCTTTGTAAATCATAGAAAGCACTGATCTTCCGTTAAAATCCTCTATTCCATAATTTCCCATATTTTTATTCTCTCGAACAATTACTAAATTAGAAGGTATTATATTTACGTATTTTCTTCTAGGTGCGAATGGTAGTATTATACTATGATTAGCGTCAATAATTGCGGTACTATCTTGGATAGTTGCAAAGTAATATCCATAACCTTTTGTGTAAAGTCCATCATAATATTTTGTTATTGGTTCGTTGTCTTTAGGATAGAAGAATTTTTTCTTTGTACCGTCAATACTGATTTCTCCAAAATGTTCATTGCATCGTAATCCAACATAGCTATCCTCTTTTAGTATTTCATTGAAATTATCATCTATACAATACGACTTATCTCCATTAGAAATTTTGATGTAAGTTGAGCTTCTGCGATTTATGTATTCTTGTTCTACAGGAATAATAATATTCCCAGAATTGTCACAAATACCTCGTTTTCCATATTTTTCCAGTAAAAAGTAATTTATAGTTCCTCTCCTTCGCAATAGAGATCTAGTAGATGTACCAACTAATTCATAGTCTGTATCAATGTCTCTATATTCTATATTAATAAAAGGTTCTCCGTTGGCATTAATGAATCCTGTTTTATCTCCAACTTTGACTTCTGCAATGCCTGGCTCTTCAAAAGATTTTATTTGTTTAAATTTAGGTTCTACTTTAATATTACCTTTCTTATCAATAATTCCGAACAATGCATCATCCTTATAAATGGCATAATCTTTATAAAAGTTTTTTATGTTTCTGTCTTCATATTTGTAGTCAATTATTAGTTTACCTTGTATGTTAATAAAGCCAAATTTGCTAGGAACATTTTTTTCTCTAGGATCACGTATGGATACCTTGGCTCTTTCGCATCTAAAGCTGTAAGCGCTTGAAAATTGATAATCTATTACTAGTTCGTTTTTCATGTTTAGAAATCCGTAATACTCTCCATTGTGCACAAGTATTCGATTATTAGAAGGCAATTCAATATAAGGGTACTCGGCAGGAATTATAATTTTACCATGCTGATCCTTAATGCCAAATCCAGTTTCTGAAGGGAAGATATAATATTCTGGTAGCGACTCTCCTCTATTTAAAGCCTCTAAATACGGTTCAAATGCTTTGTCTATATTTACTCTTGATAATCTAGACGATCGTAAAGTAATATTCAGTTTGGAATAATTAAACAGTGGAAAAATTTCTTTTCCAGATTCATTCAATATTCCGCTTCTACCATTGGATGTAACTTTGAAGTAGTAGCATTGGTATATTGATTTAACCGAATTGTATATATTATTTGATGTGAAATGTCCATCTTGATTCATTAATCGATAAGTTTTACCATATTTAATGACAAAGAGTAGACTAGTGAATTTTTCAATTGTTCCTTTGAATGTATTTATTACTTCTCCTTTATCATTTAGAATTGCTCCCATAGAATCAGAACCAAAGTTTACACTTGATATTTTGTCTGTAAGTTTTTTCCTACTGGTAACCTTTAAAACCTTATCTAATTTCCAATTTGGATGTTTGAATGATAATATTTCTTCGTGAATATCTTGAATACTTACATTGGATATTTGAAATTCTTGAGCGAATAATACAGAAGTGAAAAAGAGAAATATGATTTGGTATAAGAGTCTCATTTTGTTTTAGTTGAATTGTGAAAATAGGGACTTAAATTTTTAAAATTAAATATTTAACAATATCTTTTTTAAAAAGGATTATTCTGCAATTAATTCCGATATGTAAAAAGGCTATCAGTTAATATTCTACAAAATTGGCTTTATACAATAAAAATGTATACCGCGTGAGGCCGTTACAAATTGAAAAATATATTTTTCAATCAAAAATTTTATTCTTCAAATAATGCTTGATCTAGTATAAAGTATATTCTGCAAAGCATTTAAAGCACTATATCAAAAAATTATTGTGTTTAGTAGAAACCCGTTTTATTTTAGTAACAGCCTCGCGCTAAGGATAGTAAGGAATCCCGACCCTTAGTCGGGATGTCCCCGCCTAGCTCGGCGGGCAGGCCCTAGGACCG
>JALZUO010000040.1 GCA_023301565.1 Oligoflexales bacterium
AGATCTAGCTATCAAAGGGATGTTGATAACTATGTGGATATTAATTTTTGAGTTCTTAACAAATCCTTAACGCTTTTGGTTTATCTTTAGCCAATTAATAAAACTCTCAACTATTATTAAAACTTACTAAAAATGAAAAAACTAATCTTATTTTCTTTTTTTATTCTGGCAACCTATTGTGCCATTGCACAAGGAGTTACCACCTCAACACTAAATGGCTTCGTTGAGGGCAGTGACGGCGAGTCTCTTATAGGGGCAAATGTTACTGCAGTGCATGAACCTTCAGGAAGTTTTTATGGAAACTCTACCAACTTAGAAGGTATTTACAGAATACAAAATATGCGTGTCGGTGGACCATATACTATTACCATTAGTTATACTGGATACGAAGATGTCGTGAGAGAAAATGTTTACTTGACTCTTGGACAAACCTTCAACCTTGGTATAACCATGAATGACTCAGGTAATGATTTAGAAACCGTGACCGTTACGGCTAACGCGAATGATATTTTTGATGGCAACAGAACGGGTCAATCAACAATTATCGACGAAACTTTGATCAACGAGGTTCCTACTATTAGTAGATCCATTGGAGATTACGCAAGATTAAATCCTTTAGCTAACATTACGGAGGGCGATGATGGTTTTTCTATTTCTTTAGGAGGGCAGAATAATAGATACAACTCAATTTATATAGATGGAGCGGTTAGTAATGATGTTTTTGGACTGGCTGGCTCTGGTACCAATGGTGGTCAGACTGGTGTTAACCCTATCTCTATTGATGCGATTGAGCAATTCCAAGTTTCTGTTGCCCCATTTGATGTTCGTCAAAGTGGTTTTGCAGGCGGCGCTATTAACGCAGTTACAAGAAGTGGAACGAATAACCTGGAAGGTTCAGCATACGTTTTTCATAGAAACGAGAATCTAGCTGGTAGAACACCTACAAATAATGATGAGTTAGAAAGAGAAAGATTAGCTGACTTTTCAGCTACCACTACTGGTATTCGTTTAGGTGGTCCTATCGTGAAGGATAAAATCTTCTTCTTTGTGAATGCGGAGATTCAAAGAGACGATACGCCACAACCTTTTGACATCGGTACATACAATGGAAATTCTGATGATGCTCGATTGACTGAATTATCAAACTTTATCAGCGAAAATTACAACTACGACATCGGAACCTACGATAATAATACCGCTTTTCTAGACAGTGAAAAAATATTGGCGAAACTTGATTTCAACTTAAACAAAGACCACAAGCTCTCTTTGAGACACTCTTATGTGAAAGCAGATAATCTTGAAGCGAGAAACTCTAGTGTTGGTAGTATCAACTTCATCACTGGTTCAGAATCTTTTGTTTCTACTACGAATTCTACTGCATTGGAAGTAAACTCCGTATTTGGAAACACAATGTCTAACAACTTTACTGCTTCTGCGACTTTTACTAGGGACGATAGAGATCCTTCTGGTAATCCATTCCCTACCGTATTTATAGAAGATGGTGATGGCGGTATTAATTTAGGTGCAGAGAGATTCTCTACCGCAAACTTATTGAATCAAGATGTAATTACTATAAAGAACGATTTTAACATCTATAAAGGAAAGCACAATATTTTGATTGGAGCTAACCTTGAATTTTTTGATGCAGGTAACTTATTTATCAGAAACAACTTTGGTAGATACAGATGGTTTAACGACAACGATACTGGACAATCAGGTTTGGATTTATTTTTATCTGGAGCTGGAGCTACTCAGTATGAAAGAAGTTTCTCTCAGGTAGATAATATTGCTGGTGATGAAACTGGAGCCCTTGCTCAATTTAGGCAAAACTTAATCGGGGTATACATCCAGGATGAAATACAAATGACTAACAAGTTTAAATTAACTGCAGGATTAAGGTTGGATGTACCTTTATGGCCAACTGATCAACCTGAAAACGCAGAATTTAACAACACTACTATTCCTGCTATTGAGTCTTTTGGTTATGACTTAAGAGGTGCTAGAACAGGAGATTTCATTGGGTCCAATATTCTTTTCTCGCCAAGATTTGGTTTCAACTATGATGTAGCCGGAGACAAAAAGACACAAATTAGAGGGGGTGTAGGCATATTCACTTCTAGAATTCCTTTGGTATGGCCTGGGGGAGCTTATAACAATTACGGGTTTAATATTGGTGAAGGTGGATCAAATGATCAAGAGTTTATTGCTGATGTTCAGAATCAACCTATTATGGCTGACCTTGACAACTTGACTCCATCTGGGCAAATTGATTTGTTTGCAGAAGACTTTAAATTACCTCAGGTATTCAAGGCAAATCTTGCTGTAGATAGAAACTTAGGTAATGGCTGGGTAGCTACTGTGGAAGGTATCTTTTCAAAAGATATCAACGCAGTAAGATATGAGAACTTAAACTTGAAGCCAAGCGATCGAAACCTAACAGAAGCTGGTGGAGATGATCGTCCGTTATTCTTAGGAACACAGGCGGCATTTGGTGATGACGTAATTGACCCTAACTATACTTTTATAATGTTAGGTAGCAATACTAATGAAGGATATGCTTATAATTTTGCTGCTTCATTAAGCAAATCTTTTACTAGTGGCTTTAGCGGTATGGTTTCTTATTCTTATGGTGACTCTTACAGTTTATTTGATGCTACTAGTTCTCAAAACAATTCACAATGGAGAGGATTCCATAATGTGAATGGAAGAAATACAGAACAAGAAGCTCAGCGTTCTACGTTTGCTGCTGGGCATAGATTTTTTGGACAAGTTTCTTATGAAATTGATTACTTCGGTTTCGGTAGATCAAAGCTTTCGTTAAACTTCAACGGACAGTCTGGCAATAACTTCTCTTATGTTGTCGGGGCACGTAACTTCGCATTTATTGATGATGGTGGATTTGACAACAATGAATTGGTATATGTACCAAATTCAATAGAAGATATTCCTTTGACTACGCTTTCAGTAGATGGTGTAGATTATACGCCTGAAGAACAGTGGGCTATATTGGATGCTTACATTGATGATAACCCAGGACTTAGTGACTATAGAGGTGACTTCGTTGAAAGAAATACAGGTAGAGCACCTATGGAGTATACAATGGATTTAAGATTCTTACAGGATATATTCCAGAACTTTGGCGGCAAGAAAAACACGCTTCAGTTATCTATCGATATCTTTAACTTCACTAACTTACTTAACTCAGACTGGGGAAGAGTTAGATTCGCTGGTTCTTTTGGAAACTACAGATTAGTCGAATTAGAAAACTTCACAACAGGATCAAACACTGTACCTGAATATACTATAGCTACAGATTTGATAGATGGAGATCTTCCATGGACAGACAATATTGATGATTCTGGTTTCCGTTCATCTAGATGGCAAATGCAAGTTGGATTGAGATATACTTTCGAGTAATCGACATTATTCCAGACTTTAATAAAATATACAAAAAGGCTCCATGCGAAATTCGTATGGAGCCTTTTTTTGTTTTCTATGTGTAGTGTTCATTTACTTTGAATTCGAAACATGTTCGTTGTTTTCA
>JALZUO010000041.1 GCA_023301565.1 Oligoflexales bacterium
AGGTGCGTCGTTGGAACCCCAAAATGAAGCCCTACATCTTTGATGCTCGAAACGGCATTCATATCATTGATATCCAAAAAACAGTTCGGCTTTTGAACAAAGCTTGCAAGTTCATAGAAGAGACTACTGCTCGCGGTGGTCACGTGTTGTTTGTAGGTACAAAGCGTTTGGCTCGAGATATCGTGCGTGAAAACGCTGGAAGAAGCGGAAATTACTTTATCAACAACCGTTGGTTGGGCGGGACGCTTACAAACTTTCAAACCATTCGCCAGAGTATTCATCGCTTAAAGCGCCTGGAGAAAATGAAAGAAGACGGTACGTTTGAAAAGCTCACAAAAAAAGAAGGCTTAGGTTACGAAAGAGAGCGTATTAAGCTTGAGCGTAACTTAGGTGGTGTAAAAAACATGCCAGGCCAGCCAGGGGTTATGTTCGTGGTTGATGCGGCCAAAGAACACATTGCAATTAAAGAAGCCAAAAGACTTGGTATTCCTGTTGTTGCAGTTGCCGATACAAATGCAGACCCTGAGGGCATCGACTTTATCGTCCCTGGAAACGACGACTCAACCAAGGCGATCAGTCTTTTTGTGGCAGCCATTGCTGACGCGGCTTTACGCGGCAAGCAAAACAGCAAGGCCTACAAAAAAGAAGATCAGCAGTCTAGCCATGTATCTGAAGGCAAGTTTATGGACAAAACTGGTAACAGGGTTCAAGTTGAGAAGAAGTCGGCTAAGACAAAGTAAAACAAACGTTAGCGTTTAATTACTTTTAGATTTTTTGCAGAATTAGTAAGGAAATTTTAGAAATGACAGTTACAGCATCAATGGTGAAAGAGCTTCGGGAAAAAACTGGAGTAGGCATGCTTGAGTGTAAAAAAGCGCTTACAGAAAATGCCGGTGATTTAGAAAAATCGATTTTATGGTTAAGAGAGCGTGGCTTGTCGCGGGCTGCTAAAAAAGCAGACCGTATCGCTGCAGAAGGCATTGTTGCCGTAAAAGTGAATGCTGCTGGAAATATAGGGGCGCTTGTCGAGTGCAACTGTGAGACAGACTTTGTATCTAAAAACGAAGACTTTCAGACTTTTGCAGCAAAGGTTGCAGGCATTGCTTTGGAGCAAAATATTGTCGAAGTTGATGCTTTGCTTGCTGCTGATTACGGGACAGGGACAACTGTTGCTGACACCATTACAGGTATGATCGCAACCATTGGCGAAAACATTAAGGTCCGTCGCATCGGAACCCTAAAGGCAGACGGCGGAGTGGTTGCTGGTTACTCGCATATGGGTGGAAAAATCGGGACGCTTGTAGCTGTCGAAGGTAACGCTGCTGACGCTCAAAAAGAGTTGGCCTCAGACCTTGCGATGCATGTTGCAGCTTTCAATCCAAAGTATCTAGACTCTAAAACCGTAGATACTGCTGACCTGGACCAAGAAAAGGCTATTGCCAAAAAGAAGTTGATCGAAGAGGGTAAGCCCGAAGATATGATCGATAAAATTTTGGTAGGTCAGATGAACAAGTACTTCAAAGAGGTTTGCTTTGTAAATCAAGCTTTTATAAAAGACAGCACGGGCAAAACCAGTGTTGAAAAGCATGTCGAGCAAACTGCTAAAGGGTGCGCTATCAAGGCCTTCACAAGGTTTGGCTTGGGTGAAGGCATTGAGAAGAAGCAAGAGGACTTTGCTGCCGAGGTTCAGGCTGTTCTCAGTTAGTAATTTTAAGTAATTTGCCGCCCCGAAATAAGGGCGGCATTTTTTTTGCCAACAATTGAATCTAGAGGACTATAGGTCCAAAGCAGGAGCCAGCAGTTGAGTGAGACGAGTAAAGTCAAATACAAACGGGTTTTGGTAAAAGTTTCAGGCGAAATGCTTGGCGGTGGAAAATCTTCGCCGAACAACGGGATAGGTATCGACGGCGATGCAGTAGAGATGGTTGCTGCAGAGCTTGCAGAGCTTTCTGAGACCGGAGTAGAGGTAGCTATTGTCGTAGGTGGCGGAAATATTTGGCGTGGAAAAAGAGCGGTCAAATGGGATATGGACCGAACAGCTGCTGACTATATGGGGATGCTCGCCACGGTCATCAACAGCCTGGCCCTTCAAAACGTTTTAGAACACAAGTTCGAGAAACACACACGCGTACTATCAGCTATTCACATGGCGGAACTATGTGAGCCTTATATTACCCGCAAAGCTGAAAAGCATCTGCGCAAAGGTAGAATTGTGATTTTTGCAGGTGGTATTGGAAACCCATTTTTTACGACAGACACAGCGGCAAGTCTTCGTGCAAGAGAAATCGATGCAGATGTGATCTTGAAGGGAACAAAGGTAGACGGGGTTTACGACAGCGATCCTATGATAAATAAAGAGGCTAAACGTTTCGATAAGATTACTTACCTAGAAACCATTTCAAAAAACCTTGGTGTAATGGACAGAACAGCCATCACAATGTGTATGGAAGATGAAATCCCTATCATTGTTTTTAAACTAGATAAGCCTGGCTGCCTAAAAAGGGTTTTAGCTGGAGAACAAAACCAGACTCTAGTTACCTAAAGTCAGTTAGATAAATCAGTTAGATAAATCTATCATTCGATACAATACAGTTCGCTTGTACGATTTATAAGAAGAACGGAGTTAAATATGGATCAAGATCAGCAAAGTAAGTTGGTAGAAACCTGCAAAACCAGTATGCAAAAACGCATTGATGCGCTCGAAAAGGAGCTTGCCCGAGTTCGGACAGGCAGAGCTTCTGTAACTTTGTTTGATGGAGTGCGGGTGGAATACTACGGAAACCCGACGCCTCTAAGCCAGGTGGCAACGCTTTCGACCCCTGATGCAAGAACAGTGATGATTTCTCCTTTTGAAAAAAGCCTTATCGGTGAGATTGAAAAAGCTATTTTCAAAGCTGACCTAGGCTTAACTCCAAACGCAGATGCAAATATTGTGCGTGTACCGATTCCGCCTCTTACAGAAGATCGCCGTAAAGATATCGTCAAAAGTATTAAGAAGATGGGCGAAGATGCTAAGGTATCTATTCGTCAGGCTCGAAGAGATGCTAATGACAAGGTGAAAAAAAGTGAAAAAGCTAAGGAGCTAGCAGAAGATGCCTCTAAAAAGCTTCAAGGCGATATACAAAAGGCTACAGATGGTTTTGTCTCTGTTGTAGATGAAAAAATCAAAAACAAAGAGCAGGAAATCCTTCAGATTTAAACTTGGGTTTCACACGAAATCGCATAAAACATTGACAGTCCTCTGGTTTAAAAACGATCGGGGGATTTTCTTTTTTGGCCAGAAAACATATAAGCACCAAACAATACTAGGTTTTATCGTGGGTCGGTGCAGATGCGTGGTCGGCACAGGCATTGCTTCTACTAAGGTGAGGGTGGTGAAAAGCCCCGCCCGTCATTTGTTGTTGCTAGTGTTGTTTGTGGAGGTTCCCGCCGTGTCAGAAAAACCCAATGGAATGGACAAAGAGAATGGAACGATCGTATCGTTCAAAAAATTCTCTGAAGAGAAGAAGTTAGCTAATAAGAAAGCTAACGAAAACTCAATTACCGAAGAAGATACTGATTCTTGGTCTGAGTCCATAAAAAAGCGTAATGCTGAAATTAAAAATCGTTTAAGTCAAAAACGTAAGTCCAGTAATAAACAGGTGCTAAGTTCGTATCGTATTAAGTAGTTTTTAGTTTTGCTGGGGTGTAAAAATCCCCTTTTCGTAATTATTGTAGTTGTAGTTGTAATTTGTTGAAGGTCCTATCTTATGTCTGATTCTAAGAAAAATGAAGTTCTCGATCTTGAAAACTTTCGCCGAAGTAAAACCATTGCTAAGCATTTAGCAAAAGGTAAAACACCGCTTTACGTAAGCCATTTAGATGGTGAAATTCGTACAGACAACCAGTCAAAGGCTGGACGTGGTGCAAATGATTTTGCTGCTCGAATACAGCGTATTCGCAGAAGCTTAGAGCGTATAAACTCTCTTATGGGTCAGTTGCGCGAGAAGAAAGAAAAGGGCGGTGAAAAGTAAGAATCTTTTCCGTTCTGGACGGATCTAAGGCTTTTAGTTACATTTGACTTAACTCAGGATTTTGAGCATAAGCACGGGCTTTTGCAGATTTCTAAAAGGAACTCAAATGACCAAAAGAAAACAGATCTTAGTAGCGGCAGCACCGATGGAGGTGCGCAAAGATTTAGTGAAAAGTTCTTTATTTGACGAGATACATTATTGCGGCGTGGGTTCCCACGCCGCAACTGTTTTTGCAGCGCAAAATATTTTGCTAGTCAAAGGAGCTGACATCTTGTTAGTGGGCAGCTGCGGCGTGTTTGGCGCCTTTACTGCCCCAGAACTATTTGGCGTATCTGCTGTGGCCTGGAGGCCTCAATCCTACCGCAAAGGTCAATCTAGGATGCTAGAGGCTGATTTGGAGGTTCTTGGGCTCTCTGGCCAGTATGGCAAAGGCCTAAAGCCTGCTAGCTGCGTGTGTGCTAGCGCTCTCAGTTTTGATGATAGCTGGAATCCGCAGGTAACTGCTACAAACCCCGATCAACTAGCCAATGCCTCTCAAAATTTGGTTGAAAACATGGAGCTGTATTCGCTTGCAAAGGTTTGGCTGCCTGAGGTCCATTCGTTTTCAGCTGTTTTAGGCTCTACCAATTCGATTGGTCCAGGAGTACATGAAGACTGGAAGGAAAATTTTTCTAAGGTTTCTGATATGACTCTAGAGCATCTCCGCCGTCATAGGTAGCTTATATAAAAAAAGGCTTTGAGTTTTTGGCAGTCTAGCAGGGTGTTTCTATGTTGGGCCTTGTGTGTTACTAAGCGTTTTCAAAAATATTTCATTGTAAAAAAGCGGTCTTAGACCGGCGTAGCTATTGAACTCCATATCTTTAAGCCCGTCTTTCGCCGCTGTTGTGTCTTTGCTTTTTAAAGGTGTTAAAATAGATCTTGCGGTTCTTTTATAGATATTAGGAAATTAATTATCGTTACGTGTAACAGGAAAATGGCAAACTATTTCTTTAGAGTAATTCATGTAAATTTTTTATTTGTATGCTTGTCTCTGCTAATGATTGTGAATCTGAGTGCTTACGCAAGCGGTTCATTTTCAAATTTAAGTAGATGTGCAGGGCCTCTCAAAACTACAGCAAAAGTTATACAACACTTGGAGTATGCAAAGCTAAATAAGGTTTACCCCGGTGGCTTATTGGATGCCTACAAAAAAGCCGGCTTAACTCAACAGCAAGTGGAGAGCGTTGTTCACGACCGCTTAGCCTTTTCCGTGATGGACCTTAAAAACTTGACCGAAAATATGAGTATTAAGGGCTTGGTTGAGGCGTTAAAGCCTTATCAGTTGTGGGAAATATCAAATATTGCATATATCGGTGCTGACCTAGGGGCGCATGAAGCTGATATATTGCCGAAAATGGAGTACATAAGCGGTGTTCACAGAAGATTTTTTCTATACCGCGATATTTTCAGCGAAAAAGGCTGGGAAGAGATACTTTCTAAAATAGAATTGAAAAATATTCTAGAATTTTTACCTTATTTTATTCAAACCGGCGATTTACGAAGAAAAGTTTTGCAAGGTCGTTTAGCCCAGGTTAGTCCTCAAAACTATCGTTTTCTCTCTTTAGCTACTTTACCTATTTCAAAGCTACCAAACGACCTGCAAAAAAAGGCCATGGAACGAAGAGTTCGTGGGTCAACCTACTCAAAAAGCAATTGGGACTTGAAGCACCTGCCGCTGGGCACATGTCCAAGTGATGGATGCTCTGAAATGCAGGTAGGTCACTTGGGCGGGGTTGATTTCGAAAAGAGTGGAGATAGCTCAGTCTATAGTGGGAAGTTTTTCCCTGTCTATTATAAAGGTGAAATCATGGGCTCTTTAAAAACTAAAGGAGATAAGACCTTTTTAGCCTGGAAAACTTTGCCAAGTAAAAAAGAAGGCGGTTTTTCGCTTGTGGCAGGAGGTGTTTACCGGGTTCCGAGCAACCTTTCAAAAATTGCAGAGCTTGATAACAAGCCAAAAAAAATAGAACTCACAGAAGTAGGGTTGCCGTCACACTTTACCCCTCTAAAGTTTTTGATGGGAGGAACCTATTGGCCGCAAGAGCATTCTTCTTTAGTCAATCACCTTAATAGGCTGATAAAGGAATACGAATGATACCTTTGTCATGAAATATCAGAATGTACATGCTTTTGCCCTATGTCTCTTGTTTTCTGTAGGAGGAATGCCTTCAGCTCTGGCTTTCAATCCTATCCCCTACTTGAGAGAGTGCCTTTCTCCTCAGGTAACCAACGGATCTATAGTTCAAAACATAGAAAGCGCGCTTTTGAAGAAAAAGCATCCGGAGAGTTTTGAGCAGCTCTATATTAAGTTGGGCGCCGACTTAACTGAGGTTGAAAAGCTTGTCGCAGGTGATTTTGATATAGCACTTAAAATTTTAAGGGGTTTTCCGGCAGACAAAAGCATGCGCTATGTTTTTCGAAAAATGAGTTCATCAGAAGCCTGGTTTGCGCCATATATGGCGCATCACGGGTTGGATATAGAACTTCACGAAAATACTTTGATAAAAAAGCTAGGAGGAGATACTTACAGCGACCAATTTCCTTTTTTTAGAGACTATCTAAGTGAGGCTGGGTGGTCGAAGCTTTTGGCTAAAGTCGAATTGAGGACTTTTTTGAAGTACCTTCCTTATTTAGTCGCTACCGGAGATATAGAGAGCGAAGCTGTGAAGGGTCGACTAGGTAGGGTTAGTCCGCTTAGGATGCGTTTTCTTTCGTTGGCTACTCTGCCTATGCACAAAATCCCATCGAAGAATCAAAGAAAAGCAATGAAAAAAAGAGTTGAAGACTCTATCTATTCTAGCGCTGACTGGGTGGTGGGGCATTTGCCTCTTGGCACTTGTTCAAGCCATGGTTGCCGCCATATGCAGAAATCTCATTTGGGAAGTGTTGGTTATAAACAGGACGATTCCCATTCCTATTATTCGAGAGAGTTCATTCAAGTGTTTTACAAAGGAGAGATTATGGGCTCCATTAAAACCAAAGGTGACAAGACGTTCTTCGCGTGGAAGACGCTAGTCAACAAGAAGAGCGGAGGTTTTTCCTTGGTGGCTGGTGCTACCTATCAGATCCCAGCTTACCTTGCGCAGTTAGCCCGTTCCGGTAATCCCCCTGAAAAGGTCGAGCTTACCGAGGTCGGGGTACCGGCCAACCTCACTCCGTTAAAGTTCTTGATGGCTGGAGAAGGCTGGTATGAGGATCACTCGAAACTCATCAAACATCTCAATAAACTCATCAAGAAATATGAGTAAAAGCTGTTTGCTGCAGTTTTTTGCAAAGCTCGGCTTGTGTTCAGTTTTAAAAAGATCGCTAAAGGTCCGTTAATTTTAAGAAAATGGCAAAACCTAATTTTTATATAGGTTTTTTCCGATAGGGACCTTAGTACTCGTGCAGCTAAAAGGATATCAAATGAAAAACTTACTAATCACAGCAATGGCTCTAATGTTTTCTTTCGCAGTTTCCTGTGGACCGACCTATTCCACTACCAAAGAAGACGACGGACTTGGAAAGCAGTTTAAGTCTGTAGTAGTTGAAGATTTCGAGCAATTATCGCCTTCGACACCTGGCATTGACGGTCTTGGAGATCAGTTTATTTCGGTGATCGACTACAAGTTTGAACCTACTCCAGGCAATGACGGCCTTGGCAGCCAATTTACCTCAGTACTTTCAGCCCCGGTTAGCTCTTTGGTTTTTTGCCAAGCCTTGCAAAGGTATATAGAGCCTGAGCTGTGTATATAACTATTTAACTTTTTCATATCCATTCATGGATAAGTGGTTTCGGGCTTTGCTTTGCAGAGCTCAGACTGCAGCTAGTAGATAAAATTTTCATAGCATCACCTAAGGTGGCATCATCTCTATAAGACACCATGCATAGAGTCTCGCCTTTGTGAACTTCTTCACCAACTTTTTTAATCTCTGTAAGCCCTACCCAGTGGTCTATACTCTCGTCTGCTTTTTTGCGACCTCCGCCTAAAGCAAGGATAGCAAGGCCTAGAGAGCGGGTGTTCCAACTTTCGATGAAGCCGCTGCTTTGAGCGATTAGAGGTTTTTGTTTGAGTTTTGAAAGTTTTTCTTTTAACTGGTCAAGCTCAACTAAAGATACACCTTGGTTAGCAAAAAGCTTTCTGAAGCACTCCAGATGCTCCCCGCTATCTGTTTTCGTGCGTATGGTTTGCTTGATTTCATCTAGATTCCTATCTGGTTTGCACATTTGTACAAGCTTTGCAGATAACTCCAAAGACAGCTCATAGGTATCAGGTGCAAAGCCTATGTTGCCTTCAAGGAGCTCAAGTACCTCGGCTAGCTCTACGGCGTTTCCTGCGTTTCGTCCGAGGGGCTCATCCATGTTGGTGATCGCGCAGCTTACGTTTAGTCCGGCCCGCAAACCTACCTCTTTAGCTATTTTTGCAAATTCTTGTGCTTCGGAGGTTTTTGCCAAAAAAGCACCGGACCCAGTTTTCACATCCATGACTAAATGCTTCAATCCCTCGGCTATTTTCTTAGATAAGATAGATGCTGTTATTAGTGGTATGGACTCGACCGTAGCCGTGACATCTCGCAGGTGGTAAAGCCGGTAGTCTAAAGGTGCAATCTCGGTAGATTGGCCCAAAAGCATCCCACCGATTTCTTGCATCCATTTTTTTGCAGTATGTTCTCCCACGCGGGTTTGGACACCGCTTAAAGACTCAATCTTATCTATGGTGCCGCCTGTATGCCCGAGGCCACGTCCGGCCATCATCGGCATCTTTACGCCTTCAGAAATACACATAGGTAAAATCAAAAATGAGGTTTTATCACCTATACCTCCGGTGCTGTGCTTGTCTCCAACAGCACCCTCTTCTAGCTCTGGCCACGCAAGTTTGTTTCCGCTTTGAAGCATTGTGTCCATCAGCGTATAGGTTTCTTCAAAGTTCATTCCGTTTAAACATACAGCCATCAAAAAAGCAGACATCTGGTAGTCCGTGACGTCACCCTCGTGGTAGGCGTCAAGAAACTTTCGTAGCTCCTTTGTGTCTAAGCTTTTACCTAGTTTTTTTTGATGTATGATTTCTGTTGGTATCATCTTTGCCTCTGGTTAGTGCCGTGAGCATCATAGATGATTATTGCAGGTTAAGAAAATAGCCTTCTTAATATTGCTGCGTACTGTAGCTGTAAAGGCGCTCAGCATCCACGTTGAGTATTTCCGTGTCTTTTTGTAGTTCTTCGAAGCTTTGCGGGAGAGCAGTGTACTTCTTGAAAAACTGAAAAGATTCTGGAGAAACGTTGTTGAACGAGCTTCTAAAAATCGTCCACTTTTGCTTGTGCGTAGATAAGAGCTTTGTTTTAACCGCGCTTTCCAGGTCAACATATATCTCGTTTTGGCTCTGGGTTGCTAGCTGCTCTGTACCTATAGAGGGACTTGCGGTCAGTTCGACTACTTGTGGGCTTTTGCTACCTTCTTGCAGAAGTATAGTTGCTTCTTTTGCCGCAAGCCCGATCAGGGCTACTGGCAAGCTCGCTTCAGAAGAGGTTACAAAAGTTGATTTGTTTGAAGTGGTTTTACCCGTAGATGTTTTCTCAGCCGTTAGGCGCTTCCACAAAGATTTTTCCAAGCTAGTAAAGCTATCAGGGATACTTGTTTGGGCTGCAGTCCAGGAATTTTTGTTGGTTTTTAAAAAAGCTCGGACTACTAGCTGCTTTCCGGCCGTTGGATTTAAGATGATTTGCTGCGTGCTGTTTCCAAGTACGAGCATCCCCCTGTGGTTTGCCAGGTGCGGCAGTAACTCAGCGATATTTTTTGAGATAGGGCTTATATAGTTCTTCCCCCAGCCCAGCTCTTTTTGAA
Source organism: Oligoflexales bacterium (assembly GCA_023301565.1). Lineage (GTDB taxonomy): Bacteria > Bdellovibrionota_B > Oligoflexia > Oligoflexales > JALZUQ01 > JALZUO01. The sequence continues at coordinate 9,874 of JALZUO010000041.1, forward strand.
CGTCCTTTTTTTTAGAAAATACTTGCTCGGTGACCCTAGCTAGGTGGTCAACTGCGGCCGCAGGCTCTTTTGGTAAAGAGCTGCTTGATTTGCACGACATCGCGAGAAGCGCACACACTGCGACGGTTAAGATCTGCAGGTTTGGTAGGTACCGGCAAATATTTAGAAAAAAACCACTTTTTGGCGATTTCAACAAAAGAACGCCTTTCTTTTAAATAGCGATATTTACAGCAAAAAATTCCGCTTTCTTGACAAGTAAACGACCTGCCCTTTATTCTTGCATCTGTTGAATCGGTACATTCCACCGCCCACAGAAAAGCCAACCATCTAATGGCCTGAGATTTCAGTGGTTTCGATTTTTCGCACATCTCGAGTGATTGACCGCTCGGCAGTGCTCCGTTTTCTTAAAAGGGAAAAATACAATGGAACTAGAAGCAAAATCTGCCTTAAAGAATAATAAAGTTAAAAAGTTACCGCCGTCTGTGGTCAAAGACATTGAGCTTAAAAACCATGCGCGCAAACTTGCCAATCTTTCTACGATCCAAATCAAGGTTAGAAAGTGCATTGTCTGTAACGGTTTTTTTGAATCGGCAGGAAACAGAACCTGCGGCTGCAATACCCGGACAGCCGGGCATATTGGTGGACGTGAGATTATATACTAGGCTTTCGGTTGGCTTTTTAAAAAGAGCAAATGAAAAGATAGTTAAATCCCAGCTTAGAGCTGGGATTTTTGTTTTGACTTATTGCCGTATTTTTTTAAGGTGATAATTAGCCTGCTCTAAAAGCATATACAAAACAACGCTAGCTACGACAATGTTCATGGTTTCCATGATGGGGCTCTTTTGGACTGCTCCTGGGAAAAGCCTAGGAACATAAAACCCAACCCAAGAAAAGATGGGAAGCGCCCAGTAAAGCCTGGAGATGGAGGAAGAAAAATGCTTTGCCTGAAACTTCCAAAGCCCGGTTGCAACCCAGTAGCGGTGCCAGCAAAAGGCGAGTAGGGCTGCAGGCTGCAGGCTGCTTCCAAACTGCGGAGCCTCAATAAAATAAAGCCAAACTCCATCGGCTACCATGTGGATAGCTAAAACAGAAAGAAGGCCTAGATACACACTTTGCCCTGCAACTTGCGCGTTCTTTTTTTGTAGGTGAAGCAGCTGGTCCATCGCAAAGAACAGAGCAAGACCAAGAATCGCTGGTGCTAACACCCAAATCCCTTTTTGCATGCCAGTGGTTACAATGCGCCATAATGGACCAAGAAAAATTACGGCACCGTAGACACTAAGCCAGAGGTAAGAGTTCCAAGAGGGAGCCGTCCGCCCTTTGGTTTCTTGCATACCTACAGCTTCGTAGGCCCTCGACAAAGCCGGGGGCAGAAAAAAAATAGCTGTGCATAGCAAGAGTGTGAGCATTTTAAGCCTTAGGGCTCATATTAAGGGGGTTTTCTTCCCTAGAGCCTTGGTTCATAATAATAGGGTAGGCTACAAAAAAAACGTAAGATCTACCACGCAGAACTTACTCCATTTACCCTAGCGAAGGTCATTATATGCATCAAGAATGCACAGAAAAACACTGGCAACCAAAAGCAGGCCAGCCCCAGCGAAACCTTCTGCAATCGCCGATGCTTGGGGCTTTTGTTCTTAACCTTGTTTTCGCTGTAATTGAGTTTGTCGGTGGTTATTGGGCTGACAGTGTCTCTATTTATGCCGATGCATTGCACGATTTAGGCGATGCGCTGGTCTTAGGAAGCGGTGCCTACATGGAGTATTTAAGCCAGCAGATATCACGCCGCCACAGTTATGGAGGGCGTCGATGGTCTGTACTGTCTGCGTTGTTCTCTTCGGGTGTGCTTCTTGTCGGATCGCTGCTGATGATAGGCATGGGTGTTTACCGTTTCTATGCTCCGGGGACTCCTATTGGCTCGAGCATGGTAGTAATAGCTGTTTTGGGGATTTTATTTAACGCGTTTGCCATCAAAGTTCTTGGTCACGATCATCACAGCTGTCATGAGCACGACGGCGACGCTCAGCACTCGCATAACCACAGTATGTTCTCTCTTCATCTACTAGAGGACCTACTTGGCTGGGTAGCAATTCTTTTTGGCGGTTTGCTCATTTGGAAAACAGGCTGGTACTGGATCGATCCGCTTCTTTCAGTTGTCATCTCACTGTTTATTTTGCGCTTCGCTTGGAAGGGCTTTAAAGGGGTTCAAAGTATTTTAACTCAGGCGTATCCACCGGGTTTTGATCCAGCTATTTGGCGAAAAAAGATTGTAAGCATTTCTGGTGTGCAAGATGTGCATGACCTGCATGCGTGGAGCCTGGATGGAAAAAAACATGTCGCCTCTTTGCATGTTGTTTGCGAGCCCAAACTAGAGCAAAGCGTCAAAGCAGCCGTGCGCAAGCTCTTTGCTGAAGCCGGCAAGTACCATGTGACGATTGAAACAGAGTGTTCTTCTATAGGCTGTAAATAGAACCTACGACTCGCGAGACTTTGCTTTGGCCCAAAGGGCTTCTTTTTGCTCCGAAGACTTTTCTTTGAACTGTTCAATGGATCCGCCAGCTTCATCTATCATCGAGTCAAAGCGGTTTAAAAACTTCTTGTTTGCATCTTGCGAGACCAGCTCTGGGTCGAGATCTAGGTGCCTGCACATTTGATGCAGGGTAAAGTAAACATCTCCGAGCTCTTCTTTTGTGTTTTTTTGGTTTTTAGATGCATAAGCAGCTTTTAGCTCAGCAAGCTCTTCTTCAACCTTTGCCAAAACCTGTTCTGGGTTGCTCCAGTCAAAATCGATTTTTGCCGTAAGCTTTCCAATTTTAGTGGCTTGCTTCGATGGTGGTGCGATGCTCTTTAGTTTGCGGTACTTTTTTTCTAGCTTTGATTCCGGATCGGATTCTGGGTTGGCTGCTTTTTTGCCGTCGCGGCGTTCTTGGTCTTTTATGCTGTCCCACTGCTGGTAGAGCTCGTCGACATTTTCAATTTTTTTATCTCCAAACACGTGCGGGTGACGCCGGATCATCTTATCTGTCAGCGTTTTTGCAACATCTTTAAAATCAAACATATTTCTTTCAGACGCCACTTGGGCATTTAAAACAACCTGCAGCAAGACATCGCCGAGTTCGTCACAAAGTGCGTGCTGCTTGGGTTTGGAGCTCTGGTCTGTTTCAGCTTCTGACATTGCTTCAGAAGCCTCGTAGGCCTCTTCGATCATATAGGTGCGCAAGGTCTCAAAGTCTTGCTCCAAATCCCAAGGGCAGCCGCCTTCAGGCGCTCTTAGTTTTGCAATGGTTTCTACAAGTTTTTCAATGGTTTGCTTTAGCTCTTGCATCGGCTTTCCTGTTTTTATCTCTAGTGGTTTTTGGGAAACAATAGTACGTGGTCCAACTCTACGCGAACCTTGAACTTGTCACCTGGCTTGTGCAGGTGGTGGCTGGGAGCAAGCGAGTATACCTCTTCTCCAGATACTAGTCTTAATCTAAAGATTGAGTGGGCACCGCGAAACTGCCGCGAAACTACGGACGCTTCTAGGCAATCGGGCGAGTCATCGTCATGTACAAGATCTTCTGGTCTTACAAAAAGCTCTACGGGCTTTCGGTTGCTAGTAGCACCACATCCTTTTGGCATAGGTATTTCTCCTAGCGCAGTTTGGATGTTCTTGCCGTCGTGCGAAGGTGCTGCGTCAATAAATGCGCCCGTACCAATAAACTCTGCGGCAAACCTGCATTTTGGCTCATGGTAAATATCATAGGTAGGCCCTACTTGAACAAACTTCCCCTCGTTCATCACAGCTATTCGGTCGCCTATATCAAAGGCTTCTTCCTGATCGTGCGTAACCAAAATAGTCGGAACATTCGCTAGGCGCAGCTTTTGCAGCAGCTCAGGCTTGAGCTTGCTTTTTTGCTTTGCGTCAAGGTTACTAAAAGGCTCGTCCATCAGCAGCAGGTCTGGTTTTGGCGCTAAAGACCTTGCAATAGATATTCTTTGTGCCTGCCCGCCTGAAACCTCAGAAGGGTACTTGCTTAAAAGCTCAGAGATTTCAAACTGTGCTGCTAACTCGTCGACGCGCTGTTTTGTTTTTTCTTTATTCGACTCAAGCAGTCCATAAGCTATGTTTTCAAAAACCGTAAGGTGTGGAAACAAGGCATAGTTTTGAAAAACAAATCCAACCTTACAATCTGGCTTTGCAAATTTTACTTGCCCCTTGCTTGGTTTTGTCAGCCCTGCAAGTATGCGAAGAAGCGTAGATTTACCGCAACCGCTTGAGCCTAAAATACAAAAAATTTCGGATTCAAACACTTCAAGGTTAAGGTTTTCTAGAACGGGCTTTTGGTCATAGGAAAAGCAAAGGTTCTGGACGCTGAGCACGGGCTCTCTGTTAGCTTTTTGTTGCATGCTTAACTATCTCTGCTTTCTGGATCTAAAAGATATAAAAATAAAAAACCTAAACAAACAAGGGCAAGCGCCGGAAGGCTGGCGCGGCCATAAAAGCCCTCTGCGGTTAGATCAAACACCTCTGTCGAAAGGCTTTGAAACCCATAAGGCCTAAGTACCATGGTGATGGGGACCTCTTTTAAAACCTCTAAAATAATCAAAATAGAACCTGAAAACCAAGCAGGGCGGGTCCCGCGCCAAAAGACGCACTTAAAGTAGTGTGGCCAGCTTTTATGTAAAAGCAAAGCCGACTCCATCAGCTCTGCTGGCTGGTAGCTCAGAATGCTGTGCACGCTTTTACTTGAGACAGCAAAAAACTTGGCAGACAGCGCAAAAAGCAAAATTAAAAAAGAAAACAAAATGCTTTGCTGTAGGCCAAAAAGCTCAAGCCCTGCCACGTAGACCAGGTAAATCGATACCCCATAGATCAGGCCTGGCAAGGCGTAGGCAGTATAGCCAATCTCTACAAGCCAGCGTGGTGTTTTTAGGCGGTGCTGGTTAAAAACAAGAAGCATTCCAAAGAAAGCGCAAAGCATTGCAACCACAACGGCAAGTCCGGTTGAATAAAGCAGCTGTGAAATAAGCCTTTGCAGGTTTGCAGGCCCGGTCAGTTGTCTAAAGCTTTGCAGTATAAAAAGAGCTAGCGGCAGGGCTGTGCTGACCAGAAAAAATAGTCCCAAAAAGAGGAATCCAAAAGCAGCTGTTTTGCCTTTTGGTTTTGATTTGTTCCATGAGCGCTGGGTGTTTTGCGGCATAGCTTTATTCGATGAAATAAAAAACAGAAAACCAAAAACTGAAAGAGAAACCATCGAAAGGCTGATGGCAGATTCAAACGAATAGAGCCCAGTCCACGTGTCGTAGATTAAGGTCATCAGAGTGTCTTGGCCCAAAACGACAGACGCGCCAAGATTTCCAAAGCTGTCTAGGGCGACAAACCAAATGCTAGCTGCAGCAGGTGGCGCCAAAAGAGCTAAGCGCAGGCCCCAGAGACCTTTTAGCCATCTTGCTTTTGGGCGTAACAGCTTAGCCGAGTCTTCTAGCTGAAGGTCCTGCCTACGCATTGCACCCAACATAAAAAGATAGCAGTAAGGGCTTAAGCTGATTCCGACCGTCAAGCAAAGTAAAACAAAGCTTTTTGGGTCCCAGTAAATATTTAGGCCAGCCTCTCGCAGGAAGCTCTGCAGGTATCCTTGAGGGTCAAGGTAAGATAGTGCAGCGAGCGCATAAAGATGCGCTGGAACAGCCAGGGGGATCACAGCCGAAAACTTCCAAAGTTTTTGCATAGGCCATTTGTATCGGTGCAATAAAAATGCAGATGCTGTCCCGGTCGCCAAAGCTATTGCTGCCGAGCCGAGCATGAGCCCAGCTGTTTTTAGCACAGCAGCTACCCACATTTCTGCTGGGTACACACCAAGTACAGACGATATCTTTTGCAGAGAATGGAACAGCACGTACGCGATTGGAGCCGCTACACAAAAAGCAACGCCTAAGCTAAAATAGTCAAATCTGGCAGCGGGCCTATTTATACTTAGCCTCATTCATAAGTTTTACTGCTGCAAGCTGCAGCCTGCCAAGCTGTTCTAAAGGAACTTTGCTAGCAGTAAAGTTTCCCCACTTTTTAACTAAGGTCGACGCGCTAACGCTGCTATTGGCAGGAAACTCCATATTTAAATCTGCAAACAACCCTTGGGCTTCGGTCCCGCTAAGCCACTCCATAAATGCGGCGGCAGCTTTTTTGTTTTTCGAATGCTTGGTAATGCCGATTCCAGAGACGTTGACGTGAACGCCGGTAGATGCCTGGTTTGGCCAGTGAATATTTACGGGAAACGCCGAGTCTTTTTTTACCAGGCGGCCAAGGTAGTAGGTATTTACTACACCGACAGCGCACGGGGAGGCAGGGTCTGCAATGGCCTGCAAAAGCTTTGTGTCGTTTGAAAAAACGCTGGTTGCTAAGTTGTCTGCCCAGCCGGTTACGACCTGTTTTACTTTGCTTGCATCGGTGGTCGCAAGCATGCCAGCTACTAATGACCGGTTGTATACTTTTTTTGATGTGCGCAGACATAGTTTTCCTGCCCATTTGGAGCTCCCCAAGTCCTCGTATGTACTAAGAGAGGCGGCCTTAACTTTTTTGGCGGCGTAAACGATCGTACGGGCACGAAGACTCATTCCAAACCAGCGCCCTTTGGAGTCGCGGTAGTTTGCAGGTATGTTTTTTTCTAAAACAACTGACTGGGTAGGTGCTAGCAACCCTTTTTCTGCAGCCGCCCATAGGTTTCCAGCATCTACTGTAAGAAACAAGTCAACGCTGCTAGAAGCGCCTTCTGCTTCAAGCTTGGTTGCAAGGACAGCGGCTTTATCTGTGTGAAGTTTAAATTGAACCCCTGTCTTTTTTGTGTATGCCTTAAGAACAGGGCTGATAAGCTCAGGTACCCGCGCAGAGTACAAAGATAATGTGGTTTTACCCTCTGACGTGAGACCTGTTTTGGTGGCGTTTAATGAGCTAAAAAATACACAGCCATATGCTGTGAACAGAAAAAATGGAACTAAAAGGAGGCGGGCCGCTAGGCGTTTGGTTTGCATCGTTAAAATGTTGTCCTTTTTAATTGAGAATGATTCTTAATTAGAACTGATTGCAAAGTCAATTGAGGATTTTCTCTCTGGATTAGAGGAGCTTACGCTTGCTTTGGTCGGTTTTTAGCTGGAGAATAAAGTCTGCTCGCGCAGCTCCAAGTCCGCCTTATTTTTGAACAAAAGCTTTGAACAAATTCAGATAGCGCAATCTATTGCTGGCTAGAGGTAGAACAAGTAGGATGCTCCAGCAAAATTTAGCGTCTTATACCTGTTGTGAAAGGCATACGTAGTGACCAGTGAAACACCAAAAATAGTTTTTTCTAGCCTTCCACCAGAGCTTCAAGCAGCTGTCGAAGTCCTTCGTAATCTTGAGCTAGAGTCGGGAAACATTCTGCCGCAAGATCAAACGGAAAAAGTCTCTCAACTGGGTGCTTTACACGATAAACTAGAAGGAAAATCAGCTCTGGCCTGGGATATTTCCACCGGGGATAAAGCAGACCTGCTGTTTTCTAAATTATGTTGTAAACTTAAAGGCTTATCTTACCAAGCGGATAGGATCGCTGACTTTATAAACGAGAATTTGACGCCAGGAGACGGACTGAACTACTGCAATGAGGCAGAGGTAGAAGAGGCTCTCGCTAAAATGAACGTTTTGAACGATAATGATTCATAATTTCTGACCGTTTGTCGATAAGAGAACAGAGTGTTGGTTTTGCAACCGGTAATGGGTTGAACCAAAAAAATGAAACAGCAGGTAAAACAGGAGTAAATTAGAATGGAATGGATCAATGCAATCCAGACAAGTCTTGCTGCATGGATGTCTCCCTACCCAGTATGGGGAATCGTGTTAGCTAGCGGCGTGCTAGCTTTATTTTTAGGCTTTTTCTCGGCTCCGCTTTTTCTTTGGCTTATAGCTGGGGCAGCGGTTTGCTTAGGGTTGGGCGCGCCGGTATGGACTCTTTGGGGGTGGGGCGGTTTGTTCCTTCTTTTTGGTGTCGCACCGATTAGGCGTGTTTTACTTTCGTCAGCAATCATGAAAGTCATTCAATGGCTAAAGATCATGCCCGAGATTTCTGAAACAGAAAAAGTTGCACTCGAGGCTGGAAACTCTTGGATGGAAGCCGAAGTCTTCGGTGGTAAGCCGGATTTCAAAAAACTCATGGCTCAATCTTATGTTCAGGTTTCTGGGGAAGAAAAAGAATTTATTGATAACCAGTGCGAGACGCTTTGCGCTATGGCAAGCGACTGGGAAATATATGAAAACCGCGGCCTTCCAGAAAAGGTTTGGGATTACGTAAAAAAAGAAAAGTTTTTAGGGATGATCGTTCCTAAAGAATATGGCGGTCTTGGTTTTTCTCCAACTGCAAACAGCGCTGTTGTGCAAAAGCTTTGTGGGCATTCAATTGCTCTAGGCGTAAATGTCATGGTTCCAAACTCGCTCGGTCCAGCTGAGCTTTTGGTTCATTATGGCACAAAAAAGCAGAAAGATTATTATCTTCCTCGTCTTGCTGACGGTAGAGAAATTCCTTGCTTTGCACTTACAGAACCTGGAGCAGGTTCCGATGCAGGTTCTTTGGAAGCATCTGGCGTCGTTTTTAAAGACACCGATGGTGAGCTTAAGATTCGTTTGAATTTTGAAAAGCGCTATATCAGCCTTGCAGCAATCTCTACTGTGATGGGCCTAGCGACAAAGCTTTACGATCCTGAAAACCTGCTTGGAAAAGGCAAGAGCCCAGGCATCACCTGCCTTTTAATTCCTAGCAACTCTGATGGCGTGACTTTAGGCAAGCGCCACAACCCAATGGGCGTACCTTTTCATAACTGTCCGATCAAAGGTGAAGACGTGATCGCAGGTGTTGACCAGATCATTGGTGGCCCAGAGATGGCAGGCCGCGGTTGGATGATGCTCATGGAGTCCTTGTCTGTGGGTAGAGCTATTTCACTTCCGGCTCTTTCTGTTGGCGGAATCAAGCGAGTACTTCGCGCAACTAGTGCCTACGTAAATATTCGAAAGCAGTTTGGCTTAGAGATTGGTTTTTTTGGCGGCGTGCAGGAGCCTTTGGCTAACATTGCAGGCCACGCATACCTTGTCGAAGCTATGCGAACCTACACAACAGGTGCCGTGCTTTCTGGAGTGAAGCCAGCTGTAACCTCAGCTATTGCAAAGCTTATGGGGACTGAGTTTACCCGTACGGTGTCAGCTTGGGGTATGGATATTGTCGGTGGTGCGGGTATCTCGCGTGGACCACGCAACAATATCGCAAACTTTTACACAGGTGTTCCGATCGCTATTACGGTAGAGGGTGCAAACATCCTGACTAGAACTATGATTGTTTACGGTCAGGGCGCCATTCGGTGTCACCCTTATGCGTATGCTCAGGTGCAAGCTGTAAATGCAAACGATGTAAAAGCATTTGATAAAGCTTTTTGGGGACACATTGGATTTATCGTTCGAAACAAGTGCCGCGCAAAACTGCTTTTCTTGACGCGAGGGCGCATAGCAGGTGTAAGTGGTAAGACAGCAGTAGCAAGAAAGTACATGCGCAAGATCTCTTGGGCATCTGCAACGTTTGCTATCTTGAGTGATATCGCTATGGGTACCTACGGCGGAAACCTCAAAATGAAAGAAAAGATTACAGGCCGCTTTGCTGACATGCTTAGCTGGATGTATATTGCAACAACGGTCCTAAAACGGTTTGAAGCAGCCGGATCACCTAAAGATCATCTCCCCTTCTTTCACTGGTCTATGCAGCACTGTTTGGCTGAGTACCATAAGGCGCTCATAGGTTTGTGTAAAAACTATGATGTTCCTGGCGTGATGATTCTTTTCAGAGTTTTATCTTTGTTTTTCAGAATGAATCCAGTGGCTTCACATCCAAGCGATGATATTGCAGAGCAGATGTGTAAGGCAATATCGACGAATATGAAGCTTAGAGACGAGCTAACAGAAGGTCTATATTTAGGGGCCAAGCCAGAAGAAGCTTTAAGGCGCTATGACGATACTTTTGCTGCGCTTCGTGAAGCACGCCCCTTGTTGAAAAAAGTGAAGAAAGCAATCAGGGCTAAGCAACTCCCTAAAAAGAGAATTGCAAAGGTTCTCGAAGAGGCTGTAGAAAAAAATATTCTTACTCAGGTAGAAAAAGAAAAACTGGAAAAGGCAGAGGCTATGCGCCATGACGCTATTATGGTTGACTCTTTTGATGTCGAAGACTTTTCTTTGACGCTTCTAGATAGTGATAAGGTGGGCTAGTGCGGATTTTAATAACTGGTATAACCGGAATGATCGGCAGCGAGCTAGCAAACGAGCTTCTTCTAGCTGGTCATTCTGTTTTGGGTCTTTCGCGGAACATCAGCAGTGCAAAAATTAGGGTTCAAGGGCCAATTGAATGGTTCGAGTGGGATGGCAAAAGTAATTTTCCAGCGGCAGCTTTAGATGATGTGGATGCCGTAGTGCATCTTGCTGGTGAAGGCGTTGTTTCAAAGCGGTGGACTAATAGCTTTAAAGACAAAATGCGAAGCTCACGGATTGATTACGGCAGAAAGCTTTGCGGCGCCATTAAAGAACACCGTCCATCTTTAAAGACTTTTATTGGCGGCTCTGCTTTGGGCTATTACGGTGACAGCGGAGATGAGCTCTTGGCTGAAGATAGAAAGCCAGCCGATGATTTTATGGGAACTCTTTGCAAAGATTGGGAGGGGTCTTACCAGCTTCCACAGAACATCCGCAAAGTGATTTTTCGTATTAGCGTGGTACTCGGTCACGGGCACGGGTTTTTTCAGCGGGTACTGCCTTTGTTTCAGTATGGCGTTGCCGGAAACCTCTCGTCCGGTAAACAGTGGATGAGTTGGATTCATATTCATGACCTGGTTTGTTTGATTCAAGCTGCCTTGGAAGAAGAACAGTACAGTGGCGTGTATAATGCAAGTGCTCCTGAGCCTGTGACAAACGCAGAGCTTACAAAGGCTTTTGCTACAGAGATGCGCCGTTTTGTGATGCCCATGGCTCCAAAAGCTGCGCTTCAGCTGGCTTTGGGGGAGGTGTCAGCTGTGATGCTTCAGTCGGCTCGCCTTGACGCTTCGCGCGTGCTGGGTGCGGGCTTTAGGTTTAACCACTCTACGGTTGGATCAGCTTTAGCTGATCTTTGTACCGACTATAAAAATATGGGGAGGCGTTTTCACTTACGTCAGTGGGTACCTTTAAATAAAGCCGACACGTTCGCTTTCTTTTCTGACCACATGAACTTGGAGGTCATCACCCCGCCTAAGCTTAAGTTTAAGGTTTTGGGCCTAAGCACTGATCAAGTTGAGGCTGGCAGTCTTATTGATTACAGGTTGCAGCTGAGCGGTATCCCGTTTAAGTGGCAGACCAAAATCGATACATGGAATCCAGATGATTCCTTTTCGGACACCCAACTCAAAGGCCCCTATGCTTTGTGGCACCATACCCACAGTTTTGAAGAAATGGGTGGTGGCACTATGATGACAGACCTCGTGCGTTACCGGCTACCGATGGGGTATATAGGCCGGCTGTGTGGTGGCTGGTATGTCGACAGCAATGTGAGATCCATTTTCAATTACAGGTTTAGAAACTTAGAAAAGATACTCAGTGCATCGTAAATAGTATTTGGGTAGACTTAACTCGAATATTTTGCGAGGGACATTCCAATGAAGGGTAATCCAAAAGTAATCGAAGCGCTAAGTAGCGTTCTTACGGCTGAGCTTACAGCAATTAACCAATATTTTTTGCATGCTCGCATGTGTATGGACTGGGGCTACACCAAGATCGGCAAGTTCATTCACGATGAATCGATTGAAGAGATGCGGCACGCACAAGAGTTGATAGACCGAATACTTTTTTTAGAAGGCCATCCGAATCTGCAAAAACTTGGCAAACTTCATATTGGTGAAAATGTTGAAGAGCAGCTTAAGAGTGACCTAAAGCTTGAGTATGATGCTGTAGCTAGGCTTAGAGATGCCATAGAGGTTTCTACTGAGGTCAAAGACTATACGTCGCGTGATTTGTTTGAACGAATTTTAATTGATGAAGAAAAACACGTCGATTGGATTGAAGCTCAGCTAAACATCATCAAAGACATCAGTTTAAAAGCTTACCTTTCCGAGCAGTTTGAACCAGGTGCGAACGCCTAAATTCTAAACCTTTTAGTCTCCCGTGCCTGGGTTTGCTGATGCAGCTTCTTGGGCAAGGGAGTCTTTATTTGAACTCTGATTTTTTGTTTGAAGAATTTCTTCCAGCCAAAAAACACACGAACCGCAGTCGGTTCCTGCTCCACATCGGCTTCCAAGCTCTCTAATATTGCCCACTCCTTGGCCTTTTAGTTTTTTGATGTCATTTTCCGTTACAGACTTGCAGTTACAAACAAACATGTGAAAAACCTCGGTATCTTGATCTTTCTAATAATAATGAAAATCATTCTCAATATCAATCGGCAATTTTAGTTAAAATCTTTATTTTTTTAAGAAGCAGCTACCCTGTTGGAGGGCTCAGCTCCGCTCAAGTCTGATTTTTCTATTAAATTATAAAGGTTTATAGACTCGCTGCGAGCAAACAGGCCAATCCTGTACCGTGGCTCACCTGTGCCTGCTTCAAAGTTGCAGTAGATAACTTCTAGCTCAATTGGGCTTTTGCCGGGTATAGAAACCAGAATAGATGACCCTTTTGCAACTGCTTCTAACGTTAAAAGACTAATTCCACGCTTGGAAACGTCTATAACAGCCTTAACAGACAGATACTTAGAGTCGGTGCCTTTGTATTGCACCTTCCCTGGAAGCTTTGCCTCGGTTTTAGTGCGGCTAGCTTGTCTTTTGCGGTTTTTAGGTATCAAAAGATCCTCCTATATACTTCTTATCGGAAGCATAAGGGGCAACCTTTAGGGTTTAAGGTGAGTTTTTAGCGCCATAAATCTAAATAAAATAGGGCCCTATACTTTCCTGTGTTCTTCTGGGGGTATAGCTAGCCCCTTGTGCCTAACTCCCTTGCAGCAGTTGTTGCTCGCCACCTTCTAATTTGGCACTATCGTTGTTCTCTTGGGGGATTAGCTCAGTTGGTAGAGCGCTAGATTTGCATTCTAGAGGTCAGGAGTTCGACTCTCCTATCCTCCACCATTGTTTTCAATAGAAACCTTCTTCACTCAGTAAAAAAAACTCAAAAAAATCAAAATCTTATAATTAGACAGCCTAATTATGTTGCAACCTGCCGTGCTGTTAGCTACTGTCCGGCGTCTGCTATATGTTTGGAGTTATTTTGCAAAAAAATCACCACAGCTATTTTGCTTTCTTTCACTTGTTGTTTTTTTGTTTATTGCCTTTGGCTACAGCTCAAAAGAGTGACCAAAAACCACAGCTAAACAAGAAACCGTTTTTTGTATTTGACGACAAAGAAAATGAAGTGGCTGAAAGATCTTTTGTTTCAAAATCGATTTCGGAAAAAGATAGTCTAAAAATTTTATGGTGGAATGTTTTCGGTGGTGGAGTCGACCACAAAGCTCTAAACAAAAATCTTTCGGCTTTCACGAGCCCACCGATTTCAGCTGATATGATTGTTCTAGGTGAATTTGATTCTACAAAGACACTCGATCCTGCAACCATGGCAAGTTTGATAAAGCACTACCCTTATATTGAATACTTCCATTATAGTAGTACGTATGACAAGCCTGCAGATCGGAGCATCTTTGTTGCTAGCCGTGTGCGGCCCACAAAAAGAACCTATGACAAAGACGGTTTAACGTGGGCTAACCCAGACTCCAAAAAAACTGAAAAAGATGATTACGTTGATAGCTGGAATCAAAACAAGAGAGATAAAGCGCAAGCTAAACAATGGACTCGTTCTTTTATCGCCTTAAAGTTTAGCTTCAAACATTTTGATTTTAATCTGGTGCCGGTGCACTTAGCAAACCCATGGGCAGCGGTAAAGAGTAATTACGACATCGACCCATTTGGGGTTTCAAGAAACTTGTGTGCGGGTTGCTCAATTGTCTTTGGAGATGACAACCCACTTGCAAATCAGATTGAAGTTTTAAAGGGCCGGGTAGTTAAAGATCTTTATAACAAGAAAGCAGGTTCTGGTAAGACCAAGCCAGTTAAAACTATTGTCTTTGGCGATTTCAACATGCCTAAATCTATTATGGGCTTAGCCACGAGGTCTTATAATTTTTTGGTTAAGGGGATGAACGATACCAAGGTAGCTAACTTTGCTACTTTTCCATCTGTTTCTGCTGGTAAAGCTGGAAACCAAAGCCCAGACGTGGAGATTGATCATTGTTTTAGTTTGGAGAAAAAAACTAATGATGTTGTTTCCAGGATGATGCATCTCAAAGGAAGCGATCACTACCCTTTGTTTATTCGCGTAAAATCACAAAAGAAAAAATAAGCTTTAAATCAACTAGGCTTTTTTCGAAATAGTGCTAAACATTTGTTGCTTGGCTCTTCTACTGATTGCCCAATTGTTTTTTGTACCTCATTGCCGACGTAGTACCTGAATTTTTCTTTTGGCGTTAAAAAAATAGATTTTCAGACTTAGTTACAATGTCTTGTCCAGTTGCTCTCTTTTTGCGCCTGATCCGAACGTTTGAGATAGAGGTTGCCAGAAAATAAGTGGGGCCTGAATGGGTTTCAAAAATCATGCTGAAATTGTCTGGCTGTGAACAGAAGGCTTTAATCAGTTTCTGTGGTGGGTCTGACTCGAACCCCCGGTTTTTTTTGTTTCCAGCCGGGTCAACTTTATCAATAACGTCGTAGGCGTCTTCTCCTAGCTCATCACTTGCTTATCTTGCCAGCTATAAAACCACCCATTATGGTGTAGGATATGAAGATTCCAAATTCAATTCCTGCTCCAGCAAACTGGGAAGAAATATAAAAAACAAAGAAAAACAAGAGTAGATCCTAGCCGTATATATTCGTATTTATACTTGGGGGCGAGAAAGCTTGGGAGAGTCAGCGCTCAAATTTTAACATTTTGTTCATGGAGCTTTACAGCTATAAACTTCCATGAAAAATAAATCCCTATAAGAATCCATAGAACAACCCACAGTTCAACCAGTCCCTTTGTCATTGCTGCTAGCCCTAACAGTAGCCAGGCACTTTCGCCCGAGGCTCTTTCGGATGAAGCAATGAGCCAAGGCCCTAGCTTTCCTCCTCCTAGGGTAATTCTTTGACATTTCTTGTTCGCTTTAGTGCGTAATAACCAAGAAATACTACAACGAAAAGATAGATCACTAAGCCAATAAAAACAGAAGACATCTGCATACCGTTAAACTGTAACGATATTGTATTTTATCATGTGTCAAAATAGTATGCTATTATTGATTATTAATCGAGAAGGGTGATGTCTTGCGTGTGAAAAAGATTGTAATGCTATTTCAACAAGGGGTTTTTGTTTCGATAATATTTTTTCTCTTAGCCTTTTCAACAGAGATCTGTTTTGCCAATAGTCCTGACGCTGTTGATCGTTGCACGTTTTTGAGTATATCACCAGTTTTTGAACCACCGTTTGATCAAATCAAAAAAATACAGTCCTTAGGTGGTTCCCCCGCAACTTACTTGGTAAAGTTAAAAAGCTCCTCTGATATGTACGTCGTCCGACATGACAGTCGTGCCGGAAATGCATTGCTTGAAGTCTTCAATAGTCATATCGCAAAGGATTTGGGGTTTAACGTGCCGCAAGTTCAGCCTCTAAGCACTCGCGCTTCGGTTGCATTTGACAATGCTTTTGATGTGAAGGGGGGGTTAAAGGCAATGCGCCCTGAATTGTGGGAGATAGAAACCGAGGGTGCTGTGTTCACGGTGGCTGATTTTTTGCACCACAAGCAAGGTTTCAAGTATTTAAAGGGGGACGACAACCAAAGCTATGAGAGGTGGGTTCAAGGCAAAAACCACAAAAAAACAAAAATTAAGAAGAAGTTGGCTGTTGAATTAGCAAACATGTGGGCTTTATATACCGTCCTAGGGTTACCTGATCCTCACTCTGGGAATTGGCTGTTAAGCCAGAATAAAGACCTTTATCTAATCGATTTGGCTTTCTATTTTACTCCTTCCTTCAAAAAAAGTGGTTCTAGTAGGACAAGGCCGGAGCTTGTTGCTGACAAAGGATTGCATCCGATTCTTTTAGATACAGATAGTATGATGAACCCTTTTTCCCGAAAAAGGAGTAGCGCAATCATTAAAAAACCAAAAGAAATTAGAAATTTATTGTCTTTGGTTTCGTCTGAATTCAAAGAGAATCTTTCGATGTTAACTAAAAAATACTTGAAAAAAATGGCAAGTGACTCTGGAAATGAAATATCGCAGTCTCAGATCAAACATATTCTTCGGCGAGCAAGTTTTATTGCTAATTATTAATTTTTTTAAAAGAACGGCAAGGATGTTTTTGAAAAAGTGGATATTTTTTTTTGGGATCACATTTGCATACCAAATAGCGATAGCAAAGGCTGATCCAGTAGAGGTTCAGGTGAAAAAGAAATTTGCTCGGTACCAAGAAAGTCTAAAAAAAGAACTTTCCGCAGCTCTGAAAAAAGGTCACAAACACGCTGTAGATACTTGTAAGCTAAAAGCTTCAAGTATTGCAAAGAACTTATCTACGCAGGCTATAGAAATTGGTCGTGTCAGCCACAGGCCGCGTAATAGTAACAGTTCCATTAAACCTTGGATGAAGAAAGCTACGCTAGCCTACCTGGCAGGCAAAAACCTTGGTGACCTAAAGAAAATAAGAATAAACCACGCTGAGACAGGCTATATAAAGCCTATCAAGACAGGGGGGCTTTGCCTCGAGTGCCATGGTCAGAGTGTCGATCCTGACTTACAAAAAAAAATTAAAAAAATGTATCCAAAAGATCTTGCGGTGGGGTTTGAAGTAGGAGACGTCCGAGGTTTTTTTTATGCTGTGGTGAAAAATGAAATAGGGCCTGATAAGGATCACTTAAAGAGGCTAAGAATTGAAAGAATGATTCAAAAGTTCGAAAGTGGATTCAACGCCCCTACCATTAAGGTTAGAGATATGATGAGGATCTCAAAGCGAAATCTATTTGACAGCTACGTCGTGGTAGACGTTCGCGAGGGGTACGAGCAGAAAGTGTCGACTATTCCTGGAGCTATTACAAAAGCAGATTTTGAAAAAAACATGGTTAAATATAAAACGAAAAAAGTTATTTCATACTGCACTATAGGTTACCGAAGTGCGGAGTATACAAATACGTTGGTCGCTAAAGGTTTTGATGCTCTAAACCTTCGCGGTAGTGTACTGTCTTGGACGCATGAGGGTGGTAAACTAGTGGATCATGACGGCAAAGATACAAAAAAAGTTCATGTCTATGGTAAAGACTGGGATTTAGTCCCGGAAGGGTTTAGGTCAGTTACAAAAAAGCCATGGTTTAAAGGTTGGGGTAGATAGTATGGAGCAATTATACTCTCTAGGTGCAAATTCAGTTCGTTTTGCTATTTTTCTTAGTTTGCTGATTAGCTTTGGCTGCCTGGAGTTTCTGGTCCCGTGGAGAAAACGGGTAGTAAGCCGAAAGGCGCGCTGGTTTCAAAACCTTTCTTTGACCGTGATCAATACGTTTGTCGCTAAGTTTACCCTTGGCGCTATCCCGCTCGCTTTAGCTGTTATGTGTGCTCAAAATGATATGGGCCTCTTGCAGCTCACAGAGCTGCCAGTGTGGCTAATGGTTACTCTGACTTATGTTCTGTTGGATCTACTTATCTACTTTCAGCACATGGTTTTCCATCACGTACCTATGTTTTGGAATTTGCACAAAGTGCACCATTCTGACGTGGACTTAGACGTCACAAGTGGTTTTAGGTTTCACCCTGTAGAAATCTTTATGTCACTCGCTGTTAAGTCACTGGCCGTTGTCGCCCTTGGCGCTCACCCAGCAGGGGTTTTGGTGTTTGAGGTTTTGTTAAATGCTGGATCTCTATTCAACCACTCAAACTTCAGGGTTCCTGAAGTTATTGAAAAGTATCTTAGACTTGTTTTAGTTACACCTAAGGTGCATCTTGTTCATCATTCGACTCTAGAAGCAGAAACAAACTCCAACTTTGGCTTTACGATCAGTGTCTGGGACAGGTTGTTTGGAACTTATAAAGAAAGAAGCTCGTTTGAAAATTTTGAAATAGGTTTAGATGATTACCGTAACAATAGTGAGTTGAGTATAAGCCGTTTGATTACAATTCCTTTTGAAGACTCTTCTAAGGAAAAATAACTTTTTATGCACACCTGTCTGTGTTGCATTTTCTTCTTGGTAGGTGAGGGCGTACAACAACAAATACTTTATATCCTAGTTTAAGAAAAAGCCTGCTGATACTTAAGCTTCCTATCTTGGCTAAAAAGTTTAGGGAATCAATGGTTTCCCATATCTCAATGAATGCATCAACGCCAAGAAGCAATTCGCCGTTTTGTTTCCGGACGTGAAAAAACTTGTTTACCTGGTTCGTGTCTAGACCTTCTTTTTCTGCGTCAAAGCTCTCAAGGCTAATGTCTTCAAAATAGATGTCGTTATTTTTATCTTTTTTTCGGTACCACTCAATCTCGTGATGACAAAGGTAACAAAGGCTATCATAGTATATTTTTAACTTGTAATCAGTTTTTTCGAGGTTTTTTTTCATACCCCGATATTATAACTGATTCTAGGGAAAAAGTTAAGCCGTACTGTTTTATTGACAGGAATTGTTGACTGGAGACTACTTGACGCACCTTGACTTAGAATCAGCACATAGTATTTTTATTGCTGGCGCAAACAGCGGTATTGGGTTTGCTCTGACAAAGGCTTTTGTGAAGCTCAACCCTGATTCGAAATTATTTTGTTCTTACCGCAAAAGAGGCAATGCGATGGATCTTTTTGATTTAGCGCAGCTGTACCCTGGTCGAGTTACGCTGGTATGCATTGAGGGTCTGGATGAAGATAGCTATTTGAAGGCAAAAGAGCTCGTCGAAAAGCAAGTAGATAGGCTTGACGTCGTTGTAAACTGTATTGGGTTTTTGCACAGCAAAGATCGAAAGCCTGAAAAAAGTCTTCGAGATATTGGTGTCGACCAGATGCTCATGTCTTTTAAAGTAAATACTATGCCTGTTGTTTTACTCGCCAAGACTTTTTTTAGTCTGCTTAAAAACAAAGACCCCGCCCTGTTCGTGTCGCTTTCAGCCCGTGTGGGCAGTATAGGAGACAATAGAAGTGGCGGATGGTACAGTTACCGCGCTTCTAAGTCCGCTCATAACATGCTTCTAAAAAACATCGCCCTAGAGCTGCAAAGGTTTAACTGCAACACTTTAGCTTTGTCCATACACCCGGGCACTACTGAAACACAGCTTTCAATGCCCTACATTTCAAATACCCCCTACAAGGTTCACACTCCGGAGCAAACAGCAGAAAATATTCTAAAAGCAGTAGGTTCAAAAAACCTGGCGGATCAAGGCGGGTTCTTTGATTGGCAAGGCTTAGCTGTTGACTGGTGATTTTAGGGTGCGCGATACTTCTAAAGCGAGTAGGTCAGTAGGATCTGTTTGGCAAATATTTCTTTTGCTTCTGCTACGGTTATGCGGTTTCTCGTAGCTATATCAGGGATTCGCCGCATGCCAGCTTCAATTGTTTTGGCCACCTGGTTTTTAGTTTGTTCAGCAATGTAGGCTAGGACCGTCAACTCCTTTTTAATACTTTGGAGCTGTTTTGCCTGGTTTGCGCCGCTGAAGTTATAGCCAGATCTTTGTTGCTTGCAGTTGAAGTTGCTTAAAGAGTCGCTCTCCCAAACAGTGTCTAAAAACTTTTGCGCTAGGGTGATTTCTCCGTCAGCAAAGTTGGTCTCATAGGGGTCAAGATCAGAAACGGCTTTCCTTAGTTTTGCTCGGTAGGTTTGTTCTAGCTCAAACAGATTTAGGGCAAGTACATCGTTTGATTTGGTGATTAAAGTTTCTTGTTCTTGCGAACAAAAAACATCTTGCGCAGTGCCCTTTTCTGCCTGAGCGTCATGGTCTACTCCTCCGCAGGCATTAAGGAGAAACATCACCAGTAGTGAGTTCAGCAGTTTCATAGTTTGCCCCTTTAAATACAACCGGCCCTTAGGCTACCGGAAGAGCCTATGATTGGCATATGCTGCGCCCCAATCATTTACGAAGCTTTCTAGGGTGTTAGCAAATGCACCTGCAGGCGGTTTGTTTTGTGGCAATAAGAGATAAAATAAAAAGCCCAGCAGAAGCTGGGCTTTATGTACAAAGTAGAATTTCTTATTTTTCGTCGTCGTCCAAATCACACCCACAGTCATCGTGGTCTCAATGATCACCATCATCAATGTCGCATCCACAATCTCCGTGATCACTATGATCAACGTCACAACCGCAGTCGTCATGATCTAGGTCGCATCCGCAGTCTCCGTGATCACCATGATCAACATCGCATCCACAGTCGTCATTGCCGCAGTCACAAGATTTTTTGTCGCCGTCGTCAACGTCGCAACCGCAGTCGCCATGATCTAGGTCGCATCCACAATCCCCGTGGTCACCATGATCAACATCGCATCCACAGTCGTCATTGCCGCAGTCACAAGATTTTTTGTCGCCGTCGTCCACGTCGCAACCGCAGTCGCCATGATC
>JALZUO010000042.1 GCA_023301565.1 Oligoflexales bacterium
TCTGAATATCAACATACTCATCCGTGTCATCTAGGTTGCTAGTGTCATAACGATTTATCAAGATGCTAGCATTAGTGATTCGTATCTTCTGATTCTTGTTATGTATTTCTATCTCTTCCTTAGTCCGAGGAGCATTGCTTCTAGCTTTCTCAATAGCTGATTTCTCCTTCTCCTGCATCTCTTGAAATGACTTAACTAGCTTTCTCTGATTTGTTTCACTGAGTTTATCAAATCCTTCAAACCCCTGTAAATCTCCCACAGTCTCAATATCATCCAAGTAAATAGCATCTGCTATGTCACTAGTAATACCTCTATCAACTGATGCACGCTTACTTATAGCTTGCTTAAGCTTCTTATTGTTCTGCTCCTCAGTAAGATCACCATTCTTAATGTAAGCTCCACTCTCTAAGCCTTCAACTAATCCATGAGGATCACTCTCTATGCTATTATTAAAATAAGCATCTTTCTTAGACTGCTCTATTCCATCCAGCATCTCTTGACCTTTGTGAGGCGAGTAAATACCACTGTTGATACCTCTCTCAACCTCAACCATAGCACCATCATAATTAGCGTTTCCTAGATGTTGATCTACTATGTTCCTTGATAAACCTCTAGTTTTATCTATCTGCATCAGTGAAGCACGCTCACCAGTTCTAATCTTATTCTGATTTATCAATCCAGAGGTAGTCCTTTTTAGCTGTTCCTGCACTACTGGAGAATAATTATTACTCACAGTCTCTTTCAGCATAGGTATAACATTGCTATCATAATTACTGATTAGTGATTGAGGGTCTTGATTGAGTCTATTATCATTCTCAAAGTCTGCTAGTATTTGAGCCTGTGAAGCTTGAGCCTCTAAAATATCATGCTCGTTCTGCCTATCTTGCATCTTCTCAGCGTGTGCACCAAATGCCCCAGCAACATCTCCAAGACCTTTCCACACTGGTAGAGATCGAGTAGCAGATTGAGCTAATACTGTACCACTAATTCTTGCTCCAGTACCTCCTGGACTTATGTTTGAGCTTGGTCTATATGGGATTCTCATGACTTAAAAAAATGATTTATATTGTCCGTTATTAACATTCTGGCTATTCTGTCTAGCAACATTAGTTCCAGTTGAAAGTAGTGTGCCGAATGCTTGATATTTTGCATTGCTTCCTGCTACACGTCCATTGTATCTCTGAATACTTTGCTCTTGTTCATTCTGTCTAGCTTGCCTTTGTGCGGAAGTTGAAGCATCAATAAGACCTAACTCTTGATCAGTAGCGTACTCCTCTAAAGTATCTAGCTTTGATCCAGAGAAAACAGTGCCACTAGAACCTTGTCTAGCCACGGCTCTATCGAAATCTCTACTGTTATTGTATCGCTTTCTAGCAGAAGCGGAAAGACTATCTGATAGCCTTTGCTGTTTCTCATTTTCAAGAATATCAGCGTTTCTATTCGCAGCATCTTCTTGAGCTTTCCCAGCCTTATACTGTCCTACTGCACCAGCTACACCTGTAACCGCTGAAGCCACTACTGAAGCCTTTGAGGCTAATGCAACTAATGGAAGAGCAAACATAATTATAGTTTCTTGTATACGTGTGTTGTTTGATGAGAGCCAAGTTCATACCCTAGCCTCATAGATTCTTTTATCATACCACCTTCCTTAACCCATCCTAGTATATGCTCACAGCCTTTTCTGAGAGCTACATCAACTATGTGCATATCAAGAGCAGTAGTAGCCTCTCTAGCTAGCATGAGTGGTGTGTATGGTCTAGTAGTAACCCACTCGACAAAAGCTATATTACTATTAGTAAGGTAAATGAATGTGACCGCTATGATCTCGCCATCATGCTCATAGACGTAACCTGTATCACTTAGCATATCCAATGAAGGAGGAGAGACGTTTCTAGCCTCCCACCACTTCAAGATAACATCATAATCTTCTTTTTTAAATTCTCTTATCATCGACCTGTTACTTCAAATTTACTTACGATACATCTAATAGTACAAGGCATGGCGATATTGCTTCTAATCACCACGGCTGAATCAAATGTATGACTTGCATCAAGACTAACCTCTTGGTTACCACTTTGCAATTCTATTCTATCGCCAAGACTTGTACCAGATTGAAAGTCTAGTTCTGTGAAATCTCCATCCAGTCTATCAGAAAAACTTACACCTATAGTATTGTAATAATTTACAACAATCTCATTTATTCTAGTCTCAGCTCCCTGTATAGTTCCCTGTGAAGTAACTAATTCTGGTCTATGAGTCATGAGTATAGCTTCATAAGGTCTACCAACCACTATTCTACTAGATGGATTATTGAGTGTTATTGAGCCATTAGTAACTGTCTTGAATCCAGCGTATGAACCATCTTCTACCACTTGAACTTCTAAACCTTCTAAGTGATTAAGTCCACTAACTGATTCTACATTGTCAGCATCTATAGACACCCCAGAGTCCACATAGAACAAATCTTCCATGTTTACATCATCCTGTGCTCTAAATTGATTCAATGCGAATCGTTCAATCATCCTCCTCCGAACACCATTCACCATTCTATCAACAACAAAGTAGACTTCATCTTCCTCATCATCTGAAGGTATGACTGCCACGTCAAGCACTTCACCATCTGTCTCTAGTAGATACCAGCCTATTAAACTTTGATCATTCTCATATAAACAGCAGGCAACCTTTCCATCATTTCTTATTGCAAAAATAATAGGCTCTCTACTTTGCTGGTAAGCAATACGCCTTATGCCAGAGCTGGTAATATGTTCAGCAGTCATGTTGATCATTTGACTAATGTATCCTCCACGCTCATATGAATTGATAGCTGATCTTATATTCCTAGAACCTTCTTGAACGTAGATACAGAAATCATCTACAGCAATAACCTCAGTTTGTGCCGCACCTTTTCCAGATTGTCTTTTTACCGAAATACTACTAGGAGTGATAACGCTATCTTCGAAAGAGCCAACAGCCCAAATAGATTGAGAAGTTCCTATGATCAAATTCTTCTGCACCTGCATGAATCTGATAGGGTCTTGATTACCAGAAGCTATAGTGAACTCCAGTGGATCACTATCATTCACATCTGGAGAAAAGTTATTAAAGAAGTCCACTTCACTAGCCCACACTGTCTGAGGTTTACACCTAGTGCCACCTAAGAACAATCTTGAGTCATGAAGTGCTATATGAGAAGGGAAGCCATTTTCATTATTCCACACATTGAATGACCATTGATCAGTAGGAGATTCATCTACTAGATCTCCTCCCTCAAATCGAACACTAAGCTCACTATCATTAACAAGTGAATCAACAGTGCCAACCCTAGTGATTTGATGTGATAATTCAGTGAACATCATAGTTCCATCACCACCTCCATTATCAGTGCTTGCATTGGATGCAACAACTCTAATATAAATAGGATTATCAGACTCATCACCTTCTCTAAGAAAATTCTCGTTAGCATCTGAAGTCATCGTAAACAATGTCTGCCATGTCTCATTGTCATCGCTAACATCTATACGAACTGTACCACTCCATATACCTTGCGTGACAAATTCCCAGCCACCACTAACCAACCTAGATGGCAACAGAACCACCCCTTGCTCAAATGACTCTGGATATTCACTAGGATCATTTGAATCATTGAATTGTGAAAAAAAGTAAGGACCAATGCAGGTGAATAAATTATTTTCAAATCCAATCTCAGTTCCTACAAATACATTACTATCACTTAGATTTACACCATCTCTTCTAGCATTAAGATGATTGTCTGAATCTGAAACAGTTGCTACATCGTGGATTACTTGAATCCTTTTCCCTACATCAGAAGCATTGAAAATAGGAGGTGTTGATCCTACAACATACCTAGTGAAATCACCAGAAGGAGGGAGACCAGAGAAAGTTAAAAATGGATTATTGTTTTCTATTTCCTCAAATGGCTCACCCTCAAAAACAAAATCAGTTAATGTCCATACTCTATCAGCTACTCTAGATAACTGTCTCAGAGGATGGTCTGGATGTGCTATATAGATCACATCGTTAATTGCCTGCAATCTTAAATCTTTAATTTGTGATGATTGATAAGAAGAGGATAAACCAAAAAAAGCTATGCCATCCTCTCTTATTGTTATAAAGTTTTCACTAAACTCCAATAGATAAGTTGTATCATCATTGAACCTAAATGATTCTATTCTTATCTCACCTACCTCATTATTAGCAAATGCCAGAAACTCCATGCCAGGTCTCTTCCTTGCTGGTCTAAAAATAGTAGGCAGAAAGTTTTTCATCACCCTAGTTGAAGTATTGTATCTCTCAAGCTGAACACTGCACTCTAATTGAGGTGACCACTCACCACCATTGAAATTGGATTGAATATGTCTCATTAGTCTATGATAGTTGCAGCATGGTTGATCTTAGATTCTGGACTTCCTGCACTGATAGGATTAGGATTTTTAGTTGCTAATGCTAAATGAACAGAATCAGAAACAGGAGTATTGACTGTGCCTAGACACATAATATTTCTCACTTGTCTCTGGCTTATATTAGCTGTGATGATAGCTTGTATTGCATCGCCCTCATTCCAGTTGGAAGGGACTGTGAAAGAGAATGAATAAGCTCCACTCTCTAATATAGTTACTGAAGGAATCAGAGACGTAACTATACCTAGTCTAACTATCTGCACGATAGCTAACTGATCAGTATTAGCAGGCTCACCATTTATTTCAGTGAGGAAGGTATATGTTACGTTCTGATTAACATTCATGATATTAGCATACTCTGATTACAGGTGTACCAGCATCTTGATCGACAATAGAGAAGCAGATAGGAACTTCAATAACCATGCCGTTTACATCCGCTTGAACATAAGCATGAATCTGATCATTCACTGAGAATGTTGAAGTAGGGACTCGAAGTAGATAGTTGCCTGTGATACTAGCTGGAACATCATCTTCAGCTTGTGCTATAGAAGAACCTGCAACAGTAGTTTGAACACCATTAACTAGTATTCTTAAGATCACTGGTAAGCTCGCAGCATTAACTAATTCGCCATTTTTAGTAGCTCTTGTCTGGAAGAGTAGAATTGCCTCTACTCCTTTATTTATTTCTTTACTCATTTTATTATATTGGGTTTATGTGTGTGTTGAAATTGTGGGAATGTTGACTACTGAAGCTACTGATTCTTCTACTCTATCGTAGTCCACCGCCTGCTCTACCGCTGATTGTCTAAAAGTGTTTACTCCATTTACCTCTTCAATCATAGTTCTAAGTGTTTCAGTCACCGATAATATACTTCCAAGAGCTGAGTTTTCTGAAGTAGTAGCAATATTTACATCAAATATTCCTGCTTCTGTAGATATCACATGCGATCCGAACGCTGGCACTCCATCAGCTCTTTCAGCTCTAAAGAATAGCTCTAATCCACCGAACTCAGCAGACTGATAGCGTATTGACTGACCGCTGGCTAGCTCGTTAGTCTCTGCTAATGCGTCATCTAATGTCCCGTAAACACGTATTGAATCATCATATTCAGCAGGTGTAGTGATATTGACTGTAGAATCTCCGTTAGAGTCTGAAACTGCTCCATCAATAAATTCTACTCCTGTCACTGTACCTGTAGTAATTAAGTTTCCACTGAAATTACTAGACCTTATATTTATCACGTTGCCCACGATCTCGTAAGGTAAAGCATGATTAGGATCAATCGACATGTCAAAGCCTCCTGCGTTACCTGTAGCAGTGATAGCTCTTTCTAAGAAGTCACCTAACCCTTGGTCTAGCCATAGCTCATCCGCATGATTAAGCTCATCAAGATTATCAACTGAGGTGTATGCTTGCACTTCTGCTCTAGTTGCTGTGATTGTCGCGTTCCTAAACAATGTCCACGGGAAATCCAAGACATTAGGACCACGTAAAGGTAAGGTTGTTTGTGCTTTGATGAAACCGAATTTATGTAAGTGGACTGTATAAATATCTGTTAAATCATTATTGTTAGAAGTGTAATACCAATCGCCAGGTTGACCTCCTCCATTAGCGTTAATGTAATTGAATCTAGTTAAGACTCTAGTGACTGGAGTAGCCCCACCTGCTGTAGCTGAAACTCGATAAGATAAATTATCAGATAGCATATAATCAACTCCAGAACGAGGAGTATGAGCGAAAGTGTTACCGCCATTAGTTGCTTGTATGAAATACTGAGCATCCTGCATGTCTGTTCCATTTGTGCCATCTGAGAAACTTACGATTAAATCCTTAGAAACTCTTGTAAGACCTCTACCACCATTGATGTTAGTATT
>JALZUO010000043.1 GCA_023301565.1 Oligoflexales bacterium
AGGATTTTTAAATAATGATTTATCTTCTTTACAAATATCAAGTGGGTTTGAAGTTGTTTTATATGCCAACACTAATTTTGGTGGTAATTCTATTACACTGACAGCCGATGCTTCTTGTTTAACTGCAGATGGATTTAATGATAACACGGCTTCTCTAAAAATTATAGCTGCAGCTGCACCACCACCTGGACCGTCTGTAGCTACTTTGTATAAAAATTGCGAATACTTAGGGACAAACATCTCACTTTCTGAGGGTGACTATCCGAATATTACCAATGCAGGATTTTTAAATAATGATTTGTCTTCTTTACAAATATCAAATGGTTTCGAAGTTATTTTATATGCTGAAACTAATTTTGGTGGTAATTCTATTACACTGACAGTCGATGCTCCTTGTTTAACTGCAGATGGATTTAATGATAACGCGGCTTCTCTAAAAATCCAACAAAGTATAGGTAATCCAAATTGTATTACCCATAACCTGCCTGGCAGAATAGAGGCAGAAGATTTCTGTAGCCAACAAGGCATTCTTATAGAACCAACTAATGATAATGGTGGCGGAGAAAATGTCGGAGGTGTACAAACTGGCGATTGGATAGACTATCAAATAAATGTAACTGCAACAGGTACCTACCAAGTTGATTATCGAGTAGCTGCACAGAATGCTTCTGGTGGAAGTATTCAATTACAATTAAATGGATCTACTATTGGCAGTATTAGTATCCCTTCTACGGGTGGATGGCAAACTTACATCACTGTTTCCAACGAAGTCCAATTAATTGCTGGAGATAATACCTTAAGGATTTTTGGACAGCAAGCTGGTTGGAATTTGAATTGGATTGAATTTAGTTCCAGTAATAACAATAACAATGGGCAAAGCTTCACCCCCGATCCCAATAAAACCTATTATTTGGATGTACCAGCACATAATCTAAGATTGGCAGCTACTGGTCAAAGTCAAGATGCCTACACCACTTCAACCAATACTACTGGAGCTGATGTAGAATGGCGATTTGTAGCTAAGGGCAATGGATTTTGGCACCTACGTAGAGCAGCTGGTGGAGCACTTCCTGGATTAAGGACTGACAATACCGTCAATGCAGATATGCAAGATACCAATAGTGTAGGCATAAATACTTATTACAGATTTGACCACGGAAATGATTCAGGAACACACTATATCACTTTGCCAGATGTTACTTCAAACTTTCAACGTTTACAAATGAACCCTCAAGGGGATGTACTTTTTACATCTATTCAATCTATGGGTACTTGGGTATCATGGAATATTACTGAGGCTACTCAAGCTACTTTACACCAAGCTTGTGGCTATACTGGAACTAGTATTGCTTTAGGTATTGGTGAGTATCCTAGTATTGAAAATGTAGGATTTGCAAATAACCAAATATCCTCTCTACGCATACCTGAAGGTCTTCAAGTAACCTTGTTTAACAATGATAATTTTGAAGGTTCTTCAATTGTGTTAACGACAGATGATAATTGTTTGGTTAACAATAGCTTTAATGACATTACAAGCTCTTTAATTATTGAACCAATAGTATTAGGCACTAGAGCTCTCCATAGCAAACTTAGCGTTACTCCAATTTTTGGGCAAAAAGCTAAATTGCAGTGGCATTTTCTGCAAAACGATACGAAGAAAGTGAGACAGTATAATATCATGCACAGCAGTAGTGTAGAAGAAGAAATGAAAAAGGTAACTACTATTCCTGCAGAAGAGATTGAAGGAGTCAAATCATATGAATATATACATGATAATCCCGAACTCGGAATCAATTATTATCAAGTCATAATTCAATATGAGGATGAATCAAAAAATTATCAATTAGTAGGTGATGCTACTTTCCAAGAAAAAGTAGGCCTTGTACAAATTTCTCCAAATCCCACTGATGGTAATTTATTCATAGACCTATCTAGGTATATGGACAAATCAGTTTACTATTTTGTTAATTCAATTGAAGGAAAACAAGTACTTGAAGGAACTTGGGATGAAAAGCATGAGGAGACAGTTGAACTTAACCTAGAAAATATCCAAAACGGATTATACGTACTGTATGTGAAGCCAGATAATGGACGTGCAACAGCTCTAAAGTTTGTTGTTTCTAAAGATTATTAAAATTGTTATTGAAACTATTTACTGTAGGTGAGTCAAATGTAATCTACAGTTATAATAGAGTATAAATTATATCACAATCGAATCATGAAAAATAGAATCGTTTTAAAAGTACTATCGCTAGCTGTTATTCTAGTATGTTCCATCAATATTATTCATGCACAATGTCAAATTTCCTCTTCGGGAAACAATATCTCAGGTTTAGTGAAAAGCAACTGGGGACAAAGTTTTGTGCCTAATTGTAATGGCTTTATAAACTCAATTACATTTAATGCAGCAACTAATATTAATGCGTCCGCTACATTAACTATCAACGATGGTGCAAATTGTGACGCACCTCTTTTACTCAACCAAAACTTAACTTCCATCACGAATGGTGATAACGTCATTACGTTAAGCGAGCCTATAATAGTAGAAACAGGTAATACTTACTTTTTTAACATTAAGACTAACAATAATACTGGCTGGCAAATTAGATTTAGTCCTACGAATCAAATAGCAGGTAATTTAACATCTAATAATAGTGCTACTGCTATCTGCGCTCAGCCTTTTGCCAACTTTGATATGGATTGTTCCATAAATATTGATGACACGAGTAATGACCAATCGCAATGTATAATTTCATCATCAGGTAGTAATGTGTCTGGATTGGCACTTAGTCATTGGGGGCAAAGCTTTATTTCCGATTGTAGCAATACCCTCCAGTCTATCACTTTTAATTCTGCCACCAACTTTACAGGTAATGCAACATTAACTATAAATAATGGTGCTAATTGTGGTGCTTCTGTTTTGCATACCCAAAATATTAATTCCATTACAAATGGTAATAATACAATAGTATTAAATTCAGCAATAAATTTAATAGCAGGTAATACTTACTACTTCAGTGTAGGTACAAACAATAACACAGGTTGGCAAATTAGATTTAATGATACGAATCAGATAGCCGGTAGTTTAAGATCATCTCAAATTGGTGATTCTTCTGGAACTTGCGGTCGATCTTTTGCCAATTTTGATTGGGACTGTTCTATACAAATTACTGGAAATTCTATGACAGAATTTCCAGAAGATTTACAATTTTATGGAAGATCTTTACAAAACAATAAAGCAATTATTCCAATAAATGGTGTTGGAGATGTTGGGGACATTATGAGACTAGTCATCTTGCGAAATGGTCAGCCTTACAGCCAGCAGCAAGTTCAATTAACTAATCCAAATTTCAGTTTCAATCCACAAATAGATGCTGAATTAGCTCAATACACCATACAGTTATTTTCAGTCAGCTCAGGTCAGACAAGCTTAATTCGAGAAGCTACACAGGTCGTGGCAGGCGATGTGTATATTATAACAGGTCAATCAAATGCAGAATCAAATGCATTTTCTGGTAGTGCATCCGAAAGCCGAAGTGATTATATTCGAGTATTTGGTCTTGGAACAGATAATCCAACTCGATTAACTGATAATTTAGAGTGGTTTATTGGTCAACCCGATGGCAGCCGAGACGTTCTAGGAAACACAGGACAATGGGGCGCTCGCTTGGCAAAGCAATTGATTGACAATGAAAATATTCCAATTTGCATTTTCAATGGAGCAAGAGGAGGTTGGGAAATCAATCGGTTTTTGAAGGATGAATCGAATCCTGAAAATATTAATACCAATTATGGACGATTATTAACTCGATTGAATCAGACGAAATTAGCTGATAAGGTTAGAGGAATATTGTGGTACCAAGGAGAAACTGATGCAAGTCAATCTTTAGGAACAGATGAGTATGTAGATAGGTTTAAATTGATACATGATGCTTGGGCGGTAGATTATCCTGCTGTAGAACATACTTACATTACTCAAATTAAGGATGGTTGTTCTGCACCTCAAGAACAAAATGTCATGATTCAAGAAGCACATCGCCAGTTAGGAGTAGAATTACCCGCTACAACTACAATATCCTCTAAAGGTCTATCTCATCTTACGGATGCTTGTCACTTCCCATATGTAAACGGTTACAGAGAATTAGGTACACGATATTTCCGATTAGTGAGTAGAGATCTATATGGGAGAAATATGCCTGCAGCAGGTGCTCCTGATATTGAAGAAGCTTATTTTTCTGCAAATAACGAGCTTACCATTAGAACTAAAGATGGAGATAACTTGACATGGCAAAATGGTGCAGAGACTTATTTTCGATTAGAAGGGTCTTCAGTATCCGTGGTATCTGGTCAAACTGAAGGCTTAGATATAGTTC
Organism: Oligoflexales bacterium; assembly: GCA_023301565.1. Lineage (GTDB taxonomy): Bacteria > Bdellovibrionota_B > Oligoflexia > Oligoflexales > JALZUQ01 > JALZUO01. Next base: position 4,374 of record JALZUO010000043.1, read on the forward strand.
TCCAACTTTCTGGCAATGGGAGTAATGCTACAGGAATTACTTACTTGGATGAAGCATCAACAACTGGTCCTTACGTAATCAATCAAGAAGAAAATCCATTGTTAAGTTTTTATAACTTCCCTATTTCAGAAAGCCCTTCACTTGACCCTATTTCTCAAAGCTTTATCCCAGACCCAAATAAGACCTATTATCTAGATGTTCCAACACATAATCTAAGATTAGCGGCTACTGGGCAAAGTCAAGATGCTTACACCACTTCTACCAATACCACTGGAGTTGATGTAGAATGGAGATTTGTAGCGAAAGGCAATGGATTTTGGCATCTACGTAGAGCCGCTGGTGGCGCATTTCCAGGATTGAGAACTGATAACACAGTGAATGCAGATATGCAAGGTACAAGTAGTACAGGTGTATATACCTATTATAGATTCGACCACGGTAATACTTCAGGAACGCATTATATGACTTTACCAGATGCGCCTTCCAATTTTCAACGTTTACAAATGACCCCTCAAGGGGATATCCTTTTTACAACTACTGAATTTGATGGTAACTGGGTATCTTGGGAAATTACGGAAGCTACTCAAGCTACTTTTCATCAACATTGTAATTATACTGGGACTAGCATTTCATTAGGCACTGGTGAATACCCTAGTATCGCTGACGAAGGACTCGCTATAAACAATCTCTCTTCTTTACGAATACCTGAAGGTCTTCAGGTTACACTTTTTTGGGGATTTAATTTCTCAGGCGGCTCTATAACGCTTACTGCAGATGATAATTGTTTAATCAATAACAGTTTTAATGACATCACAAATTCTTTAATTATAGAACCAATAGCATTAGGAACTAGAGCTCTTCAAAGACAACTTAGTGTTACTCCAATATTTGGTCAAAAATCAAAATTGCAATGGTATTTTTCACAAGAAGCTACTAAGAAAGTGAAACAATATCTCATCAAGCATAGCAGTAGTGTAGAAGAAGAAATGCAAGAAATTTCTGTCCTACCAGCTGAAGATTCTGAAGGATTGATAGCATATAATTTCGAGCATCAATTTCCAAATATAGGAATTAACTATTATCAAATAGTGGTACAGTATGAGGATGGAACAGAAAATTATCAACTAGTAGGCGATGTTTCTTTCCAAGAAAAAGTAGGTCTTGTACAAATTTCTCCTAACCCCACTGATGGCAATTTATTCATAGATCTATCTAGGTATATGGACAAATCAG
>JALZUO010000044.1 GCA_023301565.1 Oligoflexales bacterium
TGCACCATATTTTCAGTAAAAAAGTTATCTTAGTTTTAGCCTTTCAATTTTCACTGGTTTTAAACGCTGGTGACGAAAAAACAAAAAAGCATATAAAAGCAATCGAAAAAATTTGCGAAAAAATTGACTGCAAAAAAATATTTAAACCAGCTGTAGCAACAAAGGCATTAAAAAAATGTGTCTTACAATCTACAGAATGCAGCCTTACTGGCAGAACTGACGTTCCTCAAGGAGAGTTCGGTTCTTCGTCACGATCGATTATTGGGTATGTATCCAAGGCCACCGCTACAATTGCCGAGCTCGTGACGTACCACCATATAGCTTACAATGGTGTTAGGAATGAATGGGACGTAGAAAAAAGTAAACTTCTTGGTGTTGTCCCATACTATTTCAATTTAAACAAAAACTCTGGTTTTACTAACTTTCACCGAAAAGATGGGGTCAATGTAACCTATCCATATAGTGCGCAGATTGACTCGCGCGATTTAATGGAGCGTGGGTTGCTAGCGTCTTTCAGTGGTACGAAGCAAGAAGCTGACGAAACAGCTCTTGCGGTATGCAAGGTTAGGCTCAAAAAATATTTAGAGCTTTCTAGTAATTGCAAAGATTAGGGCGCACTTTTACCCTTTAGTAGGTAGAGACTAGGTTTATAGTCTTCCATAAGCTCCAAGCCTCTCTTGACCTGGTTAGATGGCCTAACCGGGTCAACCAAGAGCCACGAAACCTCACGAACACTCCTGCGAAACCGCTGTGGGGGGGGCATTGCACCTTGATACCCACCGAATAATTGCAATATTCCCCTCTGCGCTAATCTTAAAAAGACATCTATAAGTAGCTACAATCAATTGGATTTTAAGCCTAACTCACTTTGTTGAGTTGAAATTCCGATAGGTATCCTAGGACAGATTTACTCTTTATTTGAAAGGTCCTACATGATGACTCGAACTGCCATATATATGTTGCTTAGCTTTTCTGTGACATTATTCATCTCTTGTGGAAGCGCGCAAAAAGAAGCTGTTAGTAGCCAAAACAACAATGTTAGCCAGCAGCAAAGCCCTCAACCAACCAATTTTCAGAGCAGCTATGACCCAAGTGCTTTGGTGAGCCCAAACGATGGCTCAACGCTAATTTCAGGCGCAGCCTTGGATTCTCTAGAAGCTGGGATTGAGCAAAACCCTCTTGGCCAGCAAGACTTAGGCTGGACCCCTCAGCCAGAGGCACCAGCCACGCCAGGTCTTTTCGATGGTTTGTTTGAGCGTATCAGGTCAGGTGATGGTCTGTTTTCAAGGTTTCGTAATCGTTAATAGCTAAGGCACCTATATATTATACGCGTTGGTGTGCAGGCTTTTCAGCGCATCTGTATATTAGTTTTTAAACCCGAGGATTTTTCGCCTTGGGTTTTTCTTTGCTTTCTAGTCATTTCCTGCCATTTCCTTGCTTCGCTTTTCTGCCTTATTTTTATACAGCAAGTTAATTCGTCCATAAATCGTTTCAGAACACCCTCTGAAACACGTAAGTATCTGTTTTTATTGGGTAAAGTTAGGTTTATGGAACCGTACCAGAATCATCTGTTTTTGGGACAGTGGGGGGTAAACACCCTGTTTTAGGCCGTTTTAGAGGGGTTTGAATGGAACACTGCAGGGTTTTCTTTGTCGGTGCATTAGATTTACACCACAACAATGAAATTGGGTGGGGTGGTTGCGTCAAAGGCTTGCATAACAGGGTGCTGGTAGGGGCCTACTAGAGGAGCTCTATTTTCCCCGTGTTCGAAGGAAAGAAATGAAGGCAAAAAAGCAGGGCAAAATAACCGAGGCTGGATTTGAGCTTTGCGGTGTTGGCAGGCATCATAGATACATGGAAGAGAACTCTCAAAAGCGTTGGGCACTGCGCATTATAGAACAGCTTGAATCAGAAGGTTTCAAAGCTAGGTTTGCAGGCGGCTGTGTCCGTGACGAGCTTCTTGGAAAAACACCTCATGACTATGACGTGGCGACGACTGCTAAACCTGAGCAAGTGCAAACATCCCTAGGCAAAATCAAAGCAAAGCTTATTCCGACAGGTATAGAGCATGGGACAGTCACGGCAGTTCGCGGCAAAAGCGTTGCTGAAATCACAACCTTGCGAGCAGATGTCTCTACAGACGGTAGGCGAGCTACGGTGGCTTTTACCGATTCTTTTGAGGTGGATGCTTCACGCCGAGACTTTACCGTAAATTCTATGTACATGGATCGCCACGGTAAGGTTTTTGACTACTTTAACGGTAAAAAAGATATCGCAGCCAACATTTTGCGGTTTGTGGGCGAGCCCGAAAAGAGGATAAAAGAAGACTATCTGCGGGTTTTGAGGTTATTTAGGTTCGTTTCTCAACATGGCTTTGCTGTTGAAGCGAGTAGCCTGTCTGCGGCAAAAGAACTTGCAAAAGGCATCGACAGCCTTAGTGGAGAACGCGTTTGGTCCGAAGTAAAGAAGACGCTTAGCGGAAACCACGCTTTGATAGCTCTTGAGCTTATGCACGGCGCAGGGCTCACAGCAGCTTTGTTTGGAGTAGCTGGCGAAGACCCAAAAAGAGTTGCCGCTGCTAGCGCATGGAAGCATGAGAACAAAGAGATATTGTTGTGGGGGAGGGCAGCTGTTTTTTTTCCCACAAAACAGTCGCTTGCTACCTGGAAAATGTCGGCGAAAGAGCGCAGTGAAATCTTATCTTTTGTGGATAGTGTCGCTTGGTTAGGCAACAGCGCTGAATTTGACCGAAAAAAACTGGGCTTTGCTCTAGATGAAACCCTTGGCTTTGAGTCGGTTGTGGGGTCTTTGGATCTGATGAAATGGGCTGAAAGCCTTGATCGCCTTGAAGTGGTTCAATTTTTACATCTTGACTTCGAGTGGTTAAAGCAAAATGCAAAGTCATTGGAACCGTTGCGTGTGAAGCAGTTGCCGGTAAACGGTAATGAGATGTTAGAGCTTGCTGAAAGCTTGGAAATAAAAGTTAAAGGTAAAAGTATCGGTAATCTTTTCAGAATTCTCCGGTCGGGGTATTATATGGGGCATTGGCAATCAAAAATTGATGGTTTGCGAGTCCTAAAAACTCTGCTGGAGGATGGAGAAGATGAAACTTTTTAGATCTGTTATTTGGGGTGCCTTGGCACTATTTGCGGTAAGTTCCTTACAGGTACACGCAAATACTGTTGGTACTGATTTTCAACTTTTTAACCCGACACATGACCCGGATAACTTTATCACGGTGCAGTCTGCTCGAACGCTCGATAAGGGCCAGTTGCACTTAGGTTTATTTGTCGACGCTGGTTGGGCGACCCTTCCAGAAATCTTAGAAACAACCGAAACCCAGAACAAAAGAGACGGCTTTGACGACATGGTCATTTCTGCTCATGCGCAAATCGGTATCGGGATCCTAGACAACTGGGACCTTGGCGTAACTGTGCCTCTAGTTTTGAACACTCAAAACGACGATCCAGACACGGTTTTGTTTAAGACCACAGGAACATCGCAGGCCCGAGTTGAAACAAAGTTCCGTTTTTTCGGTGATTCGTTCAATGGTTTGGCGCTTGTCCTAGGTGCTTCTATGAACTTGATCGAAGCTAACCCGTACCATGGCGTAGAAGACAACACGATCAACTACATGGCACAGCTAGCTGGTAACAAGCGATTTGGTGCATTAGACGTAGGTCTAAACGTTGGTTACAGAATGCGTGATCCAGGTACTCCTGAAGATGTATTTGTAGAAGCCGACCAAAATGACCCTCGTTTTGTAGAAGGCTCGGCTGCTAACGGTGTTACAACAGGAACTAAGCCAATCAACCCACTTGAAAGCAACATAATGTACGGGCTTGGTTTCGGCTACAGCGTAAGCAAATCCATGAAGGTTATCCTTGAAGGTTACGGCTCTTATGCTCTAGACGAAGTAGAAAACTTTACGGGTAGGTCACAGTCTCCTGTAGAAGCTGCCTTGGGTCTACGTTTCAGACCGAAACGCAACATTTACCTTTATGCTGGTATTGCATCTGAGATCATCCACGGTGTTGGTACGGCCGATTACAGAGTTTTCGCTGGTGCTCGCTACACTCCTCAACTTTGGGGCAGCGGCGCAAAGGCTGACTTGCAAGAGCAAACAACTGAAGTTGAAGCTCCTTCTATCGTAGAAGATATCGAAGAGCCAATCTTGGAAGAACCGATTATTGAAGAGCCAATAATCCAAGAGCCTATCGTAGAGCAAGACTATGTTGCACCTACTGCAGACGAAGTACCTACGCAGACAATTGTGGCAAAGTCGATCCACTTCAAAACTGGCTCGCACACGCAAGTGTTACGTTCTTCACGGCAAGAAGTGGCTAACGTTGGAAACATTCTAAAGCAAAGTGGCTTTAACAGACTGAAAATTGACGGACACACTGACTCTGTCGGTAGTGCTTCGAGCAACCAGTCTCTTTCTGAGCGCCGCGCTGAAATGATCAAAGGCTTCCTAGTTCGTAAATACGGCTTTGATGCTAACTCGATCTTTACAGAAGGCTTTGGCGAGACTAAGCCGATTTCTTCTAACGACAATGCTGCGGGCCGTAAGAACAACCGCCGCGTAGAGTTTAAGATCTACCAATAGTATTTAGCCTTTATAGGTGCAAGAAACCCCCGGCTGAGTTGCCGGGGGTTTCTCTTTATCTTCAAGTTTGAGTACTAGTGCTCATATAAAATATGACTTTCTAAATTGTAGCTGAGCGAATATTTTACTTTTCCACTCAAAGCTTCAACATTTTTTATTAAAGACACATCGTTTGCCTTTACAACCTGGCTTGTTCCCACTGGGTCGCCTCCCCTCGATCGCCTGGTCTCAACAAACTCTAGCGCAACACCAAGGTCTAGCAATTCCGATTCTCTTGCGATAAGAAAGCTAACTAAATCTTTTGCCTCTGCCTTGCCAGGAGAAACAGCGAACCAAAAATAGATGAACTCGGGGTGAAAACAAAGCTCTATAAATTTTCGTAGGTTCTTTCCCCATACATCAAATATAGCTTGATCAGAATCTCCACGGTTCCATTGGCAGTAGGTGTAATGTTGATCAAAGACTTCGAAAGAATCCTGGTCTTTTTTCTTAAGCTGCTCTTGTCGTTCCCGCATGGCTTCTGCACGGCCCTGACCATGCTGCGCATACAATACGGGGGGTGAGTGCATGAGAACACACAGAATTAAAGAAATGAGGGGAAAACGATACATAAAAAGCCTCCTTACGCCGGCATTATCCGGTTCAAGTTATAGGGTCGCTTGGCAAACAAGCCTCTCAGCCACTCTGGTGGCTCCCCTGGTTCAGGAGGATTTTTACTAAATTTGAGCTAGCATTGCAAGTACGCTGACATAGTTTTTAAAATAGAGTTGTGTAATCTTGTTAGACCTACAAAAATAAAACATTACTTGAAATGAGAAGTTTAGGGATAAACTAATAAGTTTAAATACAATTATGGAAGTTTCCAGTTTATAAAAATTCTTTTCTCGCTGCAGCTGAAAGCGTCTCAAATGAACGGCGAATGTCTTCTATCGAAGGCGAGCCAGCTTGAGGGGAGTCTTGAAGTGCTGTGACAAGCTGCCTTGCGGTGTTTTTACCCTCTGCTCCGCCAACACCTGCAGCCGCACCTTTTAGTTTATGTGCTGCCGATTGCACGAGCTCCCACTTAGAAGCAGACAGCGCATCGCCTAGTTCTTGTAGCGCCTCTTTTACGCGCATATCAAAGGTTGCAAGGTACTGTTCTAGAAACTCTCTATCGTCAGCAGCACCCAGAAGTTCATGAAGGTAGCTGGCGTCCCATTCAAATACACCCATGTGTCAATTTTCCTTTTATATCCGAAATAGTCTTGTGCAATTGCTATAGTAACAATGTATAATGATACTTTAAAGCATGTGTATTAGGAAAAAATATGGCAGTTGGAATGATTGTTTTTCTTGTTTTTTTAGGCTTGGTCGTTGGACTAGCTGTTTTTTTAGTCGGCCTGTATAACGGGCTAGTTGATCTTCGTAATATAGTTAAAAATGCTTTTTCACAGATAGATGTCCAGCTTAAAAGACGTTACGACCTCATTCCAAACCTGGTTGAGATTGCTAAAAAGTATATGGCCCATGAAAAAGATACGTTGACTGCAGTGATCGCTGCGCGAAACGGTGCTAGCACTGCTAGCTCCGAAGCTGCGGCAAACCCCGTAGATGCTGGCTCTATAGCAAAGCTACTGGGAGCCGAAAAGCTACTCGGGAAAACCATGTCTGGCTTCTATGCTGTATCTGAAAGATACCCGGAGCTAAAAGCGGACGCTCAGATGCAGCAGCTAACAGAAGAGCTTACCTCTACAGAAAACAAAGTAGCCTTTGCACGCCAGGCTTATAATGACTCGGTTATGCGCTACAACACAGCTCAAGAAAAGTTTCCGGCCGTGATGTTTGCGGCAACACTAGGATTCAAACACTCGCAAAGCTTTGTGGTAGAAGACGAATCCGAAAGAAAAGCGGTCAAAGTTTCTTTCGATTAAAAAATACTAGATACCAAAAGAGCGGCAAACCAGTATGGATTTTTTCGGTCACCAAGCTAGGGCGAATAAACAGACCAAAAAGCTTTTGGTCTTGTTTGTAATCACGGCTAGCCTAATTGTCGCAAGTCTTTACTTGTTTTTTAGGGTTTTCCCTACAGATGTTTTCATGGTGAGCACCGACAGGCTTCCTGACCTACTGGAAGGGGACATGCTTCCGTACAGCGGCCAGGTCTTAACTTTTTGGGATCAATTTACTTTTGGCCTCAAAGATTTTGGTGTGTTTTGGGCTATTGGCATGTTCTTGTTTTCCATGGTCAGTTATTTCAAGCTGCTTTCTTTGCGGTCGGGAGGCGGTGAGGCCCTAGCCTTGCGGCAAGGCGGTGGTTTTATCATCCCAGAAACGATCGACCCTCAGCGCCGAAAACTATTGAATATTGTCGAAGAGATGTCGATTGCGGCTGGCTGTCCTATGCCAAAAGTTTTTGAGATGCATGGCGATACGATCAACGCCTTTGCTGCTGGGTGGCAAACGAGTGATGCCGTCATTGGGGTGACTACAAAGGCTATAGAAACCCTAGCCAGAGATGAGATGCAAGCGGTTGTTGCGCATGAGTTTAGTCATGTTATGCAGGGCGATATGCGCCTTAACATGAACCTAATTGCTGTTGTATTCAGTATTTTTTGTATCTACCAAGCAGGGACCGTAATATTGCGGTCAAGAGGACGTCGTAGCCGCAGCTCTAGTAGGTCTGCTAAATCTGACGGATCTTTAGCAGGGGTAGGGTTTGGTCTTGCTGCTGTTGGTTATATTGGCTACCTCGGTGCTGGGCTTATAAAAGCTGGCATTTCTCGTCAGCGTGAGTTTTTTGCCGATGCTGCGGCGGTTCAGTTTACCCGAAACCCAGAGGCCCTAGTAAGTGCCTTTGCCAAGATCCAAGGCCAAGGGTCGATTGTAGAATCGGCTAGGGGCCAAGAGATCTCTCATATGTTTTTTGCCGATGGTATTCGCAAAAAATATAGTGATCTGTGGAGTACCCACCCAAAGCTCGTAACAAGGGTAGGGCGCATAGGAGAGAAGTATTTAGATAGCTTCATCAAAAAGTCCCAAACTCACAAAGAAGCGTTAAAACAAGGACGGCCCAACTCTTACAAAAAAACCGAAGCTAGAAAGCCGCAAAACAAAAATAGTAGCAGTGAAGATGGCAACGGAATAGCAGAGCGGATTATTGACTTAGCTACAGACCCTGCGGGCTCTGGCCTGGGTTCTAACTTTTTAAACCATATGGGTACGCTACCTCTATATGCCCAGCAACAAGCAGAAAAGCTCAAGCTTAGCGACATCTCTAAAGATGGCTTAGAAGGCATATACGACCAGCAGTGGGGGACTTACGAGTGCCGCGCTTTGGTTATGGCTCTTATGCTTGATGAAAACCATGCTAGCTTAGACGCCCAGTGGTCGATCGTTACTGAGTATTTACCTGTTGAGCTACAAAAGCTTTGCCGGTCCGTACAAAAAAAGCTTCGAGGCAGCAGTAGCCGCAGAAGGCTCGCTTTAGTTGACGCCTCGCTTGGCCCACTTAAGTTTATGACTAAACAGCAAACCCACAAGTTTCTTAGCGTCCTTAAAAAAATGGTCATGCAAGACGGTCAGATTGCAGTGTTTGAATATACGCTTTTTGCTATTGTCCAGACGCACCTAGAAAAAAACCTTCGAATTTATCGCCGTAATAAACCCTCAAAACCCGCATCGAAACCAAACATGGGTTCGGCAAAGCTATATGCACTTAGCTGCTTAGCTGGCGAGTGCAAAGATCCAAACGCCGCTTATATTGATGTTCTAAAATATTACAACGTGCCTTTAGCCAGGCGATCACCTCGGAAGAGCTGGAACGCAGCAGAGTTTGATGCAGCTCTAAAGGTGCTGGATACCAAAGCCTACAAAAAGAAAAAGCAGTTTATCCTAGATATGTCCAAGCTTTTTTACAAACAAAGTACGCAAGAAGACTCACGGATTTTAGAGCTTATGCGCGCTGTTTGTGACAGGCTAGGGTGTCCGGTGGCTTTGATACCAAGTCACGTGCTGAGCAAATCCTAAGCGCTAGAAGCCTGAAGGGCCTGACGTCCAACAGATTGGATTGATAAACACCCCCTAGAGAATGTTTAGATTTTAACGAAGTAAGGGGATTGTATGCGTTTACTATGGACTACAGTATTGGGTTTGTTGCTTTCTGGCTCTTTGATGGCAGGTACCTTGGTATCGACTGCGATCTTTCTTAGATATGTCCAGTGGCTTTGCAGCCTTAGTACTTATGTTAGTATTTAGCGTCGTAAATAATAGATAAGGGAGTGTCTACACGTGCTACGAATTGTATTTTTTTCTGTTCTTTCATTTTGTTCCATTTTATCTGCCCAAAACGCAGAAAACCCATTTATGAAGCATATCGGCGAATATGAAGTTATGTTTTCAGAGTGCAAACTGGCTCAAGACATTGAGCCAGTTTCTTGCCCTGAGTCTTTCATTGAAGTCAGCTTCGATGAAGAATCTGAGCAAATCAGAATTAAGCATATAGAGGAAAACGGTTATGTATCACATCCTTTGCCGGTTTATGATTATATCAGTGATGCCAATGGCGTTAGAGATGCGAAATTTTTAGGTACTGATAAGACAGCTATTTGGGTTAAGTTTTGGCACATTTATCATGACGGCCGTGACTACCGAGAAAAGAGAGAAATTTATCCGGTAGAAGATGGCTTGATATACTCTGTTTCTATTAGAATGGTATCTGTTTTTGGGAAGGCATCGAAGATCAAAAAATATTACACACTAAAGCGTATTTAACTTACCTTTCCGATGCCTACTCCAATGTCCACAATGAAACGATTGCGGACATTGGGGACATAAGTTTGCACCCGTTCAAGGATCTGTGAGCTCGATTCACCCCTACCCAAGACTTTAAAGTGCCCCGACAACTGTTGACGCCTATCAAAGACCTGAAAACTTTGCTCTTTATCCTCATTTTTAATATTTACCAAACAACCCCATCATAGAATAAGAGGATGCACCCCCTCGAAAAACATATAGACTCTTTTTTAGAAGAAGCCGACGTATTGTCAAACTCTAAAAAGACCTACAAACGCAACCTAGCTGTCTTCTTTACATGGGCCGAGCAAAAACAAGTGCCTGCATATATGGTCCACAAAGACCTTGTAGCCTATAAAGAATGGCTTAGGACCAGAGCCATTGCAGCAAACACCTCAGCAAACTACTTATCTTCTGTGAAAGCCTTGTTTCAGTGGCTAGCACAAAAAGGTATCCATCAAAACATAGCTGTTCACCTTAAAACCTTTAGAGGCTCTAGAAGCGGTAAGCAAAAAGACGCCTTAAACCTATCGGATGTGCATGCGTTGTTTGAGTCGATCGCTCAAGACACGCTAGAGGGCAAAAGAGACTTTGCATTGCTAAACCTGTTGGTTAGAGCTGGGCTACGCTCGATTGAGTCTACCCGGCTGTGCTGGGGAGACATGCAAAGGCAAGGGGACACTCAGGTTCTGTGGGTGCACGGCAAGGGACGCTCGCAAAAAGATGAGTGGGTAGTTCTTACAGAAGAAGCCATGGGGCCACTGCATGAATGGAGGCAGGCCTTCGCTAGCGCTAATGTTTCGCCAGCTCTTACACCTGTTAAAGCATCAAAGCTAAAACCCCCGCAAATCACAGCCGGGACCCCTATTTTTTGTTCTTTGTCGAACCGCAACTATGGCTGCCCGATGACTACCAGGTCGGTGCGGCGCATCGTCAAAAAATACCTGCGTGACATCGACCTGGATTCGCCTCGCCTTAGCTGCCACAGCCTCAGGCACACGGCTATTACCCTAGCCCTGCAAGGAGGGGCCCCTATCCGCGCCGTGCAAAAAATGGCAAGGCACAAGAGTGTTACCACCACGGAGATCTACGCTCACGACCTTGAAAGGCTTGAAAACCCGGCAGAAGAATACGTAGAGCGAGCCCTAGAGCTCACCTCTAGAGTCTCCCCCAAAAAAGCTAGCTAAACCTAAGCTAGTGACCTCCTAAGAATAAGATTTTTTATTGTTTTTCTACTATTTTTCTACTTGGCTGCTTCGCCTACTTTGCTAAGATTCGGCTTTAGGATCTTAAGGCCCTTTCATGAGGAAATCGCATTTTATGTCTTACGCACTTCTTTCGGTTACAGATAAAACAGGGATTGCTCCGTTTGCTAAAGAGCTCGTTTCGCTTGGGTTTAAAATCTTGTCTACGGGCGGCACGGCAAAGGCTCTAGAAGAAGCTGGAATAGAAATCACCCGCGTAAGTGATTATACAGGCTCTCCTGAGATTCTTGGAGGGCGAGTCAAAACCCTTCACCCTAAGATCCATGCCAGTATTTTGTGTGATCATAGCGATAGCAAGCACAGCAAGGTCTTAGCCAACATGCAAGCTGGGGCCATTAGCCTGGTTGCTTGTAACCTCTATGATTTTTCCAAGGCTGCAAAAGCAGGACAAACCCTAGACGAGGCTATGGAGTCGATCGATATCGGGGGACCTACAATGTTAAGAGCCTCGGCCAAAAACTTTCGGCATTGTTTATCTATTATAGACCCTTCTGATTACAGCAAGGTCCTAGAGTTTCTGGGTAAAGGAAGCAAGCCTGGATCGGATGCGTGGGCAGATCATGCAAAAACATACTCTGCAAAGGTGTTCGGTGCTGTGGCGCTCTACGATCAAAGCATCGCGTCTTATTTTGCTGGTAGCACACCAAAAACGTCTGTGAATGTAAACTCTATCAAAATAAAGCTTTGTGATTCGCAACCTTTGCGCTACGGCGAAAACCCAGCACAAGAGGCAGCCTTTTTCCCCTTAACTTCTCAGGCGACTTTTACTCCGTTGCAGGGAAAGGCCCTAAGTTACAACAACCTTCTTGACGTAGATGCTGCAGCACAGATTGCCAGTGAGTTTGGCGGGCCGTCTGACCCAGATAAAAACCTATGCGTGGCTATTGTTAAACACAACAATCCTTGCGGTGCGGCGGTCCAGACCTCCTCTGGAGAAAGTCTTTTGGAAGTTTTTAAACGGGCCTACGCTTGTGACCCGATCTCTTCTTTTGGTGGAATCGTTGCTATCAACGGGGTTTTGGATGTCGAGGTTGCTAGGTTTATAAGGCAAGAAAAGCTGTTTGTAGAGTGCATCGTAGCTGAGTCTTTTGACAAAGATGCCTTAGACGAGCTCAGTGTGCGTAAGAACCTTCGCCTTTTGCCTTGGTCCCAGGTTAGGGCTAACAGTTCTCCGGCCTTAGGCTCGGAAATACGCAGCTTACACAGCGGTTTTTTAGTGCAGGGCTGGGATAGTTACGGATCACCTAAGCTAGAAAAGGTTACGGCTACTGCACCCTCTGACAGAGAGATGCAGGACCTGGTGTTTGCCGCAAAGATTGCAAAGTGCACAAAATCCAATACGCTTATCTATGCAAAAAACGGTGCTACCATCGCAATTGGTGCAGGACAGATGAGCCGCATAGATTGTGTCGGACTCGCTGAGCAAAAGCTAAAAAATTCAAATAAAAAAAACACGCACCTTACAAAGCCGCTTAGCTTCGAAGGTGCGGTACTTGCAAGTGACGCGTTTTTCCCATTCCCAGATGTCGCTGAAGAGTCTGCAGCACTTGGAGTAAAGGCAATCATCCAGCCCGGAGGGTCCAAAAACGATCAGCTGTCGGTTGAAGCCTGCGACCGTTTGGGGGTTTCCATGGTTGTCTCAGGCCAAAGACACTTTAGGCACTAACCAGATCCAAGTCCACCTAAACCCTCTAGCCTCTGCGAGAAGGATCTACCATAACAAGCAGCTCTTTTTGGGTCTTTAAAACGATTTCCAAAAGGCCAGCCAAGTGCTTGACTCCGCTTTGCAAAGACGAGATAGCATCGGACTGTTGCGATTGTGTGCTGGTGATTGTTCTAAGTGAATTGCCTAAGGCTGCCTGCTCATCTTGCAAATCAGAAAACTGATCACTTAGTTTTGATACGATTGGAGTTTGCTCTAAAAGAGGCTCTAAGCTTGCCTGCTGTTTAGATACCTGGACATCAAAAGCCTGGATGATACTTTCAAACTCTTTGGCTTGAACCTCTTGGAAGCTTTGTAGAAATTGGCGGAATATCTGTAGGTTTTCAGAGCCAGAGTGGCCCAACTCCTTTTTAAGATTTGATAAGTTTTCTACCCAAAACTCTTTTAGCTTTACTTCGAGCTGATCGCTTCTATCGGCCAGTTTCTTTGCTGCGTCCTCGAGGATATTGCTCGACTTCGAGTGGCTTGCGGTGGCCCTGGTCCACTCTTTGTAAGTAGAGACATCTTCGTGGCGATAATATGGCTTGATATAACGGCCCTCGCGCTTGCGCCCTACCCTAAGCTCCTTGCCGCTTATTTGGGTCAGGCGTGACCTTTTAATGCCAATCAGCTCCATCGCTTCGTTCGCATTTAAGGAAAATTGATCAAAGTACGCTTCGTCACCTTGCAGCCACACAATCAGCGGTAGCTCTGAGCTTGCTACCCCAGGAGAGGCTGTTTCAGATGTACCACCCACCAATACTGCGTTGTTGGTTTGAGTTTCAGACCCAGCAGGCCTTAGATCGTTCGTGTTAGCGCCGTCCATAGCTGTCATAACAGATTCCCCTTTTTGCTCCGCATAACTGCGAGTCTAAATACTAGTAAACTGGTTTTCCTAAAACTTGCCACTTCGACAAATTCTGAAACCCCAGAAGATCACGTTTATTATACCGATTTTCAAAAAACATCTGAAAACTAATTTTATGCTCACCCTTAGAAAACTTTGTAAGGTCAAAAAAGATCCCCAAGTTGACAGGGCTTTTGCCCAAGGGTGATTTGCGGTTGTTGTTGCGTTGCTTCAACAGGGCCGGGCCATCAACATCTTCTTTGTAGATCCTAGGTATATTCCCTAGCTTTTGCAGTGCAGCGCTTTGCCCTATATCTATATGAAACATTTTGTTTTTACCCGTAATCGATGCGTAATAACTTTGTCTTGCACGGTCTCCCCTACCAAAGTTTCCACTTAAAGAATCAGCGGACTTGATATAGGGCATATTGGTGTCTACTTTATAGTTTTTGGGGTTTTCCCGCAGGGCAAAACCGTAGTAAAATTGACTGCCTTTTTTTAACCGTTTAGTTCCGTCGATCGGATTAAACATAATGGCAGGAAGAACTACAGAGTTTGCAAAAAAGGAAACTTCTGTAAACATTCCCAAAGAAAAATTCATCTTTAAAAACTCGTAAAAAAACTTAATACGCACAATAGAGCGAATAGGACCGCGGCGGTACCCTTCAAGCTGGCTTTGAACCGTGCGGTGGTTTGCCGTAAGCGTAAGAAAATACTTGAGGTCTGCCCTAAGGTACATTGAGCTCGAGTCGATCAGACGACTGTCAGCTCCAGTTTTGTTGTCTTTGACCTCAATACCTTTGACTACAAGCTGGTTTTTTTCATCAAACTTGTAGATATAGCGCGAGCTTTGAACCACGCTTTTTTCAGGGTCATACTGTACATAGTACTTATCGGACAGTTTTGGTGGTGTTTTGTTGATGTAAATACCGACAAAAACAGCCCCTTCTCTACTATATTTTTTCATGATGGTAGGCGGTTTAAACAGTATTTTGTATATATAGGTAGGCTTATTGCCTTTAGGCCATGACTTTGGTGCAACGTCGTAGCCAATATCATCACCCATAAAACTTAGCTCATCAAAACGATCAAATATCTTGTTGCCAGTACTTTTATTAGACCAAGAACCCTCGTCTACAATGTAATCTTTTTGTCTATTTAGCTCATCGATCTGAAAGGGAATCACGGTGGCGGCGCCATTTTTATCTGTTTTAAAAACCCGGTAAGACTCTAGGGATCTTCGCGATATAAGAGGGAATTTTTTAGCCTGTAAAATAACTGGTGCGCTATGAACATATTCGGACGATCCAGCTAAAATCTCTTCTTCAGGTTCATCAGGCTCCTCGACGCTATCGGCCTGATCTTCGGTCTCTGGAGCTGGACCAATCAAGGTGTTTTGTACGGCTTCACGGATCTTATTCAAAAAATCGAACTGCCCAAAGGCGGTTTGACCAGAAGCTAGCAGGCCACAAATTATAAACAAACGAATAGATTTCATACCTATTAGGTTAAGGCATTCCTATACACCGATCAAATCCATTACTGCTTTGATGGTTTGTTCTTGGTCTAACTCGTCTGTTTCAATTACATGGGCACCTTCGGGGACTACGAGCGGAGCGACTTCACGGCTTTGGTCTCTATTATCTCGTTCTGAGATTTCTCGAGCGATTTGATGCAAAGCAGCAGTTGCTGTCATAGGGTTAAGCCCTTTTTGTAGTAATCTGCGCTTTGCTCGGGTCTCAGGGGAGGCTGTAAGGAATATTTTTAGGTCTGCATGGGGGTAAATCACAGAGCCCATATCACGCCCTTCTGTCACAAACCCTTCGGCTTTCAGTTTTTCTGGGATCTCGCGCTGCATATTTAAAAGAATATCGCGAACCACGGCACAACGCCCTACCAAGCTTGCAAGGTTACTTATATCAGCCGTCTTAAGTTGATGGCCAATGTCATGCCCATCCCACAAAAAAGTTCTTCCTGTAATGTCGATCTCTGGAAGAGAAGTAAATCTTTCGGCAGCTTTGCGGCGATCTTCTTCCTTATGTGGGTCTAGACCTTCAAGCCTTATGATCAACCCTACGCCTCTGTAAATCGCACCGCTAGAAAAGAAAAACCACCCTTTACGCTTTGCTACTTGTTTACAAACTGAGGACTTCCCACCGGCAGCAGGTCCATCGACAGTCAAAATGTAACACTTGGTACTCATAGCTTTTCGCTCCACCCATTAAGTTGCTGTAAAAAATCAGGATAGCTAACGTCTATACACTCCGTATTTTGGACGCTTGTTTTTTCACTTCCAAACTTTGCCAAAATACAGGCGATCATGGCAAGTCTGTGGTCACTATGATGTGCAATAACACCTCTTAGCAGGTTTTTTAAATTTTCTTTAAAAAACCTTCTCCCCACACCCTCTACTTCAAACCGAAGAGAGTTAGCTACGTTAGCTTCTTTAAATTTAACCTTTAGACCGGTCAGTAGCTTTTTTACCCACTCTAGCCTGTTCGACTCTTTAAAGCGCAGCTCAGAGACATTTCCAAAAACAGACACTCCCTCGCCCATAGCAGCCAAAATCACCATCACAGGCAACTCGTCTATAGACCCCGCACAGGCCATAGCGTCCAGGTTAAACCCTCCCCACTTTTTCGGGAGACACACCTTGCAGTCCACAGCATCGTCGATAAAACCTTTTTCTTGAGAGGGAGATAGTTCCACGGGGAACCCAGCCAAAGATAGAGACTTAAGATAAGCCAGCCTATGTGGGTCGCCCGAAAGTCCACTCACCTCAAGTGGGCTATCTGTTTCAGAAAGCGCGCAAGCTAACACCCAAAAGGATAGAGCAGAAGGGTCACTGGGCACAGACCCGCTGCAGAGTTTTAACTGCGCAGGGCCATCCACTTGATAGTGGTCCATAGTCTCCTGGCTTTCCCAACGAAAACGCACCCCTAATTTTTTTAACATGGTTTCGGTGTGGGTCCTACTTCCAGAAGTGATCTGTAGGGTATGACTACCGGGCCTTTGCAACGCCAGAAAAAACCAAAGAGTCTTAACTTGCGCGCTGGCGACATCTACTTGCCAGTTCAAAGGTGTAGGTTCTTGCGGCGTCAATTCAACCGGAAGAAAACCCTCTTTTTTTAAGTAGCGAACAGAGGTTTTAGCAAACCAGCGGAAGACCCTAGACATAGGCCTTTTAGTTAAAGATTCGTCGCCATGGATCTCAGTTTTCCTTCGGATGAGTGAAGGGATTAAACGCGCTGTAGTGCCTGAGTTTTCACAAAGAAGTTTATAAATAACCTGGTTATGGTTAGTATTGTTTTTTTCAAAATAGTTTTGAAGGAGCTGTTTTAAGCATGTTTCTGAAGTCACGCAGTCTGCGCCCTGGGATGCATTTACAAGGCCGTGGTATAAGTCCTCGCCCACTTGCTTGCCTAACTCCTTATTCTGTACAGCCCATATAGCCCGAAGAAAAAGAGCTCTATGAGTGATCGATTTGTCTCCGGGAAGCTTGATCGCATCGTTCGGATCAGATCTTTGCAAACTCTTCACCTGTCGCCAATCGTACTTCACCCATACGCATAAACCTACGGTGTCTGTTTTCTCTAAGTTCTGAGGGAACCACTCCGCGGAAACTACGGAGGCTGTCCCTTAGCGTTCGTTTCAGCCCTTCGGCCACAAACGCTGGGTCTCTATGCGCACCGCCAAGTGGTTCTGCTATGATCCCCTCGACCACGCCTAGCTCAATTGCATCTTTCGCTGTTACTTTAAGAAGTTCGGCGGCGACAGAGGCCTGCTTTGCATCTTTCATTAAAATCGAAGCGCAGCCTTCGGGTGAAATCACCGAATAGATTGCGTTTTCCATCATGTAAACATGGTTTGCCACAGCTATAGCAAGCGCACCGCCGCTTCCGCCTTCGCCAAGTATAAAGGTGATAATAGGAACAGTTATGCCGCTCATTTCCATGATGTTTCGAGCAATCGCTTCGGCTTGCCCACGTTGCTCTGCTCCCAGGCCTGGGTAAGCCCCCGGCGTATCGACAAAAGTCACGATAGGAATTTTAAACCGCTCTGCCATCTTCATCATCCGAAGCGCCTTGCGGTAGCCTTCGGGGTTTGGCATGCCGAAGTTACGGTGTATGTGATCTTTGGTGTTACGGCCTTTTTGCTGGCCGATCAACATGACGCTGTTTTTTTCAAAGGTTGCCGGCCCACAAACGATCGCGTGATCATCTCCAAACACACGGTCGCCATGCAGCTCTTGAAACCCATCAAAAAGCATCTCCACATAGTCCAAAAACCTCGGACGGTTTGGGTGCCTTGCGATTTGCGTAACTTCGTACCTGCTTAGGTTCGAGAATATTTGAGAGCGCAGCTCTTGGCTTTGTTTTTCTAGCTGAGCAATCTCAGGGCCTAAATTGCGCCCATGTTCTTTCACTAGTTGCTTGAGCAAAAGGATTCGTTTTTCCAGATCTGCAATTGGTTTTTCGAGTGGTATTACTTGTTGACCCATGATGTATAGCCCTAGCCGTTCTATTAGTAGCCCCGATTATGCCTTATATTGCCTAGGGATAGCGAGCCCCTGATCACTAGATAATCAAGCTTGCAGGGATCGCTGGGATTGGTTAAATAGCTGTATTGACCTGTGTTTTATTGTGGGTTTTGATTTATGTAGTAAAAAAGGTGAAAAAGACCATGCCAATGTATGAATTTGAGTGCTCCGCTTGCGGTAAATCTACAGAAAAGCTGCTAAAAATCAGTGACCCTACCCCTAAAGACTGCTCTATTTGTGAGGCCACAGGGACCCTGCGAAAGCTCATCTCTCCAAGCGGCTTTGCCCTCAAGGGAGACGGCTGGTATTCAGACCACTACGGAATCAAAAAATCTGCCAAAAAAACAGTAGAGACCACTAGTAAACCAGACCCTAAGCCCGCTAGTAAATCACCGAGTAAGGACTGACTCTCCTGTATCTTTTAAGAAAAACTCTGGTTTCTTTGATCGCAGTGGGTTTCAGCTTTTTCTTTGCGTCGATTTTTTCCCTCATCACAGCCAAACACTGGGACCTGGCAGTTCTGATCCCTACATACTCGAAGCTCACCGTTTTTGTAGCTACCTGCAAGACTTTTCTATTTTTGCAGCTAACATCTTAGGGCTAAGCTGGCTTATGATGGGCATCCCCTTTTGTTTTTTTATGACAATTTTTGGTGTGTTTTGGGCTAAAGCTTGGCACCCCCCCTCATAAGGCATGCATGAAAGCCTAAAAAATTGCATTTTTAGGACCCTTTCTTATATGTTGTGCTAGTGCAATCAAATATTATAATCAAGCCTGGGAGGTGACCGTGACTCATTTCATTCTAAGAAAGCTTAGCGTTGCTATCATTGCGATATTTTTATCAGTCTTTTTTGTCGGGTTATTTTTTGCGATTTTAAGCTACCCTGATACGGTCTTATTTGATTTTTCAAAAATAAAAGTAGTTGCAATACGAGACTTGTCATTTCCAATTGCTCCTTGCGCTATTCTTACAGCTTGGCTGATCGAAGGACGTTACACAGCTTCATGGAAACGAAACCTAGCAGTAAACGCAGTGGGATTCACTCTGGCGCTAATTTTTGTTAGCCTCATTTTAAGTTGGCAGGAACAAGCAACACCACTTTCTTGGCAAAACCTTCGCTCTTTTGCAAAGCAAAGCAGTGGCATTCTCGCTATCGGATGGGTTGTCATGGGCATCCCCTTTTGTTTTTTTATGACTATTTTTGGTGTGTTTTGGGCTAGAATTTTAAAGGAACTTCCAGCCAAAAAACATCAATAGCCTCTTAGCTAGTAGTCCAAAAACTTCTCTTCCATCTTTTAGATGCCTCACAACAAAACCCAGCACTTGGCTTGCACGGAAAACCTGATAGGCAAGTATTTGCCTTCCTAGTTAACTACCGCCAAAAACGGCTTAACCACTTAAAAACAATCACGAATAGGGTGACTTAATGTTCAATCATACCAGGGGCTTAGAGGTCCACCCTGCTTTTTCATAAACACTCCACCACCTCAACCGATAACAGAAAGGACCTAGTAAAACTGGTCCAAGCCTAAATTTTTTTTCACCGGTAGAGGCACTTCATGACTAGGTTAAAAAAAATTTGTTTTATATTGGCTGCAAGTTCGCTATTGACGCTGTCTTGCAACGGCGAATCTGATTCCGATTTCACCGAAACACCAGACAACGCAGATACGGACGCCCTACTCGGCAGTGCATTAATTGACTTTGTTCCTGAAAGTGTATCAAAGGACGAGGCGACAGCTTATGAAAGCTATGAGTTTAGTTGTGACCCCGATGTAATGGTAGATACTGCAGATAACGCGCCAATAGCGGTTCAGAACGTGTGTCAAACAGCACCGGTGCTGTTTAAAAAAGCTCAAACAGCTTGTAGTCAAACTGTTTGCCCAGACCTTGGCAAAGACCCAAAATGTGGCTCTCTCAACTCTTTTAGTCTTGGCCCAGTCTGCAACAAAGCTTTTGCAGACACTGCTACAGATCACACTGCTTCCGCTGAAAATGATGTAGCAGAACAGTCTAGCGACGATAAGCAAGACCCTAGCATAGTCAAAAAATTCTACGAAGACGCTATATACGTATGCCACGGAACTGAAACATACCAATCTGTATCCAGTCAGTTTAAAGGTAGAAAGTGCCATATGACCTCAGAAGAAATGAAAGTTTTCGTCGAAACCACCTGCAGCAAAATGTGTTCTCCTTCAAAATACAGTAAGTGTGGCGTAGATAGCTACGAGCTCGGCCGCGAGTGTTTGCAAGCTAAGTAAAACCCTATTCAAACAAAAAGCCCTTTAGCAGAGAAATTAGTGAACCTGCTAAAGGGCTTTTTTGTGACCTATGTACTCACATGCCAGATAAATATAAAAAACGTAAAAAAAATTGCACTTAACACATACAGTAGACACTCCCAAAGATGCACCTAGCGGCTAACCTACTGATATATATAGCTTTCCAAAGGCCTCTAGGGTGCTCTTATATTTGCAGCCCATATAGTATCGGCGGCACTAGTCTGTGCCGTCCTCAAACCCAACACTTACAGACCTAAGCTCAGGAGATCAAACGATGCGATTTAGTGTTTTACTAGCTGGACTAATTTTTATGACAGCTTCTTGCGGCCAAGAAAACAGTGTCCTCAAAACAAAAAAACAAGATGTTGTTACCGAAGCAAAAAAACTAAATGCTTACTTTTTCTTTGATGCGTCCAATGAAAAAGAATACTTAACGCAAGCAACGCATTTTGCGAGCGAATCATGGAAAACAATCTATAACGACCTAGGTGAAGCGTGGAGTCAGGCCTATATAAATGAGATGGTTTTGATGCAACGTTTTGCAAGTAAACAAAGGTTTGAGCTTTTTTTGAAGCACCGCCTTACAACAGATGTATATGGAGTCCCTACACTATCTGGAGACAAACTCACTGTGAGGGAGCTTTATATTCGAATAGGCGAACAAACCTCTGTGCAAACCTTAGATAAGCCAATTGTACTTGATCGTAAGCAAGACAAAATGACTTCAGAGGCGCAAAATATCGGACTACAGAACGGCCTAATCCTAAAGTTAGATAACCTCGATGCATCCTTCTCTTTAGAGTCTGATCATGACGATCATGAAATTCTAGATTTAAGCGAGCGCCTAGCAATGCGCATCATGAACCCAGAAATCCACAACAGGGTTTTCAAAGCCAAAATCGAACCTTACAATACGAAAAGCCACACCGAAGATAAAAAATCAGAGTTAACAGGCATGTTTTTCTTCTTGGGAAATCAAAAATTTTTAGAGCTTCTTCTTGATATGACCCAAGACGTAGAAGCAGAGTCTGGACTCCTTGCGGCCGAAAAAACCCTGGTTAACTACGACAAAACAAGAGAGCGTATTTTTGATAGCATGATAGCATTGACGCAAAAGTATCTAGACAGTAATAAAAAGAACGATAGCAACCTTTCTCATTCGTTGACTGAAATTCTAGAGAGCTACTCAGCCCTAAAAGAAAAACTACCGAAACCAACCCTCGAAAAAACTGGTATTCACAACTAACTTTAAAACAAAGATGCCTATTTTAAAAAAGCCAGCAAGTAGCTGGCTTCTTTGTTTGGACATTGCAGGTAAAAAATTACTTTTTGTTTCCTGCAGCCATATCTTCTTGGTGTTTTTTAGCAACCTGCGCTTGGATGTTTGAAGGCACTGCTTTGTACTTCAAAAACTCCATCGTAAAGCCTGCTTTACCCTGAGTCTTCGAGCGTAGATCCGTTGAATATCCAAACATCTCAGAGAGTGGAACCTCTGCGCGAATCACAACATAATCTTCATTCATATCCGTTCCTAAAAGGATCCCTCGGCGAGAAGACAAGTCACCTTGCACCGTACCTTGAAAGTCTACTGGAGACTCAACTTCAACAGCCATCACCGGCTCTAAAAGCTTAGGGCCAGAGGCCATAAACGCTTCTTTGAAAGCCTGGCGTGAGGCAATCTTAAAAGCCATCTCAGAGGAATCGACCGCATGAAAAGAGCCATCTTCTAGGTCAATCTGCGTACGGATTACCATACAGCCTGCAATAGGACCTTTTTGAATAGCCATCTTGAAGCCTTTTTCACAGCCTGGGATGTACTCTCTTGGGATCGAACCACCAACAATCTTGTTGTTGAATACGAAGTTTTCTTCACTTCCTTCTTCTAGAGGAATAAGCTGACCGATAACCTCAGCATACTGCCCAGAACCACCGGTTTGCTTCTTGTGCTTGTAGCTAAACCTAGATTGGCCTCCAGGTGCCTCTCTGTAGTTAACCTTCGGCTGACCTACAATCACATTAGCTTTGTACTCACGCTTGATACGTTCGACGTAAATCTCAAGGTGAAGCTCGCCCATACCTGCAATCTTGGTTTCGTTGTTTTCTTCATCGACAGATACGCGGAAGGTCGGATCTTCTTTCTGAAAGCGGTTTAGTGCTTTAGATAACCTAGGCAGATCGTCTGCTTTCTCAGGCTTGATCGCAAGTTCAATCACGGCCTCAGGAACAAAAATGCTTTCCAGCGTTACATTGTTGCCATCGGTACAAAAAGTATCCCCTGATGCACAGTCAACACCAACTAGTGCAACGATGTCTCCAGCAGAGGCGCTGTCAATATCTTGCTTCGAATCAGAGTGCATACGTACGATACGCCCTACCCTAAGGTTTTTCTTCATACGCGGGTTGTACGGGCTGTCACCTTTGCGGATCGTTCCCTGGTAGATACGAGTGTAGGTTAGCTGACCAAAGGTCTCGTCTGTAATCTTAAAGGCCATCATCACAAGTGGCTCATCCGGATCACTTGCAAGCTTGATCTCTTCGCCTTTTTCGTTGTCATGCGCCGTGTAGTTGCAATCGAGCGGGCTGGGAAGGTATCTCTCTACAGCATCAAGTAAAGGCTGAACACCTTTGTTTTTAAAAGCTGAGCCCATAAACACTGGCGTCATCTTGCGTTCAATCACTGCAGTCCGCACCGTGCTGTGAATCACGTCTTCCGGGATTTCTTTTTCTTCGAGCATAAGCTCCATGATGTCATCGTTGAACATGGAAATAGCATCAAGCATCTGTCCACGAACTTCTTTTGCTTGCTCTGCCCACTGCTCTGGAATTTCTTCTTCTCTGCAGGTTTCGCCTTTTAAACCGTCAAAGAAATAAGCTTTCATGCGAACAAGGTCGATCACGCCTTCGTGATCATTTTCATGTCCCATAGGAATCTGCATAGGTACTGCGTTGTGGCCAAGTTTTTCACGCAACTGCTCAATCACGCGAAAGGCGTTTGCCCCTGCTCTATCTAGTTTATTGATGAAGGCAAGTCCTGGGACTTTGTAGCGTTTCATTTGGCGGTCAACGGTAATCGACTGCGACTGAACGCCCGAACATCCACATAAAACAAGAATTGCGCCATCAAGTACGCGCAACGATCTTTCTACTTCGACCGTAAAGTCAACGTGACCCGGCGTGTCGATAATGTTGATAATAGTGTCTTTCCACTGAACCCTCGTTGCTGCAGAGGTGATGGTAATCCCACGCTCTTTTTCCAGCTCCATGTGGTCCATCGTAGCGCCGTCACCTTCACCGCGGACTTCACTGATTTTGTGAATCAGACCCGTGTAAAATAAAATTCTTTCGGTGAGAGTCGTTTTTCCGGAGTCAATGTGGGCAGAAATACCAATATTTCTAACTCGATCCAATCCCTTCGCCATGGGCTTCATTCCTTCTTTGATTTTTATTCCAAAACATCCAGCTCTTCATCGAGCCTTTATCCGCGAACTTTACATTCACCGAATTCTATCACCACCTGTTTTTTTCATCTCTTCTTAAACACGTACTGCATGGCCAAACCTTTTGGCTTGGTAGACGTACGAAATCCAAGCAACTATACCAGTTTTTTTAGCTGGATAGAGATCCCAAAACAACAGCTCAAGATCCACGAGTATCAACAAAAGATTAAGTAAATGCAAGTTCAAACCGATGATTCTACTGATGATTCCTCGTAGGAAACGCAGGCAATTTTAAAAGGATTGACGATGAACAACCATCAGCCAAATCAGAACAGTCAAGTGGCGCCTTCTAACGACCCATGGATGATTGATACTGTTGCTATTTCGGGCGGTTCAAAGAGCCCTGGCGGCTTAAACGGGGACCAGTACTTCTCTCATATGATTGAAGAGTACTCAGAGCCTAAGAATAGCGCGGCGGTTGGCGTAATGTGGCTAGTGCTGTTTATTATAGCATTTGCAGCAATTGGCTGGGTTGGGATGCAAAAATTGGGTGGGCTAGAAGCGCTACAATCCATGCTTTCCTCGAGCAGCCAAAGTGCGATAATAGCTCAAAAGGTAAAAAAGCAAAAAGCAAAACGAGTAAAAGCTAAGGTTCCAACCATGAAGGTTGAGCTGATCACCCCTGGAACCTACGCTGCTGAGCAGGCTTTAACTAAAAGCGTTCAAAACACACCGGACGGCCAGCTAACCCCTATTCCAAAACCCACAGCAATTAAAAGCATAGTCCAGGTCCCAGCGCCCCCTATAGCTAGAGGCTTAACCAAACAAAACGCACCGCTTGTCCAGATTGACCGCGTGCAGATTACAGCCAGACCAGACGTAGGTTTTGACGATATCTCTCTACCAGTTGGGGTTCAAAAACCAAACCCAGGAACCCTTAGAACTATCAGCTCTTCTACCCGTAGCGAGCTCGAAGGCATGTTGAGCCACAGGTTTACCTACAAACAGTACGCTGCCATGGAGCGCCTGCGCAGACTACGCCTGGCGGGCTCCGAAGATCTTTTGCGCCAGGGTCTTTCACACCGCAAGTTTTGGACGCGGATGGAAGCTTTATTTGGACTTGCTGAAATCGGTGCTCAGCTGTCTCCGGCAGACCTTCAAGCTGCCATTGGTACGGCTCGGCCTTACCTGCAAAAAAGCTACTTTAAGCGCTTTAAGCGTGGGCTTTTGGGCGGAGGCTTGTTTTACCAGGGGCCAAACCTAGCAGAAAAATACATTCTTTCGCTATGCATGTACTTTGTAAACGAACAAGCACAAACGGTTATCTCTCAAGCTATCCGAAGCTAAAAGTAAAAAACCCAAAGATCTACTAAACTTCAAACTCGACCTGATCTGTAAAAGGCATGCTGCGGATCCGTTTGCCCGTTGCTCTATAAATAGCGTTAGCGAGGGCCGGGGCTGCCGGGGGCACCCCGGGCTCTCCAATGCCGCGTATCGAAGGCAGGTTTTCTAAGATAGCTACTTCTATTGCAGGGGCTTCTTTTAGCCGCAAGGAATCAAACAAATGAAAATTAGTTTGTTCCACCCTGCCATCATGAACGGTTATCTTTTGTTTGATGGCAGCAGATAGCCCAAAAAGCATCCCGCCTTGCAGCTGCGCTTTGACGTTTCGCGGATCCAGAGCAACACCTACATCTGCAGCGATATAAGCTTTGTGCAGCTTTATTTTATCCCCGTTCTTTTGAATCTCAATCACTTGCGCTACAGGCACGCCAAAAGAAACACAAAATGCAAAACCTCTAAAACGGTTTGCAGCAAGTGGAGTAGTCCAGCCGGATAGGTCCCGTGCTTTTTCTATAACTTTTCTACAAGCATCATGCTCTATATGCGCAAGCCTAAACTCCACCGGGTCTACTCCAGCTTTTTCAGCAAGCTCATCTATGATCGACTCCAGGTAAAATCCGTTTTGCGAAGCCCCCACACTACGCCAAGAGGTGACCGGAAGCATCTGTTTAACCCGGTACCCGTTCACTTGAAAGTTCGGAATTTTGTAGGGAGCATCCCAAGCAGCCATAACAATGGTTACGTCAGGCCCTGGAATAGAAAGCCCTAGGCGAGAAGCCTGTGATGCAGCTACGGCAGGTGCAGCTAGCTCTAGCCTCAGGGCATGAATTCTATCATTTTCAAGAACAGCTTCGTATTTAGCAGCAGAAAGTGGCCGGTACATGTCCCTGGTCGTATCTTCTTCTCTAGACCAGGTTATCTTCACTGGCGTCCCTTCGAGCTTGTGGGCCAGCCTTATTGCTTGCTCTGCAAAATCATTTTCTGCGCGTCGCCCAAACCCACCACCTAAAAAAACATTGTGTACATGCACGTTTGTACTCTTAGCTCCTGTTATCTTTTCACCTAGGTATTTGACCCGGGTTGGAAGCTGCGAGCCTAGCCACACGTCCAGCCGATTACCTTTCCACAAAGCCGTCGCATTCATGGGCTCTAGGGTTGCATGTGCAAGATAAGGGCTGCGAAAAAATCCAGATATGATTTTGTCTTTTGGTTTTGCCAGAGCTTTTTTGACGTTACCGTCGTTGCGGTTTCTGCTATCTCTGCTCTGTAAAAAAGCCTCTTGCACGGCTTGTTCATGTCCGGCCTGGTCCTGAGGCATCTTTTTTTTAGGCCAGTCCACCTGCAGGCTTTTAGCTGCCTGCATCGCATACCATGTATTGGTTGCTACAACAGCAATCCCAAGCTCGCCTAGGTCAACCACGTGTTTTACGCCGCGCATAGCCAAGGCGTTTTTAGGATTGTATTTTCCTGGACCGCCGAAAAATGGGTTTTGCACAACTGTGGCATAAAGCATTCCGGGGACCCGCACGTCCACACCATACGTGGCCGTTGCATCTACCTTTTCTTGCATGTCTACACGCTGAACAGATGTACCTAAGATGTTCCAGTCAGAGCGATTTTTTAACTTTACTTTTTTCGGTGGCCGCACAGAAACAGCATCTTCGGCAAGATCCTGATACGAGATTTTCTGGTCGAGTTTCCCCGTGACAAAGCCGCCTTGTGTCGACAACAGATCTTGATTTAGGCCCCATTTTTTTGCGGCAGCAGCTACGAGCATATGCCTTGCCGCAGCTCCAGCCTCGCGCATTTTATCGTAGGCGTCGTGGACAGAGGTTGAACCTCCAGTGATTTGCCAGCCAAGAAACTTAGTTACAATTTTAGTGGCAGACCTTGCGTTTTTAGCAGCACTGGATTCATCTAAAGAGGTAAAAGGGACAGCTTCTGTAAGAAGAACTTCATTAAAATAGGCCCTGCTTGCCGGCCCATGAATGACCTTGATTTGCTCCATGCTAACGTCGAGTTCTTCTGCTACCAGAGCTGCTAGTGTGGTCATAACGCCTTGGCCCATTTCGGCCCTTGGTGCAATAACGGTAACCCCGTCTTTGTTTACAATCACATAGGGGTTCAAAGATTTCTCACCCTCTTCTAAATCTTCGAGCAAAGGGTTTTTATAAGGCTTCTTATAAGCGTAATACCCTAGGGCAAACCCACCGACAACGGCTGCAGAGCCAAACACAAAGGTCCGGCGACCTAGATTCTTCATGGCTTTGAGCCTCTCGCCCGCAGGTTTGAGCTAGCTGTTTGAATTGCTTTTAAAATCCGCGGATAGGTCCCGCATCGGCACAGGTTACTCATAGCCGCAAAAATATCTTCTTGCGAAGGGTCCTTGTTTTCTTTTAGAAGAGCTGCCGCCGCCATGATTTGTCCGGGCTGACAATAACCGCACTGAGCTACTTGATGCTCTATCCAGGCGTCTTTGATGGTTTGTACTAATGAGTCAGCTTCTAGCCCATCAAGGGTAGAAACCTGTCCGGTAACAGCCGCAACAGGAAGAGTGCAGCTGCGGACTGCTACACCGTCGATGTGCACCGTGCAAGCTCCGCACAACGACATACCGCAACCAAACTTAGGGCCAGTTATATCTAGCTCATCTCGCAGAACCCACAAAAGAGGCATTGCTGGGTCTACGTCAAGCTGTCTTTCCGTTCCGTTTACAGTTATTGTTACGGCTTCTTTCATCCTTAAAGCCTCTCTTTCTACCTATACGATTGATTTACCAAAGGCCGATTGCAGAAGCTCTACGGTGAGCCTAGCTGTTTTATGAGCTTTATCTTCCATCGGGTTTAGCTCGACAAACTCTGCGCTCAAAAGCTTTCCAGTGTCTGCAATCATTTCCAAAGCCAGGTGAGCTTCGCGGTAGCTAAGACCACCGGTTACAGGCGTACTTACCCCTGGTGCGTGCATAGGGTCTACCCCATCCAAATCAAAAGAAAGGTGTATATAGTCTGCATCGAGATGTTTGAGGGTTTCTTGCATGGCTGTATACATAGAGATTTCGTCTAGCTTTCGCATCGTATAAAACAAAACTCCCGATTTTTTCAGTTCTTCTTTTTCTGCACCATCGATGTCTCTTAGGCCAATCAAGGAAAACTGTTTTTCTGACATAGGTTCTTGAAACAAAGCTTTTAGCTCGTCGTGACCGCGCCCCAAACACACGGCTACGGGCATACCGTGGATGTTTTTACTGTAGCTACTCTCTGGCGTATTGATATCAGCGTGCGCATCCATCCAAACCACGCCAAGTTTTTTGTTGTTTTCTGAACACCATTTTTGCGCTGCAGCCAGCGTACCAATTGCAAAACTATGGTCTCCACCAATCACAACTGGGGTGTTTCCATCTTTATAACTTTGATAAACCGACTCTTTAAGTTCAGAGCAAACCTTGGTGATGGCCTCAATGTATTTAGCTTCTCTATCTTCTGCAGCAATTTGCTCTCTGATAGGAACAGTTAAATCCCCCTTATCAAAAACCTGGTGTCCAAGCAGGTTTAGCTTCTCTTTAAGCCCTGCTATACGAATTGCAGCTGGCCCCATGTTGGCCCCACGCTTGTTTGCACCGAGGTCTGCCGGAACGCCAATCACATCAATGTTTTTCTTTGCAGTTTTATCCATAAGCCTCTTCTTTATTCAAAGTTTAAACGGCAATTTATAAACGCTTTATGCGCTCAAAAGTATGATCAAAAGCAGCCTAGATGTCATCTTAATTCGTAAAGAAGCGGCTTTCTATCGTCCTAGTCATCTTTTTTCGCACCCTCAAACCTTAGCCAAAGCAACCTATCTTCTGACTCTACCCAGGCCAGAAGCCAGCCGCTCTGAACCAGGCGGGGGTACAAGACTCCTCCAGCACCAAGAGCAATTGCTTTTTTAGAGACCTTCGGTGTGTTGGAGCTTTCTTTGGAACCTTTTTTTGACCCTTCACCTAAACCCACAAATGAATGCGGAGAAACATATGCTTTTTGCGTCGCAGAAAGCACAACCGCCGTTTTTTGGTAAGCATACTCTGACACAAATACCCATATGCACAGCAGCCAAAGACAAAGCCCCACAGCTACGACCCAGCTAGGCATCCATTTTTTTTGCGCAAAGAACCCGACGAAAAATAAAAACACCATGAACGCAACAAACCAGAGGACGAGCACCAGGTTTTTAGAGCCGGCCGGCTCGAGGCCGTTATGTTCACCGATCACATCTAGGTAGGCTGCCGTACTAGGAAGCAGGCGAACAAAAGGGCTTTGCTTGTATATCTCTTGTTTCTGCTCGGTAGGGCTTGTTTTTGCCGTGGAAGCTTCACCTGCTGCGGCTGCATCACCCGGTGTTGAAGAGAGGACAAACAATAGTAAAACCACCATTTTTACGGCAACACTTTGCAGCTTTGATGCAGCAGAGCGAAGGCCGCTGCTAAGCTTGCTATACACATTGCCTCCAGCATCGCTTTTATCTTCTGCATCCCCATAAATGAGCTTTGCACATTGACCAAACTGTTGCTGCCATATAGCTAGCTCTTTTTCGCTTAAATGTCCTTTAAAATAAGAAGAAATTTTTTCGCTAAGCTCACTAGAAGTCGAAGCCACGACGGAGCTATCTCCAGTTCCATCTGAAACAAACTTTTTAAACCTTTGAAATAAAAGCTCAAGTTTATCCGCATCGCTTCTTTCGCTTTGAATGTATGCGTCCATATCCTCGGAAAACTCTTTATGCGAACGGTTCCACCGCACCCGCGGGGTTGCATAGCTTCTGTTTACAAGCCCCATCAAAACCCGGTAGAGCCATAGGGAATAAAAGAAAAACCCCATAGCAAAAAAGAGTACAACTGCAAGGAAAATCACGGTTGATTTTGCTGTTTGTAGGTTTAAAAATTCTACAAACTCACTTTTGCTTAACAAACTATCCGGGGTTTGAGCTACATTTTCTAATACGCCGCTAGAGCCTTTATTAGCTGCTACTTGAGAGGCGCTTTTCACGGTATCTTCCCTAGGTTTTTGCGGGCCCTTTACCAGAAGCTTACCTAAATCAAGTTTAGCCGTGCGATACCTTTCTTCAGCCGTATCAAAATACTCGATCGACAATACCCCAAGCGAATAAGCCTCTCCCCACTCGCTTCCTAGAGAAAAGCCAAACTCTTGCTCTAGCACCCACTGGCCTTCATCGCTAAAGTAAGAGGCGTCTTTTCCTTGTGCAGTAAAAACCTCCAAACCTTTACCCCAGCTTGTATTTAAATCTTCTATCCCACGGCTATAGGCATCTCCAACCAGACTCACACTAAAATCAGTGGTTTCTCCGGCTGCAAGCTCCTGCGGAAGCACACCTGAAAGCTTTAACTCCACCTTCCCTACCAACCCTGAAAAACCAGCAGGTTTTGGAGACGGAAGCTCTTTAACCTTTAATATACTTGCCGGAACAGACGCCCCTACCCTTTTCATCTGAGGAAGGCTACGAAAGACACCCCCAAAAAAATCCCACGGGCCCCTTCTTGTATTTGGGGTTGCTTTAGGCCTGTCACCTTCTACGCTTGCCACAATGCCCACGCGTGGCATTTTAAAAACTCCGCTTTTCTGTGCAATCAAAAGATATTGACGCTCGACAACATAAAGCTCTCGTCCGTCTTTTTCTCTTTTCTCGACTTTAAGCTCTCCTGAAATCTCTACTGTTTCTATCCCGGAGATCTGTGGTAGCTCCATATTTAAATCACGTATGTTTCGCTCGCTCCAAAACTGCAGGCGCACAGGGATTTGCTCGCCTACGTAGATAGACCGCTGGCTATCTATAAGCTTAGGCGACTCGAGCAAAGCAAAATACTGTTTACCAGAAACATCTGGTTTCTTTGCTGAAAGTTCT
This sequence comes from Oligoflexales bacterium, assembly GCA_023301565.1. Lineage (GTDB taxonomy): Bacteria > Bdellovibrionota_B > Oligoflexia > Oligoflexales > JALZUQ01 > JALZUO01. The sequence continues at coordinate 30,693 of JALZUO010000044.1, forward strand.
GGTTTAGCCACTGTTATCTTGCGTGGCTGCGTCCGAAACTTTTGACCTACTAAACTCACCTCTACAGGTGGAATCAGGTAGGTCCCAGGTTTTTCAGCCTCTATATAGTAGGTCCTCACTATGCGAGACCACCCGTCCACGTGGGTGTTTGTCCTTATATGGCTGGTACCTTCAGTGACGGTACGTGCGCTTTGCTGGCTCAAGCCAGCCGGTAGCTTTAACTCAACTGATTTGGCACCGCCTTTGATAACCTTATCGTTTAGGTTGCCGTTGATGCGCAGCTTTACAAAGATTGTATCTGCCGTAGTTGGGTCTTCAGGCTCGACCCAAAGGCTTACGGCCGGCGTTGAGTCGACGTTTCCATTGATGCTCTGAGAGCGGAAAATCTGTGCCTTTACTTGAAACGGCACAAGGACGTTATAAAAAACGGCAAAGACTAAATAACCACAAAAAACATTACCAACGCGGAGCATCTGTGCCCCTTTCACCAGAGTTTTCACCAGGAGCTTCAAGGTCTGTTTCACCTCGATCTTCTGGCCTAATATGATAGCGTCTCTTGCCGACATAGTCCGGAAGAGAGCGTAGCTGTTTTCTTACTTGGTTTTCTTCAAACCTTTTTGCCGTTTCCGCTGGTGTTAGCTTGGTAGATGGCTTCTTCTCGGTGGCATCCTTATCGCTAGCTTCATTACTCTCATTACTTTCATTACCTCCGTCACTATCATCTTCTTTTTCACTTTCACTGCCATCTTTGTCTTGTTGATCGCCCTCAGCTGCACT
>JALZUO010000045.1 GCA_023301565.1 Oligoflexales bacterium
TCGAAGGAAGACGCTGTGCTGGCGGTATCGACCGAGGCTGGGGCGACGGACGACGAAGGTGATGGTTCGGCACAGGCCTCAGCTTTCAAGGTCGAAGAGACAGGCGAGTTCGGTGATGGTTCGGGCAGAATGGGGGTAGGAGAGTTGGCTTGGCAGATAGGAGACGAGTCCTGGATCTGCGATAGTGGAGCGTCTACTCACATGACGCCCTCAGCAGATTGCATGATCAACTACAGAGAATGCAACCTAAAACTGCGCATCGCCGATGGTTCAACTCGCTCCATCGAAGGATACGGTGATGTTCGCGTTGTCTTTCGGTCCGGAAATGATCTCGTGCAAGTGCTGATGACTAACGTTGCGCACGTGCCAGACCTCCGCTATCATCTATTTTCCCTGCCCACTCTCGTCAAAAACGGTCACACTTTCGAGGGACGCCCCTCGGGGATCGTAGTCCGGCTCAAGTCAGAGCGTTCGATCGTGTTTCCGTTGAGTGGAAATCTGTACAGCCTTTACGGCTACCGGATCGACAGCAGTAGTGGGGGAAATGCCTGTGCTGTACTCGCCCCAGGGCAACAGCCCAGTAAGCCCGCGATCGACATCAACGACTACCACTGTGCGGCTGGACACTCCCACGAGGTTCTACTCCGCAAGACGGCGGAGCAGCAAGGAGTCACCCTCGAGGGAAACCTGCTGGAATGCAGGGGGTGCTCCATGGCGAAGGGACTTCGCAAGAGCATCAAGCAATCCACGCACACACGAGCAGGTAAGAAGCTCGGGAGGGTATTTGTGGATTTGAGTGGCCCCAAGGTGGTAGAGTCTCTTGGCAGGAAGCGGTACACTCTCATTGTGCGCGATGACTTTTCACGGTATACGTGGGTGTATTTTATGCGCCACAAATCGGACGCCGCGGAATTGTTCGAGCAGTTCCTCGCGGATTCTCGCGCAGACGATGTCCCTTCGAAAGTGGTCATCGTCCGATCGGACGGGGGTGGTGAATTCCGTGGGGGGAAGTTTGGAGACCTGTGTAGAACACGAGGGATCAAGCAGGAATTCACGACGGCGGACAGTCCCCAGTTCAATGGGGTAGCAGAGCGCGCGCTAGGCTTGATTGAGACGGCCGCAATGGCGGGCCGAATCCAGGCTCGGGAGCTATACCCTGACGCGCAACTACCCGCAACCGAGTCGTTGTGGGCTGAAGCGTCGCACTGGGCGTGCGATGCTTTGAACCGTACAGCAACCACTGCTAACCCCGAGAGCAAGTCGCCATACGAGATGTGGTATGGTAGACCTCCCCCGGTAGTACTTCTACCTTTCCTCAAGCCTGGATACTGCAAGGTGAAGAGGGAGAACAAGTCCCAGGCGAAAGCACAGGAGTGTTTTTACCTTGGCCCTGCACCCAACTACCCCCGAGACTCTGTACGAGTACTGACTAGTAACCGTACCGTACTGGTCACGCGCAACATAACCTGGCAGCGCGTGTCGCCTGCACCACCTGTACCTGCCCAGATGAATGACTCCCTGTCTATGGCAGAGGGGGGGTCCGAGGCAGACGACGGAAGCACGTCGGATCGAGGTGGTGGGGGGGTGGTGCACGAGCTGGACGAAGGTCTGGCTCGCCTGAGCGACCTCGATTTGACGTGGGGGTTCGATCTGGACGCGTTTTTGGAGGAGAGCGCCCAGCAGGCACCTGCCGCCGGCGATGCCGGCGACGGGACACCAGAGACGATGGGTCCGTCTCAAGGGGGCGCGATGGACGCCTCCTCGGCCCCGGTAGGGAGGGTCGAAACAGCCGAGACGATGCATTCGTCTCAAGGGGGCGCGGTAGACGCCTCCTCGGTCCCGGCTGGGAGGGCCGAAAGCGACCCGGGCGAGGCATCAGCCTCCGACTCCGACCAAGGGAAAGGTGAGGATCCACCCGCGGTCCTGTCGGGGAGACCAGCTCACGAGCTCAGCAGCTGGGGACGGCTCCCCGAGACAGTGAGGGGCCGGACCCGGGGTCAGAGCCAACGCTTGGAGGGCGAACCTGCTGGATGCCGGCCAAGGGTAAGGCCTGAGGTCGCGGACGCGCTGCTTGTGGCAGCGTACGAGTGGACGATGAATGGCAGAATGATGGAGGGTTCACCCTGCATGACGAAGGACGAACTGGCTCTGATGGCTGGAGGACCTGCAGCAGATACTAAAGGGGAGTTAAGCGTGCGCATGCCGAGTGGATTCCCGGAACACGTAGAACCGCCCCCTCAGTCCGTAGCAGATGTCGAGCGTTCACAGTACAAAGCGGCGTGGCAAGAGGCCATGAAGATTGAATTGGACGGTCACAAAACGACCGGTACGTTTGAAGCAGCGACACCGCCGCAAGGGCGGAAACCTGTAGGTTCGAAGTGGGTGTTTACCTACAAGACGGACAAGGATGGCCTGATAGTAAAGACAAAGGCTAGACTTGTGGCTAAGGGGTTTAGCCAGGTGCAGGATGTAGATTACTTTCAAACATTTGCACCAACTCCCTCGTCAGCGTCAGTTAAAATTCTGGCAGCTGTTGCCAACGAACACGGTCTAAAGATTTTTCATTTAGACGTCGCACAAGCTTTTGTTCGCGCGAAACTCGACGCCGAGATATACATGAAACTGCCCGGTGGGTGTGGTGACATGTCAGGCAAGATCGTTCGCCTGAACCGATCGCTGTATGGTCTGAAGCAGAGTGGACGACAGTGGGCCGGATTATTGGTAGAGACCGTCGTAGAGTACGGTATGGAGCAGTGTAGGACTGATCCTTGTGTTTTTCGCATGGTTGTGGACGGCAATGTACAACTGATCATGGCTGTTCATGTAGATGATATCGTGATTGCAGGTTCGGACGAGTCATGCAGAGATTTTCATGCCGCGTTAGTAACGAAATTCCCCACGAATAACCTCGGAGAACTGACTTGGTACACTGGTTGTGCTTTCAAACGCGACTGGGAATTGGGGACTTTGGAGATTACGCAGAAGGCATTTATTGAGAGCATGTTGAATCGCTTTGGCGTTAACTCATCCTCTGACATCCCCGCTACCCCTGGTGTGGAACTAGGTCCAAGAGAGGAAGGCGAACCTGGTGGAGACTGGCCTTACAGGGAGGCTGTGGGCAGTTTGATGTGGCTGTCGACCATGACGAGGCCGGACATCTCCAACGCTGTGCGTGCTGTGGCGCGTCACTCTCACAACCCTACTGAGAGGCACTGGAGAGCAGTTTTGAAGATTATGGAATACCTTCACGGGACCAGGTTTTTGGGATTGACTTTTGTGCGGGGTTCGGGACTGGGCTTGGATGCGTATAGTGATGCCAACTATGCTGATAAGGCGAACGATAGGCGCTCGGTATCGGGGACGGTAATTACCCTGGGGGGTGCGGCCGTCAGTTGGGCAAGTAGCACGCAGAGGTGTGTTACGTTGTCCACAGCAGAAGCAGAGTACGTTGCCCTAGGTGAAGGGGTGAAGGAGGCTTTGTTCACGGGCGCGATCTTATCGTTTATTTGTCCAGAGCTAAGCGGATCATGTGTCCGGGTTTTCGAAGATAACCAGGGGGCAATAGCATTGGCTCAGAACCCTCTTAGTTCTGCTCGGAGCAAGCATATCGACGTACGTTTTCATTTTGTTAGGGAGCTGCTTCGTGCGAAGAAGATCGACATTAAGTTCGTAGCTTCGAAAGACCAGCATGCGGATATTTTGACGAAATCCCTTGCTGCGACCCCTTTCAAGTATCACCGTAGGTTCTTGTTGAATCTGCCGTTGGAGGGTGAGTAAGGGGTATGAGCATTATCCGATGTACCATGTTTGAGTTATGCGAGGAGTAATTTGTCAGATCGCCACCCCACGCTACTTTGAGGGGCATGGGTGAGTAGGGCACCATTTGGCATCTTATTTTCTGGCCATGGTCATCGTTTGGAATGCGGCCGTTGTTTCAACTGCAATGGTTTGGAGTATATGAGTTATACAGGGGGTTTTGACCCGGTGGCCGGGTTTCCTCCTGCGGGACTGTTGTTGGCTGTTAGGTCCTAGCTTGTCTTGAATGCCCTTTCGGTCTTGTCATTGCTGTCAAGAGCCAGGGAGGGTGTTCGTTTGGATCGTGTCAGCAACGACGGTTACAAAAGTTGTAGAGGGTTGCGTATATATTCGCAGGCGTTATTATGGAATTCTTCCTCGTGCAGGGAGGAGAGTTCGAGCTCTCTCTCTCTCTCTCTCTCTCTGTCCTCTAATGCAACGACCTTAAACCATCTCATCTCATCAGACTGCTGGGCAGTCAGGGCATCCAGATTTGGAATCTACGAACACACTAGTGCTGAAGTTGTCAAAAGCTTGACGTTTTCAGATCTGGAACAGGAATTCAAGGATGTCTTCCGGGCCAGCTCAAGAGGAGCAAGCCCTTCCCAAAGATGAGGTACAACAGCTGAGAAGTGAGTTTCAGCTGGTGGTCGAGCAGGGGCAAGCGTCGATGATGCTTGCCATGAGAGACATGATGGCCGAGTTCATGAGGAACAAAGGCCGATCTGAGTCCAGCAGTGCTGGGAGCAACGCTGCTGGAAGAGAAGGCCCACGAGGGGCTGAAACCTCTGCTGTACGAGAAATTTCTGCTGCTGCTGGAGGCGTGGCAGGAAATACAGCAGCAGGAAGAGAGACAACTTTGCGTGGGGATGCCTCACGCAATCTCGGAGCGACGGGACGCGGAGAGGCTGCTGTTCCTGTCGA
>JALZUO010000046.1 GCA_023301565.1 Oligoflexales bacterium
TTATTTGCTTCTAAAAAGTCGTGAAGGGTCTCCCCCTCAAAATACTCCATGACGACGCCATGAAAGGTTTTTTCATTCTTTGAGGACTTAAAAGGTGTGATATCTAAAACCCTAGGAAAATAACCTTTGTTCTTTGGGTCATTAGAAATATTTTTCGAGTATTCGTGACCTCTAATGAACTTTTTTTGTTCTCGGCCTCTTACGTAGATCTTTTTAACTACGTAGAGCTGCCCGTCTGCTCGAGAGCGGACCAGATAAACCCACCCATTGGCTCCGCTACCAAGCTCTCTTAAAGAGGTATAACTATTTTCGGGCTTTTCTAAAGAATAGAACTCTTCTGCCATCGCCGAAACCGGGGGCAAAAAGAAGAAAAGGATTGTTAAAAGCTTAAGTAACATATCGGAAAGATAGCCGACCAAAGCATGGGTTTGCAATGGTGCTTTTAGACACACTAAAAACTAATAAAAACAGGTATTTGCAGCCGATCACGCAGGCGTAGCCAGGGCCGATCGTTCTTTTTACTTTTTTATCTACTGGGAAATACAGTAAAGCTTTTTAAAGTCTCTGCACGAAGGTGCGCCCCAGGTCCCATCAAAAAGAACATCGTCTCTTTCATAGTAAGACCCTGCTCCGCCCAAGCCACTGGTAGAGGTAAAGTTGCTGCAGTTTTGGCTTCTTCTTCTTGTTCCGTTATGGTTTGAGCCAGTCCAAACATTGTTTCTTTGATCTAGGCTAGGATGATCATTAGGTACAGCTGCACGACGCTCGTCAAAGGTGATCAATGCTTGCCATCCGTTTTTTTCCCAGAACTGATCTTGGTTAGCTACGACCTGTTGCCTAGAAGCCGCGTTATTAAAGACAGGACTTGTGATCTGTATGCGGTCTTTTGCATCTACCGTAGAAGAAGAAAGAACCGCTTTAAATGTCTTTGTTGGGCAAAGGTTTGCTTGGCGAGCATGAGATTGACATATGGCATCAGCTCCTGTGAGCTGAGCATCCCCACCAGGGTTGACCTGGTTGCCTTGCAGCCAAGAACTAGTAACAAATGCTACGTGGTCTGGGCACTGCTCGACCGGCTCCGTAGGAATGTTTGTGTTGGGCAAATCTAAGTTAGGGGCATTTACTTGAGGAAAGTTAGGCAAAAACTCTACAGGTATATTCGGTCCCCCAATAGGAGTAGCAAATGGGTTGACGTTAGGAATTAGGATTGACGGGTCAACAGGAAACAGACCCGGGTCAAAGATAGGGCTACCAGGAATATTCGTTGAATTCACAGTCGTATTAATAGCTGGGTTTAAAGGGTTATTTAAGGTGCCGTCAGGATTCAGGTTTTCAATGCTTGCAGACGCTCCCGTCCCACTACCAGCAAAATCACTTTGTTTACAAGAGATCGCAACAATGGATAGAAGCAAAATTTGAATCGTAGTTCGTACGGTAGTCGGCAACATTTGTTTCCCCTTAGACCTTGATACGAAACTTATCGACTTTTTAAAGGGAAGTACTTAGAAATACTTATAAGTAATAGTTTTAAAAGGATTTTTTACTGGCTTTTTTCCCCACGGACAGAGTGGGCAATTGTTTATTTAAAATCTCTTGGAGGGGGTAGATCAGATTCAAAAAAACACTGACCAAATATTTCGCCGTGCACAGGATTCGGTATTTACACCATAATATCGGTAGCTTGAAATAATAAATGAAGAATAAAAAACGCCATCCGATATAGGTAACGGGGTACAGGAAGGGGCTGTTAAAATGCTTAAACTAATTTGCAAAAAAAGGTCTAGCCAAGTCCAGAGTGGGTTTACGCTTATCGAACTTATGCTTGTTGTAGCTATTATCAGTATTTTGGCTACTCTTGCACTCCCACGCTTTGAGCTATTTCAGGCTAAAGCTAGGTTTGCCGAGGCAACCTCCAACATCCGAATACTCGATTCTCTTTACGAAACATACAGGCTAGACAACAGTGACCTGGCAGCCGTAACGACCCTAAATACTGGTTTTGGGTACGATAACGGGTCAGGGAACTCATCAAATAGCTGTAATATGGACAACGTCTTAGGCTTTGAGCTTACAAATTGTAAAAGAGTTAACTTCACCTATTCAGTGGTTTCCACCGCTCCAACAGACACGCAGCTTGTTGCTAGCGCCGGCGGTGACAGAATCTATAGCCAGTGTGGCAGCAGTGATAAGCTAGAGCTACGCCTCGACCTTGTATCTAAAGAGGTTCAGTACATGGCTTTTGTTGGTGGTGGATCGACGCCTAGAGTAGAAGAGTCGCCTCCGCTTTTATTGAGTCACTGTAATTAAGCTGCACAGCCTTTTCAAAAAAGGTCGAATTGACTAGAATAGAATTACGACCAACCTATAGACACCCGAACCCACCCTAAGTAGCCGTTATACTTCAGCATATATTCGGCACTAAAATTGCAAATTCTTTCACAATGAAAACATTTATTCCCATTCGAGTTGCTTATCGTGTCCTTCGCCAATTGGCGTCTGACGTGCTTGCTATTCATGGGTTACATCCAGATAAAGCAAAAAAACTTGCAGGCCTGTTGGTAGAAGCAGACCTATGGGGGAAGCCCGAGCTTGGAGTAGCTCTGCTACCAAGGTTCGTGGCACTACAAAAGGCTGGAATCCTTGCTTTTGATGCAAAGCCAAAGCTTTTAAAAGAAACGCCTTCCTACATAGGTATTGATGCTGCTAAGCAGTTAGGGCCTCTTGTACTTAACACTATGGCACAGCAAGCTGTGCGCAAAGCTGAATCCAAAGGTATGGCTATCGCTACCGTACGCTCTTTGGAAGAGCATGGCCTACTACCCTACTTTGCATTTAAAGCAGCAAAAGCTGGCTGCATCGCCTTTGTCATAGCACAAAGCACCAATAAGAACGTTTTACCGGTAGCGGCAGCATTGCCGCGCTCTGCAGGGCTAGAACCTTTGTTTGTAGAGTTAGGGTCTCAAAGCGATCTTTCCTTTCAGATCATGTCTCATGCATTTGCTGGAGTATTGTCGGGAAACGGTTTTTCACAATCTACTGGCTCAGCCGCTATGGTTGTAATCGACCCAGATGTATTTGGCGAAGAAAGAAAAATAGGCCGTGAGATATCTATGATGAGCCTAGAGCTAAAAAAACTCGCAACTGGTTCGTCAAACAGACTTTCTTGTGACCGCATCATGGCGCAAAAAATTCAACACCTAAAACATGGGATTCCAATGGACCCAGCAACTCTAGACTCACTACGCTCGCTTCTGGAAAAAGCGCTAGAAAGCAAAAGCATGATTTCGAAGCTAGCTTAAAACCAACTCTAAACCTCTTCCATATCCTCATCAAAATCAAAAAACTCAAGCTTTTCTAAATATTCATTGTAGGCATGGTCTAGCTCGCGCTTCATGGTATGTGCACTTTCAATAAGGGTTAGCTCGTGCGCCTTTAAGTGTTTTAAAAGATCTTTTGGGCTCCCGTCGATTTGACTAAGCGCATGGGCCCTGCCGATTTGCTGGCCAACACAGTACAAAAAGTCTAGCTGATCGTTTACGCCCAGCGGCTTTTTTAGCTTCAGGTTTACAGTTGGAAGCCTATGACCCCAATACTGTACGCCGCCTACGGTTGTGTAGCCTTCGCACAAGTCCCAGCCGGGAGCATACAGCTGGCTTGCGTGCCGCATCCGCTCGCCGTGATGCTCGAACGGGTTTGAGTACCACTCGTTGTCTTCATCTTCCCTGACGTGCTTGATTTCAAGTAAGATCCAGTCTTTACTTGTATCCTCACTGGTAAGCAGCACTAGGTAGCGAACCCGGCCCATAGAGCCTCTTGCTTTACCTGCTAAAGTTACCTGGTACTGGTCTAGTAGGTCTACTTGCTCAATGCTACGAAGGTAGCCGCGAAGCACCTGGTTCATCTCATCATCTTCTTTTGCAATGACAAAACGCCGAAGCTCCAAGGCCCACTTCTTGTTTTGCGCTAAATAATCGCGTACAGGAAACGCCGGCGACTCGACTTCAATACTATTTAAAAGATCCATCTCTTTGAGGTTTTTATCTGGCTTTTTAAACCCCGTGCGATAGCCGTAAAACAGCTCATCTGCAAGCCCAGCCGTAAGCGGTTGAGGGTTTCTTTGTCGGTACAACACTGAGGTTAAAACCCGCACTAAATCCCACGCATAGGGCCCATTTCTGGAACGATCAAAGTCGACCATTCCCATACAACGCTCGTTTCTTGAATAGTTGTCAAGGTGCGGAGAGCCGTGGATAAACACCTGCGGAATCTCTTTGTGATCGATCATATCGACAAACCGCTCTTGCATCCGTAGTTTCATGTTGCGAAAGTAAAAGTGATTTCCACGCTTATGGTGCAAGTAGTTGCTGCGGAGCCTGTGCGAGTCGGTAAAGGGGTCTTTGCAGAATATGCGCCACTGATTACCTTCTGGCGGCTTAGTGTTTGCCAGGCTGTCCACTCCAAAAATAGGCACGTTTCTTCTTGTTGTGCCAGTTCTTGCTTTATCCATACTTACTTTAGCCATAGTAGCCTCTCCTTGGACGGGTCCTTCATGCTGTTTTCTTCCGTGAAATAACTGCCGAGTATCTGCATTCCACCACACAAAGCAAGCAGGCCTGTCGACCAAAACAAGCCTCCTGGAATAGCCAGCAATGCACCCAAACCAATTTTTATCAGCATCGAAGTAGAGTTTGCGACAAACCGCAGCTGTGCAATGGCCGAGGTTGATACAAGCTGCACCTCAGACAAAACCCCAAGTCTTGCAATCGTGTTAAAAAACATAAAAAGAAAATAGCCAAAAAAGTGCAGGTAAACACTTTTGGTCAAAAGCAAGCAAGTTAACAAACCAACAGCTATGCCTGCTAGCTGGACCAGGTAGCGCAGCTCAAGCTTTTGCCCAAGCCACGTATAAAACCTAGAGCCAAAAAAGCCACCTAGACCAAAGGCTGCTACAAACCAAGCGGTTAGCGGTGCGCTTTCAAATATTTGTACCGCAAAGATAGCTGGCAGAAGAGCCCGAATGGGATAAACCGTCAGCAGACCCTGCAGACCCAAAAGTACGCGAAGCCCAATAGGAGAGCTAGAAGGCTGTTTTAGCTTCAACTCAATAGGGCCGCCTACTTGTGCCTCTTGCTTCATTTGGTGTTCAG
>JALZUO010000047.1 GCA_023301565.1 Oligoflexales bacterium
GCTTGGGGCTTGAAGCTTGCGGCTTGAAGCTATTCGCCAGAGGCTTCTAACGCTGCCTTTAACTCCACTGAGGAGCACACTTTGAGTAGGAAATCTAGGTTGCGTTCTACCACTTCGTAGATAAGTAAATCGGGTTGTTGATTTATTACATAGTCTAGATCAAGCTCTTTGGTATGGAGGACATTGAGTTGGCGAGTATTGTATATCAGGAGGTCAACAAGTTCGGCGCCGAAGGAATCTCTGATGAATATGACTTTGTCTAAGCAGGCATCATTGCACTTTGTATTGTGGTGTATCCTTTCATAATTGGGGTCTGTGGCCTGGGTAAAATAGGGATTCTTTTTGGACAAAACGGGTCCGTACAACTTGTTTTTTGGACTTACTTTTCCATCTATTCTTTCTTCTGGCACCTTGACGCTGATCATCATAGAAATATCCTCTGCATTGGTGGGGCTGGCATACAAGTCTAGATGCTTAAAGGGTAGCGCTTGGAGGTCAAATCCGACTTGCTTGTTCAAGTAATTGATAATCGCTCGGTAGCCAAAATAGGCGCCGTGGGTATTCCAATGAGAGTTTGTTTTGTGGTACAATTGTCCCATCTCTTTATTATTGAGGAGCGCAGGTTTTAGGTTTAGAAAAGCGGGCAGTGCCTGTTGATCTAGGATATCCAATTTGGAGTCGTCGAATATCTCATACGGTAGATACTCGGGATATACAGAGTGCTTATTGGGGGGGACGACGACGACAAGTTCTATCCCGGACCGCTTGAGGCTCTTTTTGAGCAATAGGATATTATTTTTGATGATGCGCAGTTGTTTGTCCGAATAATGTCTAAGACCGGCAGACTCACTGACGACACCTCCAAAGTCGTTGCCCAAGTACAACCAATCTGCTTTGCCCTTGATGGCTTTGTTAGGCTTGATGCTCCTACCAAAGTAATCCCATTCAAAATTGGAGATCATATCGTAGAGCCCTATTCGATAGGGGACGCGATTGTCAAAATGCGCATTGACCACATTTCTGATATTGGTAAAGGAATAGTCTTGGTTGAATGCGATATTTATTTTTTCATTAGTGATGGCATCCAGCACCTCCGTCTTTGTATTGAACAGGGACGCCAAGCCAAATAGGGCCAAGAAAAGAAAAAGAAATAGGACGAATATCTTCTGCATCAGACTAAATTAGAATCTAAAATAAATAAAAGGATCATAAGATGCTGAAGAAAGATATATAATCGACAAGGCAAATAGTCCCAAGAGCAAGAGATGGTACGCTCCTTTTCCGAGCGTAGATACGTTTTGTAAAGGCTTTAAGATCTTATTCCATACTAGAGGCGTACACAGCACGAAGCCTAGGATGATCATAATAACAAATTTGCCGTCTATCAGATACTGCCTGAAAAAGGCGTCATAATTCATATCGAAAGAAAACATTTTGTACACATAGGTCAGTGCCTCAGGCAGTGTCTTGGCTCTAAAAAATACCCATGCGATGATGACAACCATTATGGTATACAGCCATTGGATAATGCGAGGGATGCGTTTGAAAAATTGGGGGAAGCTCCGCTCCGCTATGATGACAATACCATGGATGAGGCCCCAGACTACAAAATTCCAGCTGGCTCCATGCCATAGTCCAGTGACTACAAAGACGACGAATAGATTGAGATAAATTCGGTACTGCGATACTTGGTTGCCCCCCAGCGAGATGTATACATAGTCTCTAAACCAAAACGACATCGTCATGTGCCATCGCCTCCAAAATCCTCGGATGGAGGTAGAGATATAGGGATAGTTGAAGTTTTCTGGAAAGTGAAATCCTAGTATCAAGCCGAGCCCAATGGCCATATCTGTATAGGCCGTAAAGTCAAAGTATATCTGTAAGGTATAAGCTATGATCCCGAGCCAGGCATCAAAAAATGATATGGTAGATACATGATAATTGAATACGTCATCTGCTATCAATGCAAAGTAGTTGGCGATGAGCAATTTTTTGGCCAGCCCTATCAGGAATCGTTCTGTCCCTTTGTTGATATTGGCCCAATTGCTGGACCGCTCCTTGAGCTGCTTGCCAATGTCTGCATAGCGCACGATAGGCCCCGCTATCAGCTGCGGAAACATACACACGTAGGTAGCAAAATCTAAAAAATCATCGCTTGCTTTGATCTTTCCTCTATACACATCTATGGTGTACGACATAGTCTGAAAGGTAAAGAAACTGATCCCAATAGGTAGATCAATATTTAGGTCTTCTATCTCCGTCCCGATGAGGGCGTTCATATTCCCAATAAAAAAGTCGAGGTACTTAAAGAAGAATAAGATCCCCAAATTGAAGGTCATAGAGATCGCCAGTCCCAATTGCTTCTTCCCATCTCGTATGATCTTGCTGGCATAGAAATCCACCACCGCTGATAGCAACAGCAATACGACCAGCTCCTCTTCGCCCCAGGCATAGAAGATCAAACTAAAAATCAATAGTATGATATTTCTAGTGCGTATCTCTTTTGCCAAAAAGTAAATGGCTAAAAAGACGGGTAAGAAAAAATGTAAGAATGTAAATGAATTAAATAGCATTTTTTTTATTCGCTACTAGCCGCTAATGGCTAATGGCTTAATAGCTTGCAACAAGTCACATAAATACGATTTACGACCATAAAGGGGATAAATATCGTCATTTTAGTTGATTCGGTTTACACGCAATCTATTTTATACGATAGGATTGAATGGCGGTTGCAAATTAACTGTGGGTTGGTGCTCAGGGCTTGA
>JALZUO010000048.1 GCA_023301565.1 Oligoflexales bacterium
AAAACTCCCTCTAAGAAAGCGCCCGCATTAGTTGACGCTACAGCTTTTCTTAATCAGAACCCCTTATCCCTTCTCGTTTCTAAAAAAACTAAATTTAATCATACAGTGGCCGTGTATTTTGACGGTCCTATAACCAACCTCTACCAAATTCAGCAATGGATTAAAGCGTTCGAAAAAATAGACGAAACGCATTCTTTGGTAATACTAGCGCGCCACAAACCCATTTATGATTGGATCCTCGCTAATACGGATTTAAGCTGTGTTTATTTAAAATATTTGAACGATCTTCAGTCCTTTTATGAGAGCAGTCCTCGTCTGAAGTGCATTCTATATGTGAACCAGGCTTATAAGAATTTTCAATCTCTTATTCATAGCCAAGCTTTACATGTTCATATTAACCACGGTGAGAGCGACAAAACATCTACTGTATCGAACCAGGCAAAGGCTTATGATCGAGTTTTCATTGTCTCAGATGCGGCATACGAGAAATATGCTAATAACCTTATCGGCGCAGACATGAGCAAGTTCATAAAAATAGGACGCCCTCAACTGGACGGGGTTCAAACTCTGGATAGAGATGAGATTTTACAAGAATTTATACCAGAACCAATTCCCGAATCTGAATTGGAAAACGAATTGGAAAACGAAGTTGTTCAAGAGCCGTTACCTATTCCCACGAAAATTGTACTTTACGCTCCTACGTGGGAAGGCACGCACAAATCTATGGACTATACCTCCATCAGGGATTATGGAGAAACCATAGTAGATAAGGTTCTTAATGACCATAGGTACTACCTTATTTACCGCCCCCATCCCAAGGTAGGAGTCGCGGATAAAAAACTTGCCGCCATTCACTCCCGCATTAAGAAAGCGGTGGAAGAAGCTCCCTATGCACATTTTGACGGCGCCAGTGATTCACTAACTCTCTGTGAACTTTGTGATATCGCAATTTTTGATAATTCAGCCATTACAGTTGATTATCTGAAATATGATAAACCCTACATCATTACGGACCTCTTCGATAATCAAAAAGGAGTTCGAGTTGACAAACCTCTCATTGCAGAAGGGGGGCAGTTAATTCAGCAAGGTGACTCACCTAGAATTCAAGAAATTATAAATGAGCAGCTAGAAAGTGATCCGTATCAACAAAAGAGGAGAGAAATCAGAACAGAATTCCTAGGCGATTACGCAGAAGGTGAAAGCACCCAAAAATTTATTGAGGAAATCACAAAAGTGATGGAAGATCGCGACCGTCTCATTCATTCATCTAATGAATAAAACCCCTTTAAAGTACTCTAATTGAAAATGACTAAAGTAATAACATATGGAACTTTCGACCTCTTCCACATTGGTCACCTTAACCTTCTTAAAAGAGCTCGCGCCCTTGGAGACCATCTTACAGTAGTAATCTCTACAGATGAGTTTAACTGGAACTCTAAGCAAAAAAAGTGTGCGGTTTCCTATGAGGATCGCGCTGAAATCTTAAAAGCAATTAAATATGTTGATGAGGTCTTACCCGAAAATAATTGGGAGCAAAAAGTAAGCGACATCATTGATAATGACATTCAAATCTTTGTTATGGGTGATGATTGGGAGGGGAAATTCGACCATTTATCGGATCAATGTCAGGTGAGGTATCTACCCCGGACAGGAGGGGTTTCTACCACAGAAATTAAAGAGCAAATCCAAGAAGGCCCCAACCGTTCCTGTGCGATTTAATAGTTCTAGTCTTATCTCCTCTTTCAGTATTGAATAAGGAGAACTTTCCTGTAATATGTCACTCCTGAAAAAATCACAGATACGAAAAATCAAATTTGTGGTTGTAAGGGTTTTTGATAAATTTTTTACGAAACGGCAGAATCAGGTTCTTTTCATCGTCAAAAAAAACACCTCTTTTTCCTCAAATCACCGAGTGGTTTGTGAGTTTTTAATACGCAATACCCAAGGGCTGAAAATCGCCATCCTCGCGGAAGACGGCGTCCCCTCTAATATTAAGAGTGAGCTACAAAAGCATCGGATTCGGATTTTTGATGGTTCTTCAATTCCCTATTTTCATTTCCTCTGGACATCTAAAACACTCTTAATTTCGCATTCTGTACGAGATGCGTACCTCGATCAGTCTCACCCAAAACGTACAATCATCAACTACTGGCATGGCGCTTCGTTTAAAAAAATCGAGTTGCTCATGAATAACATCGATCCTCATAAGAAAAAGTTAATCCAACATAACTCCACGCTCTATGATTATATGATCTCCAGTGGTAAAAACGACCAAGAGATTATTTCACAATCTTTCCAAATGGATAAAGAATGTGTACTTCCTATCGGACTACCTCGATACGACCTGTTACAAGATTATGAATCTCTCTTCCTCTATGATAATTCGTTTTTTCATACTGAGCAATTTTCAGGGAAACGAGTTATCATGTATGCTCCCACCTTTCGTGAGAAAAAAGCATCTGCCCTCTCTGACCTCACGGCAGAAACATTGATCAGACTCGAACGCTACATGCGCGAGCACGAATCTATCCTCCTCATCCGTCCGCATAGCTATGATAAATTCCAACTTGATTTATCGCCCTATAAACACATTCATAGCGCCGGTCATGACGACTTTGTAGAAACCAATACGCTACTCAATTCTGTCGATTTTCTCATCGTTGATTATTCAAGTATCTGGGTGGACTATCTCATTAAAGATCGGCCAATTATTTTTTACCAACCTGATAGTGCTCACTATAACGATAGTGAAAGAGGCCTAAACTACAGTGGCGAAAAACTCCCAGGCCCGGTTGTAACAACACTCGATACGCTCATAGAAGCTATAACTAGTATAGCTACTCATGACTCTCACGAAAAAAATAGACAGCACTTTCGCGCTATCTTTCACGATTATGAGCCCCCTAAGGCCTCATTCACTGCAGAACTATTCGATTCTATCCCTGAATTAAAAGCGCTTATAGAGAACCACTAAGCCACTATGCCCCGTACCACTCTGAAGAACCACCCCCTAGTAGGCAGATACGCATGTAATTCTTCCTTACTAAAAGGTTGGGGCTACCGGCCAAGTGGACTTAGGGCAAAGAATTCAGGCTCCCCCTATATCCTATTCGAAGACGCATTTGTTCGATCACTACAGCCTGGATACAATGGGGCTGTTTATGGAATTTCTGCCGATCGATCGGGTGCGATTTTCGATGC
>JALZUO010000049.1 GCA_023301565.1 Oligoflexales bacterium
CCTCTGTCGCCTCTATCCCGGTCACCGCGTGGTCCACGTGGTCCTTTTGGATATTTATGCTGACGGTCAAACATATTGTAAGACAAAGAAACCATCCCTGAGAATCCGCGCTCACCCCTGTGGGCAATTGCGTAAGGAAGGATCCCTAAAAAACGAGCTCTCTTTACTGCAGTACAAATCTTGCGCTGCTGCTTAGCAGAGGCGCCGCTTACTCTACGAGGAATAATCTTCCCTCGTTCTGTAACAAAACGTTTCAAAATGTCTGGACGCTTATGGTCAATCACCGTGTGGATATCCATCACTCTTTTGCGACGACCAAGTAAACGTTTTCTTCTTTGCTTTTTCTTTAAAGCTGCCATAATTCCTCACATCACAATGCGGCTTATTTAAACTAAGCCTGCAAAGTCGCCAAAATAACCGGTTTCCACCAACCAAGCAAGAGGCCTTTTTGGAAAAACTTGCACCTTTTTATAACAGCGCCCCCCACACCTATATGGTTGCGACAGGCCCATTCTTTGATAAGTGCTTGCATTACTTGTCAAAAAGCCCGTTAGAGCCGGGTTCTCTGGTCATAGTGCCCATGTCTGGCAAACAGTGTCTTGGGGTTATATTAAATGAGCATTTAACGGGCGAGGCAAGCTCAGACCAAAGCTTAAAACAAGAAAAGCTCTCTCTTAAATACCTGATTGAAGCCCAACCCAATAAAACGCCTTATTTGAACCAAGCTGACCTCAAGCTATTTAAGTGGGCCTGCAGCTACTATGCCGGGACCTTTGAACAGACCTTACAATGCTTTGCTGGACACCAGGTCGTTAAAAAAAGACTAACTTTGGCATCCCTGACCAAAGCAGGTCTTAAACACTTATCGAGTACGACCTCTCTTTTTGAAGAGGACGGCTATGGCCAAGCAAAAGCAAAATTAGAAAGCTTTGGTTTTTCAGAAAAAAACATCGAACCTATTTCCATGAATGCTTCACAAAAAGAAAGCGCAGAAAGACTGGAAAAAGAGGGTTTTCTCAGCCTACAAAAAAGAACAAAACTTCAGTTTAAAGTTTTCAAAAAAAAGTCTGATGAAAAAATTCAAAAAGCAAAACAGCGTGAGCATAAGTTCACGTTAAATAAATCACAGTCACTGGTCTTTGAGAGTCTCGCTAGAAATCTGCATACTGGCTTTGAAGTTCAAGCGCTTCATGGCATTACAGGTTCAGGCAAAACAGAAGTTTACTTAAAGTGCATCGAGCAGGTTCTTGCACAAGACAGCAGCGCTCAAGTGCTCTTACTAATTCCAGAAATCAGTTTGAGCCCACAAACAGCCGCGAGAATTGAAAAAGTATTCCCTAACAAGGTGGCTATCACCCATTCTCAAATGACGCCAAAACAGCGTTTTGAAGCATTTCATTCAATAGCTGTGGGCTCTAAAAAAATCTTAGTTGGGCCACGCTCGAACGTGTTTGCAAAGTTTGAAAACCTAAAATACATCGTCGTCGATGAAGAGCACGATACAAGCTACAAGCAAACCACCGGGCTCTGCTACCAAGCACGAGATGTCGCTATTAAAAGGGGGCATCTAATAGATATCCCTGTTCTACTCGGAAGCGCCACACCCTCTATCGAGACTCTGCAAAACTGCGACAAGCAGCGCTATCAATACCAAACCCTAGATCACCGCCACAAAAACACCCCCTTACCAAAAGTTGAGGTAGTAAAGAACACACCTGCGTTTCAAGTATTCAAAAGAATCTCAGAGACCACTGGAAGCGATAAACCGCCTTTAAGCCAAAGATCGCTTGAGGCAATTCGTGATGTTTTGTCACGCGGCAAACAAGCGATGGTGATCCAAGGGCGCCGCGGGGTCTCGCACTATATTTACAACAAAAAAACATCTGAAGTTTTGCAGTGCACTCAATGCAGTGTTTCTTTAACATTGCACAGTAACGACAAGCTCCTATGTCATTACTGCGGCAGGTCTACGAGCCTTCGTTCTATATCTAGGCAAGAAAACCACCATGATTTTTTTGCTATTGGAGCTGGAACGCAAAGTCTAGAGGCTTATTTAGAAAAGGAGCTGGAGGGTGCGCGCATAGGCCGACTGGACTCTGATGCAACAGCAAAAAAAGGCGTGCTCGAAGAATCTCTGAAAAGCTTCCGCAGCGGTGAAACAGATATTCTTGTTGGCACCCAAATGCTAGCCAAAGGCCACGATTTTCCCGGGATCGACCTCGTGGTGATGGTCGACCTTGACCAAAGCCTTCTTTATCCAGACTTTAGAGCCAACGAAAATACTGTTCAAACCATCGTGCAAGCAGCCGGAAGAAGCGGCAGAGGTGACGAGCAAGGCCTTGTCATCATCGAGTCGTCTAACCCAGAGCACTGGGTGTTCGACTATATTAAAAAGCACGAGTATAGACAGTTTTGTGAAAAAGAAATCACAAGCCGTGAGCTTTTGCGCTACCCTCCTTTTAGCAGAGCCACCTTGATAGAAGTCCAGTCCGAACGTCAAATGTCTCACCAAGAGCAAAACAAGCTTATGCAATCACTCATGCCCTGCTTAACTGAGGCTAGAGTGAGGGTGTTTGGGCCATCCCAGCCTATGATCGCCAAGCAAAACAAAAGACACCGTATACAGGTACTTTTGCTGTCACCGCTAGCAGACAGGAGGCAGTGGCTAAGCGCTGTACGTAATAGAATTGAGGTTCCTCCTGCATCTAGGCTTAAAGTAATCGTAGATCCATACAACCTTGCTTAAAGCCTTTTTCTTGAATTGAGGTTGCCGCAGTTTTCTAGGCACCGGGTGACAATTTAGATTTAAAGCATATTGAAAATAAATCCTCATGATATTGAGTTCTTGCATGGCCTGAAAACGACCAAAAATTTAAGCACCCTCTAAAATTAATTTTTTTTTTAACTAGAATCGGGTCTCCACCAACTGAGAGGACCTAGTTTATGCAAGTTAGCTTTCACCCAGAAATTGAAGAAAACTCCCTGCGATGGCAAGGCAAGCGAGTAGATGTTTCAGCCTACCCGTGCACCAAAGAGCTGCTGGGTCTGTTTTGCAAAGACCCGACACAGCCAAAATGTAAAGAGACGATTACGAGAAAGCTTTTTGGTAATGTTTACCGATTTTCACCTGGCATGAGACGTGCCATTGATCATACCATCAACAAACGCCTTAGCAGAGCAAGGACGTTTTTAGACAATAATTTTAATGAAAAATCGCAGCACATAGAGTGGTTAGCCTATGACAGGCATATTCAAAAATGGTGGCTGTACAAACCGAGGTTCAGCTGGGATCCTGCTGCTATAGCGCAACAAAGCGTGCCCTACGAAAAAATAAAAGTAAAAGCATAACCTAGCTAAAGTCCAAGCTCGCAGCGAATTCAAATAACGCCATAACTTCGTACTTGTTCTGATGGGTCTGCATAACGCTCGCAGCGTCGGTTTGTGCAGTTATATCTGTTTTTAAAATATAGTTAAGAAGCCCGACCAGATCCAAACCATCTGCAAGCAAAAGCTTGTAGATATGTAGGTTCATGGCGTTTGTGACAGAAAACATTTGATCTGTCTGAATAGCCTGGATTTGGTTGGCATACATTTCGACTTTTTTGCCGTAATGACTTTTTAAAAATTTCGCAGCGGCTGATTTTTTGAAGTTGAAAAAGGACTTTTTACCACCAAGCTCACTTTTGACTTTTTCAATTGAAGGCAGCATTTCATCCATTACATCTAAGGTAACAAAAGGCAGGTACCCCATTCTCAGGGCCCAAATTTTTGTAAGCACACCATAAAGTAGCCAAGATTGAGGCTTTGTAGCGTAGTGGCTTAGGTCAAAGTAAACGCTTCGGCTACGCCCGTCATAGAAAATCTGCTCGCCCAAGCCTTCAAAATGAAACGCTTGATAGTTTCGGCTTTGCATTCTGCCAGCATAAGCGTGAAAGCCAAAAGCAGAAAGTTCCGGACCGTTCCATGCAAGAGGTTTTCTCAGCGATTGGATCTTTTTCGGAGACTTTTTTTGTGATTTCAAATATTCTACAAAATCAAAGTGAGAATTGTGTAGCTGGATCAACAGCGGCGCAAGGCTAAATACAGCCGATCGAATATCGGTTCTTAAAATTTCTTCTGTTATTTTCCCGGACACCCGGCCGCGGCCATCGTGGCTATAGTTTCTAAGACTTCCGTCACTCCAAACAGCATATTTCCAATTATGAAGCTCAGAACGCTCTCCACTCAGCAAAGAGACGACCTGCAAACCTAAATGTTTTTCTAAGTCGTTAGCGAATGCTTTAGTGATCAAGTCTTTAGGGGTGCCTTGAGGTGCAGACCGCATCCCAACATATTTGCGCCAGTCGTAGTTTGAATCTTGAATGCTTGGCTCGGAAACGTCAGGCTCCTCGGCCTCGCCTCCCACCACAGCATCGCTAGCGATTGATCCGGCAGCTGCCACATTTTCGACAAATGTATTCTGCTCTGAGAGTTCATCATAAGACGAGTCTTCAAACTGAGCCGGGCCTTCATCGACCAATCCAGGCTCCTCTACAGACTCTCCTTGATCAACAACGGCCTCGTTAAGCGGTTGCTCAAGGTCAAAATCGCTTTCAGCATCTTGGCTCATGTCCTCGGCGTCAAAGTCCATGCCACCACTAGCAACAACCTCACCAAGATCTTTTTCTGGAAGTGCATCATTGATATCAAGTCTTTCATTGTCACCGATCAACTCTATGGAGCTATGGGGCATAATCTCCACAGATTCCTCTTCACTGGCAGTAGGTTCATCCAAGGGAAAGTCTCCAGACAGTTCAATCAAGGTAGTTCCTTCACCGTGCGAAAGTGCATCGGAGTCCTCAGGCGGCAAATCGCTCAACCCTTGAACTTCTAAACCAATGTCCATGTCATTTTCTGCAGAATCCATAAAATCAAGATCGAACACAGCTGGGCTGGTCTCAAGGCTTAACGCACCCGTCTGCACCTCAGGAGCTGCAGGCTCAGTCTGCAATCCAGCTTCTGGTTGATCCATCTGTGACTGGACCGCTTCTAGATTAGCAGCGTCTGATTTGAGTTCTTCAAGAAGCTGCTCTTTTAGGTCATTTTCAGCATCATGCTGTGCTTCAATTTCATCATTCTGATCGTCTTCTTGATCATTTTCATAACTACTATCGAAAAGCTCATCACCGAGATCTTCTTGTGACCATTCTTCATCTGATTTTAATTTTGTGTTTCCCATAATATTTGTTTCGGAAGAAAAAAGCCCATGTTTAATGGGCTTTTTAAGGTAAATTTTACCTAGTACATTAGCCCGCTTTCCGAAGACCTCCGAAAAGACCTTCATACTGCAAGATAGCCTCTGCGTCGATGCTATCAGCCTCACCACTAGATGCTCCGTGCCACTGCGAATCATAGAGGTGACGTTTTTTAGCCGGAACCTTGCTCTGCTCGCGGTCGTTACGCTTCCACTTGCGTTTTGCTAGCTGTTGCCTTATTCGGCTACAGAGCTGCTCTAGAGACGCTTCAAAAGAGGGATGATCTCTCGACGAGGCTAGAATCTGTGAACCACCCCCTGGGTGAATTCTGCACGACAGATAAAACCTATCTGATACCAGTTCACAGTGGACGGCTACCTGTGCATTGTTTTTTAAGTACCTTGAACAAATCTCTGCTAAACGTTCTTCTGCCATTCTTTGCAGCTTTCTTGAACTCTTCATACTTTTAAATGTCATCTGAAGTAGCATTTCTTCCTTCTCCTCTAGTTTTCAATCCCTCGATTTACAATGTCTAAAAGCCCACTTGGGCCCCTCCATTGCCTATATGTTTCATAGTCGGATTTTTACCTTCAGAGTTGAGTTTTTTGATCAATTAGCGGATATACATATTTTAATCGAGGTATTACAGTGACTTGTCTCTGACTTAGGATCGCCTATTCGTTCTTTTTTAGTTGCATTTCATGCAGATAAGGTAAGAATAGGAGATGCCAAATCAGGTTCTACATGGTCAGGTTAAAAACGTTACGTTCCGCAACAGTGACAACGGGTGGACTGTATTTCAATTGATGCAAGACGGAGATGGGTTTCCTATAACCGCCGTGGGCTCGACGACAGAGCTACTTGCTGGAGACGAAGTAGAACTGTCGGGAGAATGGATCAAGCACAAAAAATTTGGGAAGCAGTTTAAGTTTCAATCCATTCAAACAGGGGCTCCTAAGTCTGAAGCAGGACTTCTTCGGTACCTTGGATCAGGTGGCTTTCCAGGAATTGGCCCAAAAACAGCCGAAAGAATTGTTGGGCATTTTGGAGCAAAGACCTACTCGATTCTCGAAAATGCTCCGCATAGAGTCCACGAAGTTCCCGGGCTAGGAAGAAAAAAAGCTGCACTTTTCCTAGATCACTGGCGCCAACGCTTCATGAAAAACTCCACTATGGTTTTTTTGGGTGACATAGGCCTTGGACCCTCTACGTGCGAAAAAATTTGGAAGCGTTTTGAAGACAAAACAGAAGCAGTAGTAAAAGGAAACCCCTACATTCTAGTCTTAGCCGTCCGTGGAATTGGCTTTTTAAAAGCAGATGCAATTGCTAAACACCTTGGACTTCCACCAGCTTCTACCAACAGGATTTGTGCTGCCATAAGGCACATCATCAATACCGCCGTAGAGTCAGGGCACTCTTACGCGTTAGCAAACCAACTTTTTATTCGCACAGGTCAGCTTTTAACAGACATAGAGCTTTCAGAAGAAACCTTCGTTGACTGCCTTGACGAGTTAAAAGCAAACCATGAGATTCACTGTGAGCACGAAGGCGAAAGCTTTAACCTCGAGACGACTAAAGTATTTGATGCTGAGATCTTTGATACTGAGGTTAAGATTGCCGATAACATCTGCAGGTTAGCTCTGTTTAGTGGTTCTAAGAAAATAACCAAAAGCCAGGGCAAAGCATTTCTTGATCACTGGCAGCAACAGTCCTCACTTAGTCTTAGCAATAACCAGCAAGACGGAGTGTTTGGAGCGCTAACCGCAAAGCTTTTTATCCTTACCGGTGGTCCGGGTGTAGGAAAAACTACTACTTGCAAAGCGATCATCAAGGCTTTTGATCACTTTGGTCGATCCGTAGCTCTCGCAGCCCCCACCGGCCGGGCTGCCCAAAAGCTTTCGGAGGTCACTGGCAAAGATGCAAAAACTATCCATAGACTTTTAGAGTGGAACCCAAGCGAACGAGGTTTTCAAAAAAACGCTGACAACCCTCTGACAGCAGATGTAGTCATAGTAGACGAAAGCTCCATGCTAGACATGAACATCGCTTTATCTTTGCTCAAGGCCATCAAATCAAACGCTCAACTGGTGCTCATCGGAGACCCCAATCAGCTTCCTTCTGTAGGGCCAGGAAATATTTTGAGTGACTTTTTAGAGGCCGAGGCTTTTTCTAAAGTAAAATTAACTGAAATCTTTCGCCAAGCAAGCGCTTCGAGCATTGTTACCGTGGCTCATCAGATCGATGAAGGAATACCACCAAAGATTTGCTTGTCTGACGACTATAGGGACGGCGCTGCAGAAGACTGCGTCTTTTTTAATGGTGTAAATATAGAAGAAACCATTCCCTTTATGTCTAAAAATCCAAAAATGTTCGGCTTCAACAATTGGAACGAAGTCCAAGTTTTGACCCCAATGAACCGCGGTCGCCTAGGCGCAGAAAACCTAAACCTCATGATCCAAGAAACGATAAACCCTGCAGCCGCTGAAACCATAGAGCAGAAAGTTGGCAACACCCTGTTTCGCGTCGGTGATAGGGTTATCCAGACACAGAACAACTATGACCTTGGGGTTTTCAACGGAGATATTGGGATCATTATATCCTTGAAAGCAGGTGATTCTTTGGCGGTGGTGGACTACGGAGGAACTTATGTCCGCTATTCAAAAGAAGAGATGATGGATGTCAAGCTTGCCTACGCTATCACCATACACAAATCGCAAGGTAGCGAGTATGAGTGTGCAATCATCATTCTAGATACCTCACATTTTGTTATGCTGAAAAAAAACCTGGTTTATACCGCTCTTACTAGAGCAAAAAAACAAGCCATTTTTCTTGGATCGTTAAAAGCGTTTCATATTGCTGCATCTGAAAAATCCTTGTCGCCAAGGCAAACGGACCTACCGCAAAAGCTTTCAAAATTATTTTAGAGCGTTGAATCCAGGTTTAAGCAGCGCCTTGATAGATGTCTTGCTTTTCAAACTTATCGCTTGGGGTGCTCAGACGCTTATCTACTAAAAACTGTTTGATGGCATGGCGAGAATAGCGAATGCCATACTCTTTTAAGACACTGTACACGGCAATTACCATTGCTTCTGCAGAAGGGGTTCTCCACCACGTACTCATCTGTAGGGATTTTTTAACCAGTCGGCGGATTTTTTTCTCTAGCTTCCTATCAGTGCAAGCAATCTTGGTAAAGTCAATTTCGCGCATTGAAGCTAGGATTTTACGGCGATCCGTAGATGGTTTTACAGCTTTTTCGCCCGTCAAAAGCTCGTATACGTTTAGTCCGACCGTATAAATATCAGAGGCAGGAACAATACCAGTATTCTTTAAATGCTCAGGAGAGTAATAACCCGGAGTGCCAATGACAAAGTTTTTATAGTTTTCCACATTTTGCTCACAAGCAAGACCAAAGTCGGTGACCATTACTTTACCATTTTTATCTACTAGGTAGTTTGCAGCAGACAAATCGGCGTGAACCACATCATGCAGGTGCAGATAGTCAATTCCCTGAAGCATGTCCATAGCAATACTCAGAGCTACAAGCGGCGGAACCTTCCCGGTAAGCTTTAGCATCTGGTGACCTGACCAGCCGTCGACAAATTCCGTTACAATAAAACAGAGCGGTGGATCAAAGTGACTATCAAGATAATTTACGATGTGTTTGTGCCGCAGCCGAGATACGATTAATAGTTCGCGGTGAAAAATACCTAAAAACCTACGATTGGTTGAGTACTTTGTATGCAAAAACTTAACGGCCACCGAACGCCCTGAACGCTCATCTATAGCCTTATACACTCGACCCAAGCCACCCGCTCCAACCTCTTTGATAAGCTGATAAGGGCCAATTTTTTTAGGATAACTCTTCACCTAAGTAGGATCGGCAGCTACCTGTAAATGTAAAGAAAAGATTAGCGAAGTTTTTGCCTAGCAAAGCGCGTGTTTTGAAACCGGACGAGAAAGTTCGCAGTATTTTAGGACCAGTTCATCGTATAGGGTATCAGCATAGTAGCCGATCACGCCTAGAACATGAGAGAAGGTTTCGTAGGTTAACCCTTCGCGCATGACATCCACGCTAAGCTCTATAACCCCTTTAGAGTCCATACCGATTCTCACCAACCGTACCGACAGATTCAAATCAAGTATATGCCGCACCAGATCAGCATAAGGTCTACCGCGAAACTGCAGATCTAAAAGTGGCGCAACGCGAAATGAAACCCAAGTATCTAGCAAAGTTATTTCTAGAGGAAATTGACAGTTTTTCCCTTGCCACCCGGTCAGAAAGCTACCACTGCCAACAGGCTGAAAAGACCATTCGTATAGCCTTAAATACTCTTGCAGAGTGGTTTCTGTTATTTTATTTGGTTCGGTCACCCATATCTCCTGTCAAAGCTCTAAGGCACACTTTCCCTCTGAGCCAGCTTTCTGCAAGTTTTTGTCATTCCATTATTTCTAAATATGCTAGAATTTTGAGTATGTTAGGTCAACGAAAGCTAGGGGACACAGTCGTAAGCATGCGAACTCCAAGGTATAAAACCGCTTTTTTGCATTTTTGCAAAAAGCACAATGTAGAGGTGAAAACCCGAAAATGGCCCGGAGCAAACAACAAGGGGTTCAATGCGTCCAATATCTGCACCCCGTCGACCCCTTCTCTAAGAGGCAGCATCCTTTTCTTGCACGGAGCTGGTACAGACCGATTCTTTCCTAGCATCCAGGTTCAATCGGAAGCGCTAAAGTTGGGCTGGCAAACCATATGCGTAGACATGGACGGTCACGGAGGCGAAAGCACCAGCGCCTTCAACATTCAAAGCTCGCAAAATTTTTTAGAACGGGTGTTTAACTACATTAGCCAAGAAGACTTAGCGTCGCCTTTAAATGTTCTAGGCGTGAGTATGGGAGGTGTGATGATTGCAGAGTACCTGGCAAAAAACCCGGAAAATCTTGTCAACAAAGTTGCTACCTGGTCTAGCCCGCTAGAGATATCTCCACATATAGGCTCGGCTTTTATAGAGGCTGTGCACGGTGCTCACCCCTGTATTTGGCAGCATTTTTTTGACTACGGCCTAGATATCTTTCCATCCATGGGTCCTCTTCGCAGAAAACATCTGCCGTTTAGAAGTGAAAATAATTTGAGCTTTGTAAATAGCATGATCGACACAATTAAAGAAAAAGCAAAGTTCCTCTTGACGCAGAAAGTAAAGACACCTTCCTTGCACCTTAGAGGAGAGTTTGACCAACTGTGCGGCGCTACATCTTTAAGAAAGTGGGCGGAAGTATTTGAAAAATGCTCACGCAGAACTTATGCAAACCAGTCGCACGCAAGCATTGCATTTTGCAAACAAGCTAGAGAAGATACGTTTAAGTTCTTCGCTCTGTAGAGTCCTACAAACGCAGACTATCCACCTCAAAGTGCACATCTTCATTGGCTGTTATTCGACGGAAATCTCTTAGAAAAAGCTTTTTAACAGGGCTTAAATTATGCCGCGCAGAATCGACAAACGAAATTTGCACGGTTGGAGGCATGCGTGCCAGCAAAGAAGCAAGGTAATGTCTATGCCTTTTAACCAGTGGCTCTAAAGCTTTCTCTGCAGCGTCACTTAACATTTTATTTCTAGAAGTAGCATAAAGAAACAAAGCTACAAAATTCGGGTCTTCAATGGGGGCGTAAAACATAGTTAGATGATTAAAAATAAACCCACAAGTCATAGCATCTACTTGGGTAAGGTGGAGCTGGCGAAGCTCTTCGTAGTTAGCAAGGTTTAAATATCCCAAAAAATCTTTGCTTGCTTGGCGTGGGTTCAAGCTAGCCATAGCTCGCGCAAAGGACTCATTTCCTGAAGTCATCAGGTTTTGTTTCATCACAGAGTAGCTAGAAATCATTCTGTTTGCTTGTACTGCTTCTGCTATCAGTGGGTTTTGTAGTGCACTCATATCACCTAAAGCAAGAAGCCTTGAAAGGTAAGAGTCGAGCACTGCTTTGATTTTTTTATTTGGCTTACTGGAAGAGATCACAAGCGCAATTTGGTTTGCAGAAGAATACGGTGATTCGAGCAGCTTTTTAACGATTGTAGACTGAGCTAAATAAGGACTATCTTGGTATAAAACAGCAGCGCGCAGGAGCCTTGCGTTTTGTTTTGCAGTAAGCTCGGGGGCCTTCGATAAATTCCATAAGATATTAGCGACATATTTATGGCCTTCTTTCCACCTTCTATTCGCCCTTAAAAAACGAGTGGCGCTGTCTATGGTCGGCTGCCCTCTTTCAAGAGCAGATTCAATTACGTAAGAAGTTTTAGTGGTCTTTTGAAAATCATTAGAAAACTTATAGCGTACCTTACTTCTATTCTTCGCCATACGCTTGGCATGACGCTGCCTTTTCTTTTTTTTCGCTATCTTCTTGCGCTCAGTGACATCTCCATGAATGCAGCTAAAACACAAAGGAAGCGCCAAAATAAAAACCAACAAACGAAACATAAATACCCCTCTTCTAGGTAACCGTATCAATTCAGGCCCTAAGAAAACACTAAGTTGCTAACTAGGGCTTATTATATCAATGGAAAGGTCTAAGAACTGAGAGAGAGCCTCGATGCCTGAGTGGATATGGCTTTGATCAGACAGTTTGCTTCGCTGAGAATAGCTCAACCTGTTGCCGACTATGCGCCATGCGTTAGGTTGAAAAACAGATCGAACTTTTGCCGTTTTCAAAATCTTTTTTTTTGTGCTCATATTTGAAGTCAAGCTTTTGACGCTGTCAGTGTCTAGCCCATAGCAAAGGCTAAAAACACTCATAAACTCTCTAGGAGAGATGAGCAGTCTTTTATCTTCGGTAAACCAGATGTCTTGAATCAACCTTAGTCTTTTGCTCTGACGCAAAATACAGCTGACGGCACCTACGAAGAGCACAAGAGAGAAAACATGAAAAAGTGGGTTCAAACCTAACAAGGCATCTCCAAAAATAGAACTACGAAAGACTTACAGTTTGATCTTCATAGTCTAACTCACCTAGAGTACTTACTCCAAGCTGCCAAAGAAGCCTGGTTTCTTTGAGCATTGTTTTTTCTACCTTTGCACGAAGCTGTTGTAGCTGCTGGGTTTGCGTGCCAGCCCAAGCTTCGAGCTCAAGCAGCTCTATAATTAGCACCCACTCACTAGGAAACTGCTGCAATTTTTCGACGGTCTCTAAAAACCAGGAACGATCTAGTGGCACAGACCTAGTAAGCATTTGAGTTCTTTTCGCGCGAACGGAGGCGTATAGCTTTTCAACTTCTTGCTGCCGTGCTGTCAAGCTTGGCCTAATGCCTGGCTGTGTAGAAGCTTGGCCTACATCCTGCGTACCAAAACTTTCTCTATCCTGTGGACCGCCAAAGACCGAAACCGGCAAAGAGTCTGGTTTTTCAGTCAAATAGACAACCCTGAGGCTGCCGTCTTCGTGTAAACAAGAAAACAGTGCCTCGCTGAGCTTTTGAAACCCGCTGCAGTCAAAATCCAAGGGCACTCTTTGAAAGTGGGTTTTTTGCTCTTTTATAGATTCTGCACCGGCAATTAGGTTTCCGGCTATCCCTAGCTGAAGAGGGCCGATCAGTTGCATGGCGCTACCGTTCGTCTCAAAAGATTCGATCACCCCTGACAGAGTAAGACCATCTTCGTATACGGCACTTGCGGGAAGCCCTGACTCTTGAGCTAGGCGTAGCCCGTATTTACCGCCTCGTGCATATGCTAAGTCCTGTGAAAAATCTTTTAGGACTTCGTGTAGGTGCTCCACACTATCTGCCACATATAATTGTGGTTGATAATTGGTGATATCATAGCCTTGATCAACACAGGATTTACTGAGCCTCCTTTTTTCAACATCCACGTTTAAACAGGCCTGGCTCTCACCTACCGAGCTCAAAAGCCCCGCGCCATAGATCTTAAACTGGTTGTTTTCTTTTAAAAGGCCGTACTCTGTTGTCCACCAAGCCATACGAGACATTTTTGTTGCTTCCGAAACACGGTCCACACTTTTTTTGGCTTTTTCAAAGCTTTGCTCTGCTTTTACAATATCGGCCGCTGAACAACTCGGATCTTCTTTGACATCCGAGAGTGTGCGAATGGCTTCGTAAAGCTGAAGGTCTTCGATGTTTAGTATCGCTTTTCTTGCTACTTCCGCATACGAAGCTAAATACTCACGATACGACGGGTCTGCCAATATCGGTGCATGCCCGGCAGCTTCGTGCACAATGTCAGGGGCTGGAGTGTAAGCTATGTTTTCTAAGCGCCGCATTTGTGTCGCAATAGGCAGGACTTTGTGTGCCTGAAACCCAAGAAAAGCTGCAGGCGGAATAAAACCAGAGACTGGGGCCGCCCCCCAACCGAACTCGGCAAGACACTCGTTCATTTCAGATATGCGCGGAATTCTATGAACTGGAATACCCGTTTTCTTTAGGCCGTCTACGTACATTGAGTGTGCATTTTTCCGGAAGTAGGCACGGTTTTGCCGCATGATAAATCGCCAAGCAGACTGATCTCGCTGCGAGTAAACTTCATAGTTTTGATCCGTTACGTACTGCCGAAGGTAGGCAGGGAGTCGCTCTAGAATGGAAATATTCGCTGACTTCATATGCAGCTAGCTTAGTAGGGAACCTTTGAATTCGCCATGCCAGTGGTGAAAAATGAGTCTTTAACAGAGGTAAAGCCTTGGCCGGAGCGCTAATCTGAGCCGCGAACTGACTGGAACGCGCTCTGCTCAACGCCGAAAAAATTTTAACTACCTGTTTTTAGGGATTTTTTTTTAGCTTGCTGCGGATTCCCAAGAGAGATGAAAATTTCGCTATCTAACACTTTTTGGTTTGTGCCGAATCTAATATAAGTCTGATATCTAACAAGCTGATAGGTTTCGCTACTTTATATGAAACATAACCACCTAGTCATCGTTTCTTCTCCCTCGGGTGGAGGCAAATCAACCATAAACAAAATGTTTGTCGATGAATTCTCGTCCTACGAGATTGTCACAAGCTTTACGACCCGCGAACACCGCCAAGGCGAAAAAAATGGCCGAGAGTACTTTTTTGTTAAAAAAGACGAATTTGAAGTCAGGCTCGAAAACAACGAGATGTTAGAGCACGCGTATGTTCATGGGAAATACTATGGGACGTCTAAGGTAGAAGTAGAAAGAATCTGGCAGGCTGGCAAAACACCTATCCTAGAAATTGATGTCCAAGGGTTCTTTGCAATCGAAAAACTCATTGCCGCTGAAAGTCAGTTCTCATCTTGGCAAACCAAATCAATATTTATTTTACCTCCTAGCTTTAAAACTCTGGGAGAACGGCTTGCTGCAAGAAAGTCTGAAACTGAAGAAAGCCTAAAAAAAAGACTCAGTGCAGCAAAAAAAGAGGTAGCAGAAAGCACTGAATATGAATTCCACATTGTAAACGATCGGTTAGGTGACGCCTACAGCAACTTTAAAAAAGCGCTGATTGATGAAAGCTTCGAAGACAAAAACGCAAAAGCACACCTCTTACGCCTTTGTGCAGAATTGTAGAGGTATCTCAAGGTGAGTAATGAAGAAGTAGCATTGCAACCGAACGAAGATGAGATGGTAGACTATGCTAACGCCAAAGAAGCATTTACTTCCCTCAAAGAAAAAGCCTCTACTTACCTAGAGCCCAAAGACGTTGAACTAATCACTAAAAGCTTTGAGTTTGCAGACGTTGCACACCATGGGCAAAAAAGAAAAACAGGTGCACCCTATATAACCCACCCACTAGCCGTGGCCATTATTTTAACCGAGCTAAAGGTAGATGTGAGCTCTCTGGTTGCTGCCGTCCTGCATGACACGGTAGAAGATACAGATGTAACACTTGAGGATATAACAGAACACTTCAGCCAAGAGGTGTCGGACCTTGTTGATGGGCTGACTAAAATCTCGAAGATCCGCTTCCAAAGCAAACAAGAAAAACTAGCTGAAAACTTTCGAAAAATGATTCTAGCTATGGCCAAGGATCTTCGAGTGATCATGGTTAAGCTTGGAGACAGGCTCCACAACATGCGAACTTTAGGTAATTTGCGAGAAGAAAAAAGGATCCGCATAGCCCAAGAAACCCTGGATATTTACGCACCACTTGCGGGCAGACTTGGTATGTACGGGATCAAAAGTGAACTTGAAGATCTTTGTTTTCGGCAGCTAAAAAATGATGTGTATCGTGATATTTCAAAAAAAGTAGTAGCAAGACGTAGCGAAAGAAAAAGTAGTATCGAAGAGATGCTCACCACACTGCGCAGTGAACTTTCGAAGTATGGATTTAAACAGTTTGATGTTTTTGGTCGCCCGAAGCATTTTTACTCTATCTACAAAAAAATGCATGACAAACGAGTGGAGTTTGACAGCATCCTGGATCTTTTTGCATACAGAATCCAAGTTCACAGCATCAAAGAATGTTACGAGGTTCTGGGGCTTGTGCACTCCATTTGGAAACCGATGCCCGGCAGGTTTAAAGACTACATAGCCATGCCTAAGCCAAACCTATATCAGAGCCTTCATACAACCGTACTCAAGCCCAACGGAGACCCTGCAGAGATTCAGATTCGAACCTTTGACATGCATAGTATTTGCGAGTTTGGGATTGCAGCGCACTGGGCATACAAAGAAACCAAAAACCAAGGGCCAAAAAAAGAAGATTTAAAAAAGTTTTCGTGGCTTCGGCAGATACTCGAATGGCAAAGTGAGCTCAAAGATCCCGATGAGTTTTTGGAAGCTGTTAAAGTCGATCTGTTTGACGAAGAAATATTTGTCTTTACTCCAAACGGTGATGTGATCGCCCTCCCTAAGAAAGCGAGTTGTTTGGACTTTGCTTTCGCTGTGCACACGGAGCTTGGCCTAAAAACTGCAGGCTCAAAAGTAAACGGTAGAATGCAGCCTTTAAAGTATCTTTTAAGGTCTGGGGATGTAGTTGAAATCATCCGCAATAAAAACCAAAAACCAAATAAAGACTGGCTTCAGTTCGTCTACTCATCGAAAGCCAGAAACAAACTGCGTGCTTTTTTGCGAACAGAACAAAGAGAAAAAGCAAGGAAGTTGGGCGAGCAACTTTTAGGAGAAGCCTGCAGCGCCATCTATGTTTTACCAGAGACACTCAAACAAGGAAAACTACACGACTCACTGATGAAGGCCGCCCATGAAAGCAACTTTGATGACTTAACGCTTGCCATTGGGTACGGAAAAATACAGCCGCGAAATATATTGAAAAAAGTTTTTCCTAAAAAATTTGCTGGTGACGCTGACTCCATTGTGGTCACAGAAAAACCTGCTGCGCAGCAGGTAAAGACTGTGGGTAGAAAAGGAAACATCGCAGTCGACGGGGTCGACAATATTTTGGTTAGAATGGCACGTTGCTGTCAGCCCCTAGCAGGTGAATCGATCATAGGCTTTGTCACCCGTGGAAGAGGTGTAAGTGTGCACAGAAGCAGCTGCTCTCGGGCCTTGGATCTGGATCCAGCTCGAAGAATATCTGTCTCTTGGCAAAATCTAGAGCAAGCCGAAGCCCTTCAAAGTGTTTACCTTCGGATATTCTGCCATGACCGGCCTGGGTTGCTTTCTGAAACCACAGGGGCCATATCGGCGTTGGGGGCTAATATATTGCGCGCTGATATTCAACCCGGCGATGGAGTCCAGGCCAAGATGGACTTTGAGGTATCTATACGCAACCACAAGCAGCTGATGATTCTCATGCAAAAGCTAGAGATGATCCAAGGCGTAGTTGCAGTGAAAAGAACAAGTGCCTATCATCAGAAAAAAGGCCTCGGAGAAGGCTAGTTGATTTTGGCAGTAGATTTTCGGTGCATAGGCGATTAGCCTTATGAGTAAGATAAAAAAGTCAAAGCAGTGGATAGAGGCCAACCATGACAAGAAGACAAAAGTTAAAACGATTAGGGCTTGCCTGGGTAGTGTTTGTTTTCAGCTTTTTTCTTCTGGTGACTGCTTGGGCAAGTTTGGCTCCAAAAAGCAGCCAGGTTACCAAAAAAGAGGACCTCGTTGCGCCTAAAGGAGTTTTTTATAACTCCATTGGATCGACTCCTAGCACTGCTGTTCTTGCAGCAGACACGAGAAGACGCTTGGTGAGTGCAGAAAAAAAGGCGACCGAAGCGGCATTTACCATTGAAATAGGCCATGTCCCCTCTAAAATAGATGCTCAAAACCTAGCTGGCAAAGCAGAGCTGTCTCAGAAAAACTGCTTTTATGTGGCTTCACCCGACTCAGAAAAGGCTAGTTATAGCGTAAGGTGTGGCGTCTACACCTCTGAGAAGCAGGCTAAGCGTGGAATGCGTCGGCTTTCTCGGCAAATACGTAGCGACAGTAAAATTGCGCGATTTTAAGAGGCCACCAACAGTTGCTTCTCGGCTTTTCTGCCCAGCCAGTGTAGGCTCTAAGTGAGTTAACAAGCGGAAGTATTGTGGATCCAAAATTTATCCGAAATTTTTGTATTATTGCCCATATCGACCATGGCAAATCTACTCTGGCAGACAGACTGATTGAAACCACTGGTTCTTTAAGCAATAGAGAAATGCAGGCCCAAGTTCTCGACTCGATGGATATTGAGAGAGAGCGTGGAATTACCATTAAAGCTCAAACTGCTACGATGCAATACGAGGCAAAAGATGGCCAGACCTACCTGCTAAACTTAATTGACACTCCTGGACACGTAGATTTCTCTTACGAAGTATCGCGAAGCCTTGCTGCCTGTGAGGGAGCCTTAGTAGTTGTTGATGCAGCTCAAGGTGTAGAAGCGCAAACAGTGGCAAACGTAAACCTAGCCATGGCTCACGAGCTTGCGATCATTCCTGTCATCAATAAAATTGACCTTCCTAGCGCAGACCCTGAAAAAGTCATGTTAGAAATCGAAGACGAGCTAACCATTGAAGCGACCGAAGCAAAGTGCGTGTCAGCAAAAACAGGTCTAAATATTGAAGACGTGCTTGAAGCCATCGTAGAAAAAGTACCACCACCTGTAGATACACGTGAAGATCGGCTTAAAGCACTGATCTTTGATAGTTGGTTTGATTCCTACCTTGGCGCCGTGAGTATGGTCCGAGTAAAGTCTGGAACCCTGCGCAAGGGTGATAAAATGCAAATGATGTCTACGGGCTCTAAATTTGAGTGTTTAAACATCGGGAAGCTAAACCCAAAACCAACTGCCGTTAAGTCTTTAGGGGCTGGCGAAGTAGGCTTTGTGAGCGGCTCTATAAAGGCTGTCGCCGATACAAGGGTGGGAGATACGATCACCCATGCGAACAAGCCAGCTGAAACCGCTTTGGACGGATTTGAAGAAGCTAAGCAAATGGTTTTTGCGGGTATCTTCCCTGTAGATTCGAGTGAGTATACGGTTTTAAAAGAGTCTCTGGAAAAGCTTTCTTTAAACGATTCGAGCCTTACCTTTGAAGCCGAAAGTAGCTCTGCACTAGGTTTTGGGTATCGGGTAGGCTTCTTAGGCCTTCTGCATATGGACATCATCCAAGAGCGCCTAGAAAGAGAATATGACTTAGACCTAATATTTACCGCGCCTACCGTGGTTTATGAAATCACGACCGACAAGGGTGAGATTGTAAAAATAGAGAACCCTAGTCACTTGCCTGAGCCTAGTAAAATAGAAGAGGTTAGAGAGCCCTACGTGCTTGTCACTGTACACTCACCTGAGGAGTATATTGGTGTAATCTTAAAGCTGTTGACTGATCGGCGCGGCGTACAAAAAAACATGGAATATACTTCGCGCAACAAAGTTAAAATCACCTACGACTTACCAATGAATGAGATGGTTTTTGACTTTCATGACAAGCTAAAAAGCATGACCAGAGGCTACGCCTCTATGGACTACGAGCTTGCTGGGTACAAACCTGGAGATCTTGTAAAAGTAGATATTATGGTTAACGCCGAGCCACTTGATGCTCTGGCCTGCATTGTTCACCGCTCAAATGCGACTTACCGAGGTCGCGCCCTCTGTAAAAAACTAAAAGAACTTCTTCCAAGGCAAATGTTTAAAATAGCCCTTCAGGCTGCCATAGGCGTTAAAATCATCGCCCGTGAAACCATCTCTGCTTACCGTAAAGATGTTACTGCTAAGTGCTATGGCGGTGACATTTCAAGAAAGCGCAAGCTTCTTGAAAAGCAAAAAGAAGGTAAAAAACGAATGAAACAGTTTGGAAAAATCGAAATCCCACAAAATGCTTTTATGGCCGTTCTAAAGCTAGACAGCTAAAGATAGCTAGGTTCTATGTCCGCTTTTTTGATTTTTTCTTTTGTTTACTTGCTAGCCTAGCTTTTTTACTTTTTCTCTCTGCTAACTCTTTTCTCTTAATGACATTTCGGGTTGCAATAAAGCTTGGGTAAAAATTTCTTGAAGCAAACCTAAACAACCGCGTTTTGTGCCTATTGCGAATGGTCACGTAGTTGTTGGTCTTATATTTCTTCATCGCACGCCGCACGCCGTTGATTCCATAGTTGTGTGCAGTTAGAGTGAGTCCCCAAGTCCCGGTCAGTTTATGGTACTTTTTGAGATCACGCAGAGCTACCCGAGTCGCTTTGGTAACGTTCAACCGATCGTCGCGTTTTCTGTTAACACGCAGCCCTGCTTCCCTGGCCTTGTCAGGCATTAATTGCCACAGACCTCTTGCTCCAGCCTTACTATGCGCTTTGTTCTGAAACCCAGACTCAAGATAAGGAAGGTAAGCTATGTCTCGCGGTAGCCCAATTTTTTTTAGTTCTTTCCTTATTTTTGGCATATGTTTTTTTGCCAGCTTATAAGAAAGCTCTATTGAATCTTTTAGACCCGTCTGACAGCGAACCCTAGAAGCAATAGATCGATAGGTTGATGGTTTGTGGGTTTTACTCGATACGCGTCGCTTAATTTTCAAATCAAAGCTTCTTAATTTTCTTTTTGGATTTCTCGCAATCGACAACAAAGACTTTTTAACTTTAGCAACGGTTGCCTTAACTTTTGCTCTTTTTGCAGATCTACTTCTTGGTAGATTTACGGTAAGTAAAATCCTATCAAGATTTCTTGCATCATGAACAACACATTGGTTTGTAGAATACTTGGTAAATATTTTTTCCCAAAACAACACATCTTTTTGAATCCCAGAATACTGTGGCAAAGGCTTCATATAGCTCTTGTGAGCTTTACTGTGATGCGCTAACGATGGCTCAACACAGGCGACCACCCCTAAAACCAGCAACACCATTAACCGAGTAAAAGCAAAACCGACCATCTAAACTCCTTGAAATTCGTAAGAGACCCCTACAAGCATCAACCACGTTCTGGGTTAGATATTCTAGCAGCCAAGATTTTTTCCAACACTTTGGATTAACTTCTTTAGGATTAAGAGCTTACCATGAAGTGACTACTATTTCATCAGACAAGCTAACCAATAAAAATCCCCCAAAATATTAGCCGTTTAAAAACCAGCTGGGAGCAAAACCTGTCAAAAATCGGGCCGGATTTCTTGCTATAATAAAGAAAACTACCAGGCAGGAAACAACCCTAATGAGCAATCTTAGCTTTCACACTTGTATCCAATACATCACTTTGTGGTTTTTTGCGTCAACTGCCCTGCATCTAGAAGCTATCGGTCTCCCTTCAACGCCACAGGTGCCGGCTGGCAAAGAGATCCGATCTATTACCTTTGTTGGAACCTCGCTGAAGTCTGGCAAACTTCGCTTCACAGGATCAGAGAGCTTATTTAAAACTAAAAACAGGTACGTCAAATTAACTAAATATTACTCACCTAAAAAAGAGCTGCTTCTTTGGGATATAATCGAGTTCACAGATGACCTTACACCAAACAAATACCACCGCTTTGGGAAGAATCCTAAATTTTCGATGAAGTTAAACAATAGCCCAAATGGGTTTACACTTGAGGCACCAGACAAAAAAACTATTCGGGGAAAATGGCCAAAATCCAGTTTTCTGCCAAAAAATCTTCACGAATTCACACTAAGCAACATGGATAAAATCCTAAAAGGTGAAAAAATAAGCCTAAGTTTGTTTTTACCTGACCTAGGAAAAAACGCTTACTTCTGGCTTATCCCAACGGCCAACAAAACATCCATACAACTGCGTTTAAAAATTAAAAACCTCCTTCTAAGGCCTTTTGTGCCAAAAATTCTTTTTGAATTTAATAAAAAAACAGGAGATGTTTTGTCTTACGAAGGTCCAGCGCTTTTTGAAATGAAGCAGCTCGCGGAAACAAAAATCAAAATAAAGTTCAAAACAAAACTAAACACCTACTCACATTAGGTGGTTTCCGAAATATCTTTCGCAAGTGTTTTCACAATTTCAAGTGGACTAAACCCTGAATCACATATGGTTGGTAAACTCCACACGCAATCGCTTTTCTTCTTCAGCTGTGTGTAAACACGGTTTTGCTGTACAAGCATTTTACCGAAAAAAGTTTCTGCTTTTTCTGTTGACTCTAAATCTCTAGAAATTGTTTTATTAAGAAAAATTTGGGAGAACTCAGCCCCTAACTCATCCAGATCTTCGCTCAGCCTATCAAAGACGAATACAGATTGATCATAAGGGGTCCCTACAAAAATAAAACTACTTAGATCTCCTTTGATGAGCTCCTGAAACTCCCCAGAAAGGTCATAAAAACCCCTTATTGTGTCTTCCATTAGAAGCATAAAGGCAGCAAGATCCTTAAAAAGATGTATGCCAAATAGATTAGTGGAAATTTTCCCAACCACCCCTTGGACAATCCCCACACCAATGCCGCTAACCTTAGCTAAAGGTAAAATCATTTTTTTGAAAACACCGTTTTCTTGAAAAGCTTTTATGACGTTAGGCATTTTAAGAACCCTCACCGCATGAACGTGTGGGGCAGTATCCACAACTATGTAGTCGTAGGCCCCAGACTTCCACCACTTGTACAGTGAGAAAAGAGACATATATTCTGTCGGTCCAGAAATACCAGAACGCAGAACCTTGTAGAATGGGTGTTGAAAAAC
>JALZUO010000050.1 GCA_023301565.1 Oligoflexales bacterium
CTCCCCACCGCTTGAACTAACTTTTACCTGTGTGTGTAAATCATAACGCGTCCCTGTGAGTGCAGGGGCGCAACCTACCACACGATCAACCCCTCTTTATATCATGGCTCTCCCTCCCCGCGTCCATCCCTTACAGGCTACCGTTACCCCTAATGGTGACATAGACTTTCCGCAACTCTTAGACACTGACCTCAATCACGTGATAGCCAACGCTAATTACGAGGATAAGGAGCAGGTCATTATCAACACCATCACCGCCCTAGCTCTACGTGTGAAGACCCTCACCCCTGGCATGGACATCCCCAGCCATGTAGAGATCGAGGCAGACCCCATCAGCGTTAATGATAAGTGCGAGGCGCTAAAGCTTAACCTCAACAAGATGATCAAGCACCTAAAGCGCATGGGCTATAACATCAAGAGCCACACAGGGGATAACTCCCAGCGCGTTTACCTGATCAGCCCTAGTGATTGGGCATACTACTCCACCACTTTTACCACAGCACCAACCCTAGACTAATATGCAACTAGACCTCCAACTAACCCCAGCCAAGCGCATCGCCCTTACAACACTTAGCGAGCGCATTCTCGACCACCTACAGCAACGTCCTAATGATTGGACGAACTCTGGCAACCTTGCCGTAGCATTAGGTACTACTAGCCGCCAGATCCGCCAAGCCATCGAGCACGCTGGAGCAGGGCGCATCAGCTCCACCAGCGAGGGATATAGACGCACCGCCGATCTTTCCCCAGAGGAATTTAAACTCAGCGATAGAGCCCTAGCGAGTCGGATTAGGAAACTATCAGACCGCCGCTCCGCTACCACCCGATTTTTCCACAGCGCCCCGCATAATAACTAAGATTATGGAACCCCAGACATTTTACATAATATCGGCAATACTAGGATTTATCTTAATATGGGCAGTAGCCATTTAACGCCATGAATTTCATCTACGGATTTATCACAGGATGCGCCTGCGTTCTACTCATTTTAATCCTCATCAATGGGGAGTCAGACAACCAACCACCAACAGTATAATACTATGAACACAAAAGTAAAATTGCCAGAGGATTACAAAAATTCCCCCTTCCCATTTTGGGCGAGATTAAAAGAGGATGGCCGAATCGTTATCTTTTTCTCTGAGACTAACGGGACATGTGTATCAGAAAGTAAAGATATGCCAACCCATACCCCAGAGCACTACGAGAAATGGACGGATTGCCTCAATTCTCACGAATGGGAAATTCTCCCTAAAGGAGCAGAAATTACCATCACTGTATAAACAATTCAACACTTAATAATAATAATATGGATATAAATAACATCACAATCAGCGGCCGCATAGGCTCCACACCAGAACTACGTAACACCACCGGAGGCACACCAGCCTGCGAGGTCAACATCGCCACTACCTCTTGGAATAAGACCGCTAATAACGGCAACGGAGAGGAAGAGTCACACTGGACCCGCATTAAACTATTCGGAAGGAATGCCGAGCGCATAACTAACCCTGCCCAATTCGAGAAAGGCCAGAAAATCTGCATCACTGGCGAACTCCGCCAAGTGACATGGATAGACAAGAACACTGGAGCAGAGCGCAGCGCGCACAGTATCTTAGTCAATCGCCTAGTCCCTATCACGTACCCCAAGAACCAACCACAACAGCAGTACCAATCAGCGCCTCAACAACAACCACAACAACAATCCGCGCAATACGCACAACAGCCCCATCCAGCCCTGCGACACCATCAACCATCGACACCCCAGCGACAAGTCAGAGCCAACGGGACGCACCCCATGCCAGGAGACGCCGACTACCAACCACCAACCCACCACTAACCATCATAACAACATG
Organism: Oligoflexales bacterium; assembly: GCA_023301565.1. Classification (GTDB taxonomy): domain Bacteria; phylum Bdellovibrionota_B; class Oligoflexia; order Oligoflexales; family JALZUQ01; genus JALZUO01. The sequence continues at coordinate 1,854 of JALZUO010000050.1, forward strand.
CCCGCCATACAACACACCTCCACTTTTGTGCTCACCTTTAAAAAGTCAGAGTGCATCGACCTATTAGAAATCCTAAACGCCCTAGAATTAGACCGAGGAAACATGCGAGCCAATGACAAGTGGCAATCCCTAAACCCTCACTCGATGGAATCTGTAAAGACTATCAGAACAGAAATCCGAGAGGCACTAAAACTAAAAACAGAAACCCTATAAATTATGGAAATAACAGAAATCGACTTCGTAGGTCAGGGTAATCAATTCCCTTTATACGCTCAAAGTAATAAGAATAAATCAATATGGAAATTCCTTTCTCATAATGAAGGGGTAGTAACCATAGAAACGGACTCATCGCGAAGAGTTGGAGTTACATCTAATAATTTGCACGATTGTACGAATGAGGATTATTGGAGGATTTTACCAAAAGGCACAGTTTTAACCGTCACCATCTAATACTAATCTGCGGTAATCCCCGTAATCTGCGGGGAATACCGCCCTTTTCACCCCATTTTAAAACACACACATGAACTACCTCAACATACACACCGACCTCCTCCGCTCAGAGAACTACCTGGACGCCCCTGCCTCCGTGCGGGGGACATGGCTAAACCTCCTTGGATGGTGCGCTACACAGGAAAACAGTGGCGTTATCTCCGCCTGTATCGACTGGCCTGCCTCCAAGTGGATGCGCCTATGCGGTATCTGTAAAGAAGACCTAGACACCACCAATAACCTTTTCCGCTTCCAAGGCCCCGACCTATTCATCAACGACTACCCCCTAGACAGCCAAGAGGCCGTCATCAAAAAGCGAGAAGCGGGACGCAGAGGAGGTAGAGGGAATCGTAAAACACCCGTAACCCCAGACTCTGAAAACACGGATAAACCATCACCTAAACCATATGGTTTCCAAGACGGAAAAGGTACCTTTTCCGAAAAGCTAACGAAAGGAAAGGAAAGGGAAGGAAAAGAAAAGAAAGGTAATGGAGATAA
>JALZUO010000051.1 GCA_023301565.1 Oligoflexales bacterium
AAAAGACCGCACAGTAGTCTGGGCGGAAAGCCTCCAACACCCGAGACATTCATGCCAAATTTAAAGATGGTTGCAAGCTCTAGGTTGACAATGTAAATGCTAGTAAAACTCCCGGCTGGTCACAAGCTCCAAGTCCTTTTTATGCCCAAGCTAATGATAAGTCTCAAATGAACCCTCCTGAAGAGCAAATCTCTTATTCGGAAGTAAACTTTGACTCTATTAAATGGTGAACCATATAAGTTGAGTTTGGTAATTATATTGGCGAATCTTAACTGGACTTTAGTGTGAGGCACTACCAATGACTTTCATAAAGTACATAAAAAAAATAGTTTTTATTGCCGTTATTTATAACACAGTATCCTCAATTGGTTTTAGCACCTCTATTTCATGCATGCGAAACTACACCTTAGAAAAAGCAATGCAAGAAGCTGATGGAGCGGTATTAGCCGAATTGAAATGGACGATACCCCTCTCATTTTTTGGGACTTCTTACCTTTATAATTTAGAAATATACTCGTCTTGGAAAAGTAGCTTTCCTAAAAGCTACTGGTGGAGAGTTAAAAACTTGGGTGATGGATTTGATGAAACTTTTGGTAGGGAAGGAAAATTCATAGCTTTTTTCTACGATGGAAGAATTTCTACTGGTAGGTGTAGTCATGTCTTGCCAGCTACGGACGAGTGGATCGAAAAGCTCAATTTGACGATGGGAAAATTGAAATAGAATGAAGTACAAATTTAATCATTTTTCATGAATCTACTGGCCAAACCATTAAACACTAATGATCATATTGATTCTCTTTCTTTAAATATTAGGAATGTGGGCCAATATGAAAACGCATATTCGTAATTGCTGTATCTTTGTTGAATTAAAGCCTCTTGAAAGTGAAGGTAGTCTTCGACTTGTTAAGTATCGGTTTAGGTTGAGGTTAATTTATTATTTTACGACTCCAAGGTGAAGAATTCGCGATCCTGTTTGACTGACTGGGTTTGTACTTTTACCAATGACAATGCCATCTTCTGGAGCTGAATATTCATAAATTTTTTGTCCAAAAACATCATACTGTATCGCTATTTTATCGCCTTTTTTAAAACTCTCTGTGATATCCGGTAAAACATCAAGAATGCCGCCAAATTCAGTATAAATCCAGTAAGATTTTTGACAAATAGTAGGTTCTGCTGTGTGGCTTTCAATTTCTATAGGAAGCATTTTGAGATAAGAGAGTGTATTATGAATCCCCACCACGGATGCTTTGATGAGGCTTTTCTGAAGTCTTTGCGGGTTTCCAACTTCAACCGTTATAGACTTTATGTTTTTCTTTACTGCTGCCCCCCTTAAAGAACCATCTTTACCCGTATTATGAACAATGATTTGCGGGTGCTGAAGCTGAGCGAGCATTTTTGTTTCTGTGTCTTCTAAGTTTGCGCGTACATAAAGCGAGTTTATTCGACCAAAACTAGCAGTATGCAGATCTATATGAAATTGAAATTTTGAAATAACTTCTTTCATAAACTTATGGGCAAATCTTTGTGAACGATCACCGTTTAGCTTGCCGGGCATAATTCTATTCAGATCGACTCCATCAATAAATTCCCGTTGATTTTGCAAAGTCCCGGGCGTGTTAACAATTGGAACGGCAACCACTGTTCCAGCTAAATCACTTATCTCAGAACTTATATCTGTAATTAGATTTGATATCACGCGAATGCCATTGAGTTCATTACCATGCACGGCAGCGGTTAATCCTAGTACAGGCCCTGATTTTTTGCCTTTTGCAATAAAAATTGGCACTGTAATATCTCGTCCAAGGCCATCTTCAACAACTGTTAAAAAGAATTTATTTGTAGTACCCGGTTCGATTTTTGAAAGATCTAGTTTATTTATTTTTGGATAAGTCATAAATCTCACTCTGTAAGTTTTCATCTTTATTTAAGGATTTAAAAAGTCTTTTCTTTAGGCTGCCTTTATCAGACACAAGGCGAGCAGCCATTTTATCAATGGCAACAACTGATAAAACCGTTTGTACATATGCTTCAATTAACTGATCTAGACTCAAACCAAGAGCATTAAAATCTTTTGAATCCATCAACATAAGTCTATTGGTGTCTGAACTCCATTGATTATTATCTTCTTTAATTGAAAGGTTTGTGCCTAGCATTTCCCAAGAGTCCTCAACATCAGATGCTTTTTTAGTGAGGGCTTTTCTTGCTCTTCGAGCATAACAACCAACCGCTCTAAAACCATCAGGAGTTGAGCAAACCATAAAACGAATATCTGCCGCAAAAATTTGATTACGCTTATTAGGGATAGTTCCAACATGGTATTGTTTTCCAAGGCTTGTGCTTGAACTCCACTCTGAGTTTCCAATAAGTGACTGAACAATATATTGATCGTAATCAACTTCTTGGTGCATAAACTTTTCAAGTTCAGTGTCATTTAAAATTGTCCAAACACCTTGCCCAGCATTGCTATAAGGGTTTTTAATCACTCCTAATCCACCCATGGTTTGAATGGCCATGGGAATCTCTGCTTTAGAGATATCTTGCATTGTTTGTGGTATGTGAATACTTAAACCGCTTTCAGCTAGTTCTGTATTCATTAATTCATAAGCCTTAGCCGCCAATAATTTATTTCGACCACCTGCAACGCAACCAAGAATTGGATTTAGCATGGTCGTTTTTGTAGAAATAGGAATTCGATTCCAAGGTTTTTGAGTGACGTATCGAAATGCAGCCCTGATCGGAGTTTTTGTTTCTTTAATATAGAATTGCTTGTTCTCATCAATTTCAATAAAATCAGTCCAAGAATCTTTAAAATAAGGGATAAGAAAGACGTCTTCATTTGTAAGATCAGCAATAGTTGCGGCATAGCCTGATGCTTCCATATGGTTTTTGTCGTAGAGTACCGCTAATACACCTGAGTTTTTTTTAGCTTTTCTTTTTAAAAAGGGCAAAAATGTTTCTTTTATAATAAGTTCATAGCCACCATAGTCATTATTATCATCTCGAAGGGGCATAGACTTTTGACCACTAGGACATGAGTTTGTTTCAATAACCAGCATTCTTCGTCGACCATTATCATCAGTGACATGGAATAAATCACAGCCAGCCCAAAGTAAGTATTTTGCTCGATAATTTAAAATCTCTTTAAGAACTTTTGGATCTGATTGGGGGTTCATGTGGTTAAAGCGGTTAATGAGTCGGTCTTGGCTCAAGTTAAAAAAATACTTTACCATTGGGTGAAGGCTAGAATTAAGAACCTTAGGGTAATAATGGTTTGCAGGCTCGAAAGAACCTGGTTCTACTTTTATAACTTTCATTGCATACCCCAAACACGCCACTATATGGTCTGTTTAATATAGTATATTTTAAATATAAAGTTTACTATAAAAATCATTACTTTGAGGAGGTCAACCTTGACTTTAAATTTCATCCTTGGCTGGCATATTATTTATTCGCTGATAGTTCTCTTTATAACTGGGCTTTTTTTGCTCTGGGCTATGCGAAAACTAAGAGTAACTAAAGACGTACGCTTAGATAGTGTCAAGCATATGGATGTGTCTGAGGCTGTCGAAACGGATGCTTCTGATGAAGATATTGAAAGCATAACCAAACGACGTGCTATTTCGAGTATTGAAGCTCGATTTGATATCATTAGACGAGTTTTCGTTCCCGGTATATTATTGATTGCTGCATTTCTTATCTTTATTCCACTGTTGCCTAAAGTCTCGGCCAGTTATGTGACGATGTTGGTAGGTATTATCACAGTTCTTGTTGGTATTGCTGCTAAACCAGTTATTGAAAATGCTGTCTCGGGAGTTGTTCTTACATTGTCACAGCCTATTAAGGCAAACGATACGGTCATCATCGACGGTCATTATGGAACGATTGAAAAAATCACTTTATTATACACAGTCCTTAAAGTCTGGAACTTTCGTCGCTTTATTATACCTAATCATAAACTCATGCAAAAAGAATACGAGAACCTCAGCCAAACTGATGAGGTAGAATGGGCCCATGTGGAATTTTATGTGGCACCAAATAGTGATTTGGAAGTTGTGAAGTCGATTGCAAAAAAATCAATGCAATGCAAGTACCTAGCAAATTCTGAAGCGCCGTCTTTTTGGGTTTTAGAATTAAAACCAGACTCAATTGTGTGCTGGGTTGCTGGTTGGGCTAATAATCCAGCTGAAGCTTGGGCATTAAAATCTACAACGCGACGCAGATTGGCAAGCAGTCTTACCAAAGCAGGAATAAAATCTCAAATGACTTCAAATCATGTCGAATATTCCAAAGTTCCAGCCAACAAAGGTAAGCTTTAGGCGGTTTTTTATGCATATGTTAACTTTGCGATATAGAGAAACTAGTCAGTCTCATTTTGCTTGTTAGTCAATGTTAGTAGGATAACTAGTTGATGACCCTTTGGGAGCGGAAGCAACATAATGAAGTGGTGGAGTAGTTTTCAGTTGAACTCTCTGGAGCCAGAACAAATATCATCTGGTTTCCGCAACCTGTTGGCCAACATCTCAATAAAATTTGCTTAAAAATATTTGCGACCTATAAAGTAGTTTTTATTGTGTGGTCTAAATTTCAATCAGCTTTTTGCATTTCTTCCACCAAAAGACTGTAAATTGGATTAATTGGTTCAAGGTGTTTTTCCAGTGATGCAATAATTGATCATAGCTACTTAGCTTACCTCAGAGTCAATCTTGTTTTTTTAACAAGCGAAAAATTTCAATACTTGGATCAACCCCATATTCTCTTATCTCATCTTGGATCACAGCGATAACAAACTGATCGACAGGATAGCCTAGGACTTCTGCAAACCGAGCGGCACGAGCAATACTTACCGACTTCTGGCCATTTTCAATTGCCGAAAGGTGCTGTTTGGATACACCCAGCTCATCAGCAATCTGAGCCTGCGCATGGCCGTCACAAACCCTGAGTGAGCGAATCAACTCACCAAAAGACTGTGGGTCACTAATTTTTTCAATTTCTGAAAGAGCATCGTAAAGCTCTTCTTTTTGATTACTCATACTTGAGGGCTATGTTCCGGTTTTCTGCCATTTGATGTTTGGCTTTTTCTCTTGTGAGGCGCAGTCCCTCAAATAAAGATTTATCAAGTTTTGATAACTTATTCCGGTTGTTTCTGCTAAAATCTTAAAATACTCGATGGTCATTTCATCAAGCTTAATGGTTATCTGCTTTTTAAGCCTTGAATTGTAATGCCCTCTTTTGCCCTTTGAAAAATCATATTCCTTTTTCATTGTCTACACCTCCTGATAGTTCTTTCTTTCAGACTTCGTACATTTTCTTGCAGATATAATTCTGATCTCTTCTTCGTACTGCTCTGCATGAACAACAACTAGCAGCCTGTTCTCGGTGCTCATACCGAGGAGTATAAATCTATCCTCTTCTCCTGAGTGGGCTTCGTCCTTCGTAAAAATATGCATAGGGTCAAAGAAACAAGACTGAGCCTCCAGGAAGCTCACTCCATGTTTTCGTTTGTTCGACTTGCTCTTTTTAGGGTCCCAAGAAAACTGCATAAGAGTATTATATTATAATTATAAAATAATGCAAGTATTAGCGTCAAATGCCTCTCACGTTCTCTAGAATTTGCAACTTGAATAGTTTCGCGTACTTAAGCATGAAACAGATGTGATGGTGAAAACCTAGATCACTGATGCTCATTTCTTATGTGTTTAGCTTACGTGTCCATGTTAGGGGTTCAGCCTGACCTGCCCGGGCTAATCCGGTCCAGTTCTAATGTTAGTATTGGGCCACATGAAAGGAGCCCAAATGGCACGAAAAAAGCACAAACCAGAAGAGATC
>JALZUO010000052.1 GCA_023301565.1 Oligoflexales bacterium
CCTACAAGCTAAGAGCTTGCTGAATAACTGCGTCCGAAGCATCTACTAAGTTAAAATGGGCTAGTTTTCTACCGGGACGCGCAGATTTCTTATAGTCATACTCTACACCATTAAGCTTTTTGATCTCTTGAGAATCTACATGCGTGCCTATGACGTTAACCATCGTAATTTTTTTGCTGACTTCGGTGCTTCCTAGCGGCATCCCAGTAATTGCCCGAATATGGTTTTCAAACTGACTGGTAGATCCTCCGTCCAACGTCCAGTGGCCCGAGTTATGCACTCTTGGCGCTATCTCGTTGGCAATTAACTTTTTGCCACAAACAAAAAATTCAACAGCCAAAGTCCCTATATAGTCATAGACGGAACAAATTTTTTCTACCTGCTGTTCGGCCAAAAAATTCAAATGCTCAGCTTCACTAAAAAAGGCCGGAGCTACCGACATCTGAAGGATTCCGCCTTTATGTATGTTTTGAGTAAGCGGGTAGTAGGCGATGCTTCCACCTGCGCTTCTTGTAGCAATCTTTGAAACCTCAAGATCAAAAGGGACAAGGCTTTCAGCAATGTGCGAGAATGTTTCAATAGATGCCACGGCCTGAAGAAGGTCTGCGTTGTTTTTTAAAAAATACTGGCCTTTCCCATCGTATCCAAACCGCCTGGTCTTTAAGATAAAAGGAAACCCAAGCTCCACAGCTGCTCTGTGAGCGTCTACCTCTGATTCGACTTTACGGAACTTTGCCGTTTCAATCCCGTTGTCGTTTAGCATGATTTTTTCGGCATAGCGGTCTTTGGATACCTCCAAAAGACTTAGGCTGGGGTGCACTGGCACGCTTTTCTGCAATGCATTTAAAATAGCGGTGTCCACATTTTCAAACTCATAGCTTACGACATCACACGAGCTAGCTAGTTTTTTTACAAAAGAGATATCGTCAAAAGAATAGTTAAGAACATCACCCACATGAGAAGCCGAGCAATCAGCATTAGGATCGACAAAAACACAAGAGTGCCCTAGTTCTTTTGCGGCGCTTCCTAGCATCATACCAAGCTGGCCTCCGCCTATGACCCCAATTCTCATCTAAGCATCCCCTACACTTGTATCCTTCAAAACATCATCTGTTTGTTTTTTTCTAAACTCTTTAAGCTTTAAAGCTAGCTCGTCATCTTCTAGAGATAAAATACCTGCAGAAAGAAGGGCTGCATTTGTTGCTCCAGCATCTCCAATGGCCAAGGTCCCGACCGGAACCCCTTTAGGCATCTGCACGATTGAAAGAAGCGAGTCCATGCCACTCAGCGCTTTGGACTGTACAGGAACCCCTAGTACCGGAATATGGGTTTTAGCAGCAAGCATCCCAGGCAGATGAGCTGCGCCGCCAGCTCCGGCAATGATAACTTTAATACCAGCTGACTCAGCCTCTTCAGCAAACTTGTAAAGCAGATCAGGCGTACGGTGCGCAGACACCACCTGTTTTAGGTGAGAAACGCCCAAGCGCTCTAGCATCTCCGAGGCATGCTTCATCGTTGGCCAGTCGGACTTGGACCCCATTACTATTGCTACCCTTGGTTCTACTTTTGATTCTGTCATATCGCCTGCTCCTCAGGTTGGTGCCAACTATTTATATCAAACCTACAGACCACTAAAAAAGCCTATTGCTGGCTGTTCTCGATCATTTCTACGGCAATCTGTCCGGCAATCTCTATGCTTCGAAACGAGATGTTCTTTACCTCATCCCCTGGTTTGTGCCAGTAATCTAAGTTATTAAAATCAATGATATCAATTGCATCAATTCCAGCTTTGCGAAACGGCGTATGATCATCTTCTACGAACGTGTAGGTGTTATCTAAGTATTTATCAAAACCCAGATTTTTAGCCGAAGCTTTCAACCGTTCGAGCATTTTATCAGAGCTCAGCCTATCCAAGGAAATCTTAAGCTCCTGAGAGCCAACCATATCAATAAGGATAAGTTCTTTGATAGGTTTCTTTAACTGCTCGCGCCAGCAAAGCTGCTCTTTACCAGCACCGGTCTTTCCGCAAATCTTCATTTGGGAGACAAAGTAGCGGCTACCATAAGTATTATCTTGTTGCCCGTATGGTGCGCGCTCTGCGGTGTTCCAATCATCTAAGACAGATTCCTCACCGTCAAACCAAACAAAGAGCAAGTCACACCCGAGTCCTCCCAGGTTTTTCTTAAAGTGCGACGCTAGCTGAAAAAGAAGCGCGCTGCTAGAGGCCGAGTCGTTCGCGCCAACATAGCGCAGACCCGGAATATGCTTTGTATCATAGTGAGAGCCGACCATCTGAATGCACTCAGATGGTTTATCCATCTTTAAGTAACCAAGAACGTTATAACCCTTGACCGTTCTTTTGTAGTTCCCAGCCCTACCATAACCGTCTTGATCTTTTCTAATAGGCACCTGTGCATCAAAGCTTTGAATGCGAGCTTCTAGCTTGTCGGCAACCAGGCGGTTAAAGACGAAATCAGCTAACCTGCTTTGCCTTTTTGAACCCATAGAGTGTGGCTCTTTGACAAACTCACCAAGGTCTCTTTTAGCAAGCTTGTAATCGAGCTTAAAAGAAGACCGGCTGCCTCCAGAGAAAAACCACAAAAAGCAGACGAGCAAAACTACGAGCAAAAGTACAAACTTCTTCATTTACTTGCTAGACTTCACATTTATAAATGGCGTCGCACCGCCGGTAACATGCGGTAAAATTCCATTCCACTTTTCGACAGCAATTTTTTGTACTTCGATCTCTCTAAGCTGGATAAGCTCTTTGGAAACCACCTGTTTTTGCACCCTAAGTGCTTCAGCTTCAGCCTTTGCTGCTGTCACCTTTTGCTCAGCTTCAATTTTAATTCTATCCAAGTCCCGTTGGGCCTTTAGCGCCATCTGTTCTGCAGTCTGTTTGCTCTCGATCGCGCGGTCAAACTCCTTGCTAAAACTAAAATCGGTAATCGACACCTCGTCTACCGTAAGCCCATACTTTTTCAGCGCGCCACCAAGAAGATCCCTGATCGTATTGCTAACCGTATCTCTTTTGGTAATAAGCTGCTCTGCCGTGTACTGCGCTGCAACAGCCTTCATAGTTTCTCTAACAGCTGGATCAATGATGCGGCCTTCCCAGTCAAGACCTATCTCTTTAAATAACCTCCCGACCTCTGATGGCTCCAAGTGGTAATTCAAAGCAATTTCACTTCGGACCTCTTGAAGATCTTTAGAGCTTGAGGTCGTAGTAATAATGGCTTTTTTAATTCGAACTTCCATACGAATCACTCTGTCTACAAAAGGAACCTTAAAATGAATCCCCTCAGATTTAACATCAGTAATGGCACCAAAGCGCAGGACGACCCCTCTTTGCCCAGCATCAATCGTAAAAAAGCAATTAAACAATGCAAAAGCTATAACCATGACACCGATGATCACGGAAGATCCAAGTGTGTTTGCGTCAAACCGTTGAGACATTTTATTTCCTCCTTATTTAGAGCTGCTATCCTACGCAAAAAATTGAATTCAGCCTAATAACAATGATCTTGCTACCTCAGGAAATCAAAGAGTCCCTTGGACTACAGGCACTTTGCCTCTTTTCTAAGAAGTAGGCATTCAAGAAATTGTTCATTTTTTGCTAAGCTTAGGCGCAATTTATATGGATGTATTCACTCAACGAAAGGATTTCGGATGAAAAGACTAATGATGCTATTGAGCATTTTGATCGCGGCCCCCCTGGCCTTTGGACAAGTACTACCGTCAGACAAAGAGCTTCAGTTTGAAGGTGTTTGGAAGAAAATAGAAAAAGGCGAAGTAGTTCATGGAACGTGGACTGGAAAAACTACTTTTGAGCGCAAAGTAAACGACGACGGCGCAGTTGTTACCATGACTGAAAAAGTGAGCATCTTCCATTCAGGCGAACTTCAAGAAGAAGTAAAAGACGTCCTTGTCTTTAAGTATGGCAAAGACAAAACATTCACCGTAGAAGGAGAAGACGACCTTAAAGGTAAAGGCATCTGCCAAGAATCTCTAGACGGCTGGCAGTGCGGGTACCGCTTTACCGATAACGATGGCCGAGGCGGAGAGTCGTTTTTCTTTAACAAAAAAATCATCAAGCGTAGAGGCTTTTATGCAGGAGTCTACTGGCGTGGCAGTGCAAAAATAGCTGTAGACAAAGTTAGCGGTGATTGTGACGACGATGACTGTGATGATCACGGAGACTGTGGATGCGACGTGGACGACGGCGACAAAAAATCTTGTGACTGCGGCAATGACGACTGTGGATGCGACGTTGATCATGG
>JALZUO010000053.1 GCA_023301565.1 Oligoflexales bacterium
AGTGAGCAAGTGAGCAAGTGAGCAAGTGAGCAAGTGAGCAAGTGAGCAAGTGAGCAAGTGAGCAAGTGAGCAAGTGAGCAAGTGAGCAAGTGAGCAAGTAGCCGTGGCGGGGGACTGAAAACAGCCTGCATGACTACTCTGACAGTCTACTCTATTTTATAAAATAATTCTATGGTTTTTATATTTTTTTATGGAGAGACTTTAAAGACTCCAACGAGCTGTATAAGTCTTTGATATTTTTATATAAATACAAAAACATCAAAGACTAACTCGACTGTATAGTGACGGGAGAGCTACTTACTGTTGTTAGCTAGGCTCAATCATCTTTACAGGGTCTACAAACTTATCAAAATCTTCGCTGCTAACAAGACCCAGCTCAAGCGCTGCTTCTTTTAGGGTGGAGCTGTCGGCAAAAGCTTTTTTGGCAATCTTTGCTGCCTGATCGTACCCGATGTGCTGGTTTAAAGCGGTTACAAGCATAAGCGAGCGATCCATCAAAAGCTTCATCTGCTCTTTGTTTGGCTTAAGCCCTGCCAGGCATTTATCGACAAACGAGTTCATCGCATCGCTTGCCAGTCGCACAGATTCTAAAAGGTTATGCACCATCATTGGCTTGTATACGTTTAGCTGCAGATGCCCTTGGCTTCCTGCAATCCCTACGGCCGTATCGTTACCTATAATCTGGGCTGCTACCATGGTTAGTGCTTCGCACTGCGTGGGGTTGACCTTTCCAGGCATGATCGAGCTTCCTGGCTCATTGGCAGGAATGACAAGCTCAGCTAGCCCAGCCCGAGGGCCACTCGCCAAAAGACGCACGTCGTTTCCTAGCTTCATCAGCACCGTTGCCAAAAGACGCATACTGCTACTAGCTTCAACTATCGCATCGTGTGCACTCAGAGCCATAAACTTATTTGCAGACGTTACAAACGGCTGCCCTGTTAGATCGCCAATTTGCCGCGCTACCTTATCAGCCCACTTAGGATGGGTGTTAAGACCAGTACCTACAGCTGTCCCGCCCAAAGCTAGCTTGTAAAGGCTTTGCAAAGAATGAGCTACATGTTGCTGCACGTTTTCAATCTGAGCGACATATGCAGAAAACTCTTGGCCTACAGATAGAGGCGTAGCATCCATCATGTGTGTGCGGCCTATTTTCAGAACGTCTTTGTTGGTTTCGACGATCTCAGCCAATACAGTGTGTATCTTTTTAAGGGCTGGAACCAGTCGTTCTTGTATAGAAAGCACCGATGCAACGTGCATCACGGTTGGAAAAACATCGTTCGAGCTTTGACTTTTATTGACATCATCATTTGGGTGAATTGGGGTTTTCGTTCCGACCTCTCCGCCCATCGATTCAATCGCACGGTTTGAAATCACTTCATTTGCATTCATGTTTGACTGCGTGCCAGAGCCAGTTTGCCAGACAACCAGCGGAAAATGATCGCTTAGCTTTTCTGCGATGACTTCATCACAGGCTAAAGCAATTTTTTGCGCTTTTTCTTTTGGCATTTTCCCTAAAGCTGCATTGGTTAAAGCCGCTGCTTTTTTGACAAAGCCAAACGCCCGGATCACTTCGGGCTGCATTCTATGAGTACCTATTTTAAAGTTGACGAGACTACGCTGGGTTTGAGCACCCCAATAAGCACTCGCAGGTACTTCGACCTCGCCTAAACTATCTGTTTCTATTCTTACTTCGGCTTTGTCGTTCATTTGGACCTCACTTAACTTGCCAAAAAAATTCATGGTCAGTTTTCCGCAAAGGCTATCATCTGCCATAAGCCGCAATCAGGCAAAATATAGGCCACACAAAGGCTTGTATGTGCTCAGGAAGTATGCAAATCTTTGCTCTATCAAAGCTAGAAGCACTCTCACCCAAAGGACTGCAAAGCGTGAACCTATACGAACAAATCGGTGAAAAAAGGCTAGAGGCCATCGTCGAGCGAACTTACAACGCAGCATTTTTAGACCCTATGATCGGCTACTTGTTTCTGGGAAAGAGCAAAGCGCGCATCGTAGAAATGCAGCTTAAGTTTTTACGTGCCAGGTTTGGCGGCCCCAAAGAATACGTTGCAAGTGGTGGAAAAGATCTTGCTTCCGCTCACCGCGGGCTAGGGCTTCGCAAAGGACACTTTTATCGTCGGATAGTGCTCTTGCAAGAAGCCATGCAGGAAGAAAACTTACCTGAAAGTGTACAAGAGCAGTGGTTAGGTTGGGAAAAAAAGTTTGAGACACTTATTTTAGGTACGGCAAAAACCTGTAGTGATTGAGTTTTACTGACTCTGTTTTATGTGTTTTGCGTATTTTGTAGCTGCGCAGCTCAAACTAACGTGGCCTTCTGTACCTAGCGGCAATGAGCCCGCCAAAAAAGTTAAAGCCTAGCAAGACCTCTTGCAGATCACAGGCCAACTTATAAAGAACATCCACAAGTGAATAGAGAAGAGCTAGTCTCTTATCTCATTAGATTCATTTTCTTTCGCTTTTTTATCTCTAAACAAAAGCTTTGGCATCACAGGCCCTAGGCGCAACGCCTTACGAAACTCGTTTGCCATAAACCGTTTGTAGCTTTCTTGGATAAACCCTTCAACGTTGCATTTAACTACAAAGGTCGGCGGTCTTTCACGGACCTGGGTTGCATAGTAAAACTTTGCACGCTTGTTGTAGCCTTTATTAAGAGCTGGAGACTGCTTTGCTACGATCACCTCTAGGGTTCTGTTAACTTCAGAGGTTGTAATCCTACGGTTTGCTATTTCCCATAGTTTTTCGACTTTTGATTTGATGTCCTGGATTCTTTTACCAGTCAAAGCAGAGGTGAACATCATTGGAAAGTGAGCGTGCCTACCTAGCTTTGCTTTAAGGTCTTTCTCCCACTCACTCGATGTTTTCGAGTCTTTTTCTTCGACCAGATCCCACTTATTTACAAGGATGATCAGCATCTTCCCGGCTTCCGCCCCAAAACGCAATATGCGCTGGTCTTGCTCGCACAGGCCTAGGTTCGCATCTAGAACCAGCAAGATCACGTCTGCTATCTTGATGTTTCCAAAAGCTTTGATCGAACTAAAAATTTCAACGCGGTCTTTGATTTTTGGACGCTTACGCATACCAGCCGTATCTAATATTTCATAGTCTTTTTGGTTGTAGCGGTAGCGAGCCTTGATGCTGTCGCGGGTTGTACCGGCTACTTCGCTTACCATCGAGCGATCGTCGCCCAAAAGCTTGTTGGTGATAGAGCTTTTACCGGCGTTCGGTCTACCAACAATAGCTATTTTACATATATCTTCACCGGTGACTTTGGTTTGCGGTTTGATCGATTCTTCTAGTTCGATAAACCTATCTTCTAGATGAAGCCGTAGCGATCCCAACCCTCTTCTGTGCGAAGCACAAACCTCAAGCTGGTGCTCCGGAGCTATTTCGTAAAAGTCATACCTGTTTTGTTCGGCTCCTTTCGCATCCATCTTGTTTAGAACGAGCGTGCAAGGTGTCTCGCTGCGCCGGACGATATCCATCAGCTTTTTGTCGTAAGGGTGCAGCCCAGCCGAAGCGTCGACAATTAAAATAATGTAATCGCTAAGCTCAACTACTTTTTTACTTTGCGCCCAAATCTTTGCCTGTGAAAGAGGCTCGCCGAATTCCTTGGCTGGATCTTCTACCAGCTCCATACCCGGCTCAAACCCAGCACTGTCGTAGAGAAAAAAGCTTCTTAGCCCTTGCTCTTCTGGGATCAGCTCTTTCAAGTAATCTCTGGTAACGCCTGGCTGATCGTCTACGAGCGCCTGTTTCGAACGAGTAAGCGCGTTAAACAACGTGGACTTACCTACGTTTGCTCTACCTAAAATACCGACGCTGTATGCAAAAGACTTCAATTTAACCTGCTCTTTGTGGTTTGTTTTTTAACTTTTTTTAAAACTACTTTTTAAATTGCTTTGGCAGCTGTTCTGCGGCTGTCGCTTTTCCTTAGAAAAGTATTTGCAGGGTTCACTTGGCCACCATTGTCAGCTGCCGTACTTTGACTCGCTGCCTTGTAACGATCTAGCTTTCCAAGAGCGAGTTTTGCCGACTGTTTTTCGGCAGCCTTTTTACTTTTTGCACTAGCTACCGCTAGTGTCTCGCCTCTAAATACGCACCGCACCCTAAACACCGGGTTGTGAGCTGGTCCAAAAGTTTCGACCAGCTGGTAAGCAGGCCTTTCCTGGTAAACCGTCTGGAAAAACTCTTGTAGCCTTGATTTAGCATCAAAGCTAGTAGCACCTATATCTAAGTCTTTAGCACTATCCAAGAGTTCTCTAAGTTTTTTATGCAAAATTGGATAAAAAACAGTTTTTGTTACCTCAAAGCCACAAATAAGGAAAATCGCTCCACATAGTGCTTCAAAGGTTTCGGCTAAAATCTTAGAGCTAACCTCTCTGATGCTAGGCCCTAGTTTGATGTATTTCTCTAGCTCAAGACCGCTGGCAAGCTCTGAAAACACCTCACCACTGACAAGCTCCGAGCGAAGCTTTGAGAGCACGCCTTCTTTGGCATCTTTCTTATTCTCATAGAGAAGCTCTGCTGCAAGCAGCCCCAAGACCGAATCACCTAAAAACTCTAGGCGCTGGTAGTTTCTTTTTAAATGAATAGAAGTTGGCTTGCTGCCAGCTGTAGTTGATCCGTGTGAAAATGCTTCGTTTAAGAGCTCTTCATTTAAAGATGCGCTTAACCCAAGTTTTTCGCACAGACTCGCAAAGTTCGAGTTCTGCTTCATTTTTTAAAAATCCCCTCTATACGTCCCTAGTCACTATACTACCCCTAACTCCCTGATTCTAGTCGCTTTCCACTGCCCAAAACCAAAACGAGGTAAAGTGTCCCTTTATTTAGCAGAAAACCAGTAAAACTTCACGGTGAATTGGCCAACGCGACCTAACTACCTATTATAGTATTTAATTTTAATAATACCCTGAGGAGGCGAGCTCCAGCGCCTTCGACCAAGAGGAGCTAAACCTTGAAACGAACCTCTACCCTAGCGGCCACCCTAACAGCATTACTCCTATTTTCTATAGTGGTCGCCTTAGTTGCTTATGGGTGGGTTTATAGCCAAGCGAAAAAATCTATCACATTGCAGGCTCCTTTAAAGATAGAACTAAAGCGAGGGGTCGGCTCACGTAGCCTGGCAGGTCAACTTAGCAAGCACCTACCTGGTACAAGTAAACTTGGCCTATACGCAAACATCCGTCTGTTTCAAAAATTTGAAAAGTTTCAGGCTGGCACATATCAATTCAGTGGCCACGTAAACCTAGATAAAATAGCCAAAGCAATGCGTGCCGGAGACATCCACCGTGAAGTGCTTTTTAGCTTTACGATCCCCGAAGGTTTTAGTTTGCCAAAAATCGCAGCTCGTCTACAAGCCCTTGGGCTTGGCAGTAAATCCAGTTTTATGCAGCTTATGACAAGTCAGGCCTTTTTAAAAAAAATGAACATTCAAGGTGCCAAGACCCTCGAAGGTTTTATCTACCCCGCTACCTACTCTTTTTACGAGCAGACCTCTGGTGAAAACATCCTCAAAAAAATGGTCGATACTTTTTGGAAAAACCTACCACCTACTTACCTCGATAAAATTCGCCAAAGAAACCTGAGTTTGGTCGATGCGGTAAACATCGCTTCGATGATCGAACTTGAGACCAGCGTCGACGACGAGCGTCCGATGGTTGCCGAAGTGATTTTAGCTCGCCTTGCCAAACGCCAGCCTCTGGGTATAGACGCCGCCCTGATATATGGAATCAAAGGCTATGACGGCGATATAAAGACCGTACATTTAAGAGATAGGACAAACCCATACAACAACCGCATCTATGGCGGACTGCCGCCAACCCCGATTGGCAGCCCCTCAGCCAAAAGCCTAGAGGCCGTGCTGAGCCCCACAAGCTATGGCTACTACTACTATGTCCTGCTGGACCGCAAAACAGGGCGTCACCACTTCTCTAAGACCCTCCAGGAGCATAACCGCTACGTCCGCAGGCTGGTTCAGGAAGAACGCAGCCGCTAGCCTATTCCTGGCCCCTATATAGAGTTGAACCCAGCAAGAGGAATTAGGCAAATTTTGCGTGATACTTCCCTACGAGCTCAGCTGTTTTGCCAAAGGCAATTTGCATACTTCCAGAAACCAGCCGACTAAACCTCCGCGAACTTCCGCCGATAGAAATGCTTGATCCAAGAGATCGCAAATCCACCGGGTTTTAAGCTGGAGAAACCATAGCCATGACAAAAAAAACAAGCACTAAGAGCAAGGAAACTGCTGCTGCAAGTTCGGAAAAGATTGCTAAAACAATTCCGTTTCGCGCAAGAAAAGACACAAAAAAGACAAAGCCTAAAGAAAAAAATGCAAAAAAATCCTCGGATAAACGTACGGGTGATCGAATCCCTGTAAAAATGCTTGTCGACTACAAGTCTGAGGGAAACTACCTTTTTGATTTTTCTTACAACCTTGGAACAGGCGGTATTTTTATTCATACGCAATCGATATTACCTAGAGGTAGCGTCGTTGTGATGAACTTCACCCTCCCAGAGACCGGAGAAAAGTTTGAAGTCAAAGGCCAGGTCATGTGGACCCAAGAAGTTGCTCCTGAAGCAGAGGCCAGCACAGGTATGGGCGTGCAGTTTTTGGAACTTTCCGAACAACAGCGCACTGTCTTAGCAGAGTATGTAAATCAGTTCTCGAGCTCCTATCAAAACCCTCTAGCGGCTGTTTAACGCAAGACAAATAGGCCTGATATAAACAAAGGGAGTGCTGTAAAAGCGCTCCCTTTGTTTATATCTTTCAAGCTTCAGAAACTCTACTTTTGCAACTGAGCACATGCTCTAAAGTATTCGTTGTATGTGAAACCTGTTTGACAAGCTACAGTTCTTTGTTTGTTGCTTGGCAAAGTATACCTAGTGGAAGGTATAAAGCTTTCGCTCGAATATGCAGCCAATTGGTTAACAGGGTTTTTTATAGGCTCATAAGATCCTGCGAACATATGAGAGCTATCGACCACTGCTGTACCAGCAATTGTATTGTTATCTTCACATCTGCCTGTAACTGTATTGTAGTATCCACCTTCAAACTGGCATATCCCTCTAAGTTGAGCGACAGCGACACTCAGTCCGTTTGAATTGCTATCAACGTGGACTTCCCCAGGAATCAAGAAAGAGCCTCCTGAAGTAGAATAAGTGCTACCATTCGTGTTCTGAGAACTATTCGCTTCGTTGAAGTCTGCAATAACTCTGCTTTTCTCGTTTTGGGCTGAGAGCTCTATAGAGGCTCTTTCTTCTTGATTAAGGAAAGGATTGCTTAGATCCTGACTTTTTTGACTTTCTATGTTTGCAAGCTGTTCTCCAAGAATGGAACTCGGTGTGTCACCACTCAAACCACTGCTAGCAGCAGTTCCGAGCTTACAGCTCACTGTAGACAGACCTAAAACCATGGCCATTAATATTAGGTTTGCTATTTTCATTTTTAGATCTCCCTCAAATTTTATGTACAAGCTTCGTGAATAGCGTTTCGGCATTTCGCCCGGTAAAATCCACCTAAGCTATATACAGCAGTGTTTTCAGATCCTTACATCTCTTTTTAACATCCCAGACTCGGTAAAAGACTTCTAAAAAAATCTGCAAAAAGCTCATTTTTGGCCTTCACCTTCCCTAAACGGTCATGCTATCTTCTAGGGGAGTGTTTTCAGAGGAGAGCTCAACTGCCATGTTTGTGATTTGGCGCAGACCAGATGGATACCACGGTGCAAGACCCGAAGACTTTCGAGTTATCGACGTCAAGGGTGATGCTGTTCTTTGGCTACATAAAAACGATCGTGATTGGTACCCGTTCCAGGTCTCTGGCGGTTGGCAAGACGAAGACCAAACCATCAAGATCAACCGATTTGCAAACCTGCTAGACAGAGGGCCGTCTGATTGGGTTCAAACCCTAGTCACTATGTTTCACGATTCACCGTTTGATGATCCGCATGAATTCTCTGAAGACCTTGAAACTTGGATGGATACGCTAAGGCAATGCATCAAAGGGGACCAGTGGGCTAGAGAGTTTGTGGAAACAGTCTTTGTAGAAATCCACTCAAAGCTTGAAGCTTCTAAAGGTGATTTTACGAACGCCGTAAAAAACTAATTTATTAAAAAATAATCCAATCAATTTCAAATAACAGTTTTAAAGAAGAGTTTTAGATAAGAGGTTTAAACAAGCCCGTTTAAAAACTGTTTTTTGTATGCTTCCACACCTGGCTGATCAAACGGGTTTACACCTTGCAGCTTGCAGGTAACGACACAAGCAAGCATCGACCACTGCATAAAGTAGCCCAGGTTTTTTGGAGACCATTCGTCTAGCCAAAGGTGAAGCTGCTGGTTACCGCTATCCAAGTGCGCTTTGCGCACGGCTTTGCCTAGACTAAATTTTATGTCTTTTATATCAAAGCTAGCTTGCGGATCGCTATTAGAGGCATGGATTGAGCGCATATTTTCCATCCCAGAAAACTTGCCGTTTGTTTTGCTTTGTAAAAAAGTTTGCCAATATACCTTTGGGCCTTGTTGTAGCCACTGACCGACAGAGTGAAGATCTCTGCTCCACTGAACAGGCACCGGAAGCGCGCCTTTTTGGTCTTTACCTTCAGACTCTGCAAACAGCTGCTGCCACCACAAGGCTAGCGGCTCTAGGGCAGGCTCCCCGTACATAAACGCCTCAAGGTGTTGTTCTTTGCCAAGCCCGGCACGGTCTGCTGCAAACAGGCAAAGGCCGCTAGCTTGCAAACCTGCTTGCTGGCCTACCTCATCGGCATCTTCAAGGCACTGTCTGGCGCCTTCTACCAGCTCATGCAGCTCAAAACCAGCAAAACACAAAGGAGCCATGCCCACGCTAGAGAAAACACTAAACCTTCCGCCAACGTCTTTTGGCAGATCTAAAACAGGCTGTTTCAAAAGCTCGTCAAACCCAGGTTTTTGCTCGAGCCCCCCGGAGCTGATAGCCACGATGCGGCGCTGGTAGTTATCAGGGTATTTTTCTTTCATGGAGTCGATTAAAAAATTTGCTGAAACAGATGTTTCAAAGGTAGTGCCTGATTTTGAAATAAAAACCAGCAGCGGCTGGCTACTTTTAAGCGTTGCTTGCGTCTTAGAAAACTCGTAGGCCGACACGTGCTGGCCGACATAGTAAATTGGCATGGTGGCTAGAGCTTCTTTGCCTTGCATATACTGGCAAAACGGAAGAACCTCTTCTAGCATCCTGCAGCCAAGCTGCGAGCCGCCCGTTCCACACACAAATATCGAGTCATAAAAAAAATCGAGGTTTTCGTCTTGGTATTTTTTGCAGGCTTCGACTACCTCGCCCTGCGGCAAACTAAGCCAGCCAAGCATCGCATCCGGGGCGGGGCTAGAGCTGGCCTCTTCTAAAAGATCCGAAAGGAGCGTTGTTGCTTTATCTTGTAAGCCCTCCCAGGACTGTCTTTTAAACTCAGGTACGCCTGAAAGCTTGTATTCAATCACGATTCAAGGGCCCTCTAGTGGTTTTACGGATTCTTCTTTGGCTTTTTCTTTGCTTTCGTCTTTGGTTTCTTTGCCATTTAGCCAAACCAAAGAATCTAGCCTTTGCAAACGCGCAATCGCCGGCCCCGTCCCCTGGATCTCTAACTCAAAAGCTTCTTCCTCAGTCATTTCAACCTGACTTAAAACCATCGCGCTTTGATAGACCCGTGCCAAGGCCTCGCCGTCTCGCATAGCAATGCGAACTTTATGCAAGCTCAACTCTCTGGTAAAAAAATCTTGGACCCGCTCTTTTAGAGTTTGTACGTCTTTAGGGTCTCTTGCAGACATCAATACAGCTTTGGCGTAGCTTCCTTTTAATACCTTAGAAAAAACTGGGTCTTCGATTTGATCTAACTTATTCAAAACCAGCAGAACCGGAATATCTCCAGCACCAATACGCTCGAGCGTAGAAACCGTGGTTTCCATATGTTCTTTGTACTGTTCGTCCGAAGCGTCTACTACGTGCACTAAAAGATCGGCCGACCTGGTCTCGTCTAAGGTAGAGCGAAAACTTTCGATCAGACTATGCGGCAGCTTGCGGATAAAACCAACTGTATCAATCAGTAGGAGCCTGGGCTTGGCCCTCGGGTCAAGCGTATGCACTTTCGCGTCTAGAGAGGCAAACAGTTTGTCTTCGATGACAACCTCTGCATCTGTGAGCTCGTGCATCAAAGTGGATTTACCACTATTTGAATAACCTACAAGCGCAACTTTAAGCTCTCTCGCACGCGATTTCCGCTGGTTTTCTCGGTCCTTGTGAATCTGTTCTAAGCGTTTTTTCAAGCGGCTAATCTTTTCTCTAGCACGCCGGCGATCGACTTCGATCTGTTTTTCACCCATACCCCGGTTGGTAGCTCCCCCACCCGACTGCCGGCCAAAGTGGGTCCAAGCTCCGACCATACGCGGAAGCATGTATTCAAGTCTGGCAATCTCTACTTGGGTGCGCGCCGCATTGGTTTTTGCTTGGCGGTGAAAAATTTCCAGGATCAAACCGGTTCGATCCAAAACCTTAAGGCAGGTTTCTTTTTCGAGGTTGCGAAACTGCGGCGGTGAAAGCGCCCTATCAAAAAGCAAAAGACCTGCGCCGATGCTTTTGGCATGTTCTGCGATCTCAAGGATCTTTCCAGGGCCCATCAAAAGGCGCGGACTAAAGCTTTTGCGCCGCTGGGTGACCTTCTCACAGACATCTATCCCCAGAGACTCTGCCAGCTGTGCCAGCTCATCCAAACCTTGCTGCACTTCGACTTCGTCGCAATCAGGGGTAAGGACCGTTACCAGGATAGCCCTGGAAAGGTCCAAGCCATCCTGGCTTTGAATATCTGTTGTTTTTTTCTTTTGTAGTGAGTCTTTCAATAAACTAGTGAGCAGCTTCGTACATACGAAGGTCCGGATCGCCGGCAGCCACTACAGGGTACTTGGTTCCAAAATAAAAGATCGACGCCAAGAACAACCCAAGAACACCGAGTCCTACACCTATCTCAATCCAAGGAAAGTACATTTGGTTATGCGAGTCCACTACGTCTGGCATGACTACAAGCATCATCACAAACCATTGAGCCAAGATAATACAGCAACACACGATAGGCGTGTAAACAGGCGTGTACTTCGAAGCTTTTGGAATAAGACCAAACAAAGGAAGTACAAAATTAAATAAAGGAGTCACAATTGCGATCGTCAGCCATGGCTGGTTTAACCTGTGAAAAAAGTACTCTGTTTCTTCTGGGACGTTACCGTACCAGTAGGTAAGAATATGAGCATAAGTCAAATACGCAAAGAAGATACTAAAGCCATAGAGGAGCTTACCAATGTCATGAAACTGCTGCGTTTTGTACTGCTTTCCAATCTCGGTTGACTTAAGCCAGAACATCCACAAAGAAAGGCTTGCGAGCATGGTTTGCATCGCCAAAGCAAAAAGCCATCCGCCCCATAGGGTGGAAAACCAAAGTGGCTCAAGAGACATCAAAAGATCAAAACCTAACAAAGAAAAACAGCAAGCATAAAGAACTAATACAGGAGCACTCCAGTAACGGAGGTGATCCCTTGTTTTAAGTGCATACTCTTTGGCATCACTAGCACCATCTAAGTATTTTTGATCGCGGCTTACAACGCAGCGAAGCTGCCACCATGCTCCAAAAGCAATGCAAACAACCGCAAACACATCGCGGTACACAAGAAAGTCTTTTACGAGCCAGTCACGTTTTCCTGCAAAGTGATCGAGCATATGCGGATCCATCATCCACTTATACATATGATCAGCACTGCCGAAACCTGTGTACAAACAGCCTAATAGGATCAAGAAAAAGAAGCTTGCGACCATCACAAAACTGCCAAACATTTCGTGAAGCCTTTTTACGGGCCTTCCCCAGCGGGCGCGCACGATTTCCTGCATACCTGCAAACGACAACCCAATAACGGCAATCGAGTAAAAGAAAAAGAAGTTAAAGAGCAGCGAGCCCCAAGTTCTGGTCGAGTCACTGCCAAAACCAAATACTAAAGCAGCTAAACCAACTAACACCAAAACAGCGATCGATACTTTAACGATTCCAGACGGCTGCAGGCGGCTATCGGTGAGCGGATGTACGTGTCCGTGAGATCCCATAAATAATTCCCTCTACAACTTGCCTTGCAACTTGCGCAGATAAAGCACAAGTGGCCAGCGTTCTTCGTCCGTTATTTTATCGCCATACCCAGGCATGTTGGCCCAACCAAAAGTGATCCGATAATAAAGCTCACCGTCAGTATATTTAGAATATGTATCCGTCGTTATGTTGGGTGGCACAAGCGGATACTCTTTAGATAAGGAATGATCCCCTTTACCTTGAGGTCCGTGACAAACCGCGCAGTAGGTTTCAAAAGCCCACTGACCTTTTGCTAGGATCTCGTCTGTAACCGGAGCTCCGCGAAGTGGGTTTTTTAAAATAGCCGATGCACCAGCCGGCGTCGCCGGATAATAAAGCGCGTTTGAAGTAACCGCACCTTCTGGACGTTCAAGGTATGACTCGTGAGCCTTCACCGCAGGGCTGTCTGCCATGTCAGGCATGTACTGAATCTTAGTCGATCTTTTGCTGCAAGAAGCTGGCAGCAAAGCCAATGCGAATAAAACTAAAAGTAACTTTTTCATTAGGCGCCCTCCTCCTCTTTAGTAGCTTGAGTAGAGAACTGTCCAAAGCCTTTAACCTCTTTCCCGCCGCACTCTTTGAGCACAGAAACGGGTGCACTTTCAGGGCTTTTTCCGGGTAAAAACACCCCGAACTTATCGTCAGTTAAACGATCATCTAAAACAGGTGTCTTAGGGTTTGGTATTTTACAAAACACTAGCATTCCTAAAATGGTGCCAACACCACCAAAAAGAATGGTCATTTCAAAACCTATGACTACATAAGCTGGCAAAGAATATAAGCCCGGTGTTTTTCCGCCAACCATAAGCGGGTAATCATAGGCGTATAAAAAACAAATTAAAAAGCCAAAAAATGTACCCGAAAGTGCCATGACCAAGGTAAACCAGCGAACAGGAGAGTAACCGAACCCTGCGGCATGCTCTAACTCATGATACGAGGTAGGGGCAAAAACTTCATAGTCTTGGCAATCAGCTCTTTGGCGCATACGCTCAATCGCATTACAGGTATGGTCTAGGTAATCAAAAATAACCAAAGTCCCGTGTTGAACCGCACGCTCGGGAAGCAGTCCAAATCGAATCAGCAGCTCTATCACTTTATCCAGCATAACTTACAACCTCGCCACTTGCGCTTGCTCTGCAGCGTCAATCTCTTTTTGTTTTTCTGGGCTCCATGGCTTAGGCATGATGAGCTTAAGCTCGGACATCGAAATAAAAGGAAAGTATTTACAGAATAGAAAGAACCAAAAGAAGAACCAACCGAAACTTCCGATCGTAATCCCAATCTCTACCAAACTCGGTGCGTAATGCCCCCAAGAGCCAGGAAGAAAGTCTTCTACCAAACTTGATACAACAATGTTGTAACGCTCAAACCACATACCTACGTTGACAAGGCAGTTGACGACCATCGCAATCAATATATTGCGGCGCGCCCACTTAAACCAGTAGATCATAGGGAAAATGCAGTTACAGAACACCATGACCCAAAAGTAAAATGCGTAAGGGCCAATCGCACGCTTTACAAAAACACCCCACTCATAAGGGTTGCCTGAATACCAAGCTACAAAGAACTCAATACCGTATGCATAAAACACAATCGTAGAGGTCAAAAGAACGAGCTTGTTACAAGCTTCTAGGTGATCGGGCAGGATGAACCGCTCGAGCCTAAACATATAGCGAACTGGTATTACCAAAAAGTAAACCATAGCAATCCCAGAAAGGATCGCACCAGCTACAAAGTACGGAGGAAAAATTGTTGTATGCCAACCCGGCTGGATCGACATGGCAAAGTCCCAAGAGACGACGCTATGCACCGATAGTACTAGAGGAGTCGCAAGAGCTGCTAAAAGGCCATAACCTGCCTCATAGTGCCACCACTGCTTGATCGTTCCGCGCCAACCAAAAGAAAGAAACCCGTAGATAAAACGTTTGATGCCTTTGGATCGGTCCCGGATACTT
Source organism: Oligoflexales bacterium (assembly GCA_023301565.1). Taxonomy (GTDB): domain Bacteria; phylum Bdellovibrionota_B; class Oligoflexia; order Oligoflexales; family JALZUQ01; genus JALZUO01. The sequence continues at coordinate 14,102 of JALZUO010000053.1, forward strand.
GCCATATCAGGCACAAGGCCCATGTACCAAAACAACAAAGAAATTGTCAGGTAGGTCGATATTGCAAAAACATCCCACATCAAAGGAGACAACAGGTTTGGCCAAAGGTTGTTTGTTGTCGGAAGTGCTCCTACAACAGGTGCCATCCATAAAGGAATCTTCCAGACACGTCCGGCATGAATCAGTGGAAACAAACCAGCTGTAATAACCGCAAAAATCGTCATCGCCTCAGCGCTGCGGTTTACCGTGTTTCGCCACTTAGCTCGAAACAAGAAGAGAATCGCAGAAATCAAGGTTCCTGCATGGCCAATACCAACCCAAAATACAAAGTTAGTGATGTAAACACCCCAGTAAACCGGGCTGTTGATCCCAGCCATACCCAGGCCGTAGGTGATTTGAATCCCCCAGCAAATTGCACCCATGATTGTTGCTAAAAGAGCAACGCCCCATGCAACATAAAAACTAGGGTGTGGCTTGCGCAGGGCTACAAGAACCCCATCGTTTACAGCTGATATGGACACGTTCCAAGATGTTTTATCGAGGATCTCGTCTTTGTAGGCTTTTGCCAATGGCTCAGTTGTTGTACTCATTTAAGGATGATCCCCCTTTGAATCCGAAGAATCGTGTGCAGGCTCATGTGCAGGCTTGTGAGAGGACCCGTGCGAAGAGCCATGAGGTTTCTCCCCGTGATCGTCTTTACCGTGCCCACTGCCGTGTTCCTCACCGTGATGTCCACCTATCTTGTGATCTACAAGCTGTGCCATATAGGTCACGTTAGGCTGCGTCTTGATTCCATAATGCCCGTGCTCTGGGTCACCGTTAAGGGCCGCATAAGTTCTAGGGTCTTTGCGGGCTATACTTGCTTCGCTTTTTTCGTTTAGTAAGTCACCAAACTTAATCGCTCCTGTGGAACAAGCTTGCTGGCAGGCAGTCTGTAGCTTCCCATCCTCTAGTCTCTCTTTGCCGGTAAGTTTTTTACCGCGCTTTAGAAGAGAGTGTTTTTCATCTCGAATTCGCTGGACGCACATCGTGCATTTTTCCATGACCCCACGCTGCCTCACCGTTACATACGGGTTCGTAGCTCTTGGGTTCATCTTAGTGTTCCACTTATAAGTAAACCAGTTAAACCGTCTTACCTTATAAGGGCAACCGTTTGCACAGTAACGAGTACCTACGCAGCGGTTGTAAGTTTGTACGTTTAACCCTTCGTCGTCATGTGTCGTTGCATAAACAGGACATACGGCTTCGCAAGGAGCATGATTACAGTGTTGACAAAGCATTGGTTGAAAGCTGACTTGAGGCTCTAAAGTTTCACCTTCAAAGTAGCGGTCAATACGAATCCAGTGCATCTGGCGTCCCATAGCTACTTCGCGCTGGCCTACTTGCGGTACATTGTTTTCGACAGAACAAGCAACCATACAAGCCGAGCAACCACTGCAAGAGCTAAGGTCTATGGTCATTCCCCAACGGAACCTACCCACTTTAAGTGCAGGGTAAAGATCAGGAGCAGTATCCAGGTCAGTTACGATCCCTTTTTGAGATCTCGCAACCATTTCTGCTTTTGTTTGTTTTTTGATGATATCTGTCTTGTCACCTAAAGAGTGGAGGCCCTTTTGCTGGTGAGCAAGCCGTACGTAGCCGCCTGTCTTCTTAAGCTTTACGGGAATGTTGGCTGTTTGAGCCAAACCACTTCCACTTGCTAAAAAGTTATGGACTAACTCTAAAGGGTCACTACCTACACCGTTCGAGGTACCTTCACCTTTAAAGGTTCGGCCGTTACCTCTATTTAAAATCACTTGAGATGGGTGCAACCCTGGGAATGGGAACACACCTACTTTTACAGAACCATGTACAGCCGACACTTCAACTTCTTCGTACTGTTTTAAGCCCATCTTTTTGGCTGTATCAGGGTTTATGGCAAGCCAAGAATCCCATGCAATGGTTGTTAAACCATCTCCTACTTCTTGCAGAACAGGTCGGTCTGAACCACGCCCATCTAAAAGCCTGCCGTCCAGAGGAGCTGTTAAAACAAGCCCTTCTTTTGCCGCTGAACGTGCAGGGATAATTTCGCCGGCTACAGGCTTTGCACCGAGACCTAGATCTTTTGGCGCATACTCCCAGAAACCTTTTTTCTGCACACCGTGCAAAAACTTACGAAACCCTGCTGCTGAACCACCGCCGGATACGTAACGATTTTTCCAGCTTGCTTCGAGGTATTTATGAAAGTTTTTATGACCAAGCGGCTTGCCCATTGCAGCAGCAATCCACATCAAGCTATCTTCGGCTTGACGCGCACCAGTGATTGACTTTACCGCCGGTTGACGGAAACTCCAAAGCCCTCGTACTGGATTTGCATCGCCCCAACTCTCAAGGTAGTGCGTATTTGGCATCTGATAGTCTGCATAAGCATCCGTCTCGTTTGCCATAACCTGCATGGAAACAACCGTACCTATTTCTTTGGCCAGTCCTTTCCAGCCCCATGAAGCTGGAAGATCGAATGCAGGGTTGGCATCGATCACGATAAGAGCGTCCAGGTTTGCACCAGACTGTTTTAAACGTCGAAGATCCGCATAAGGTGCCGCAGGAATTTTAATTTTACGTTGAAAGTCTAAAACCCCATTTGAATAAGCTTGAACAACTCTGTTGATCGCAACAATCACAAGCTGAAGGTTTTCTGAGTTATCATCGCTTGCACTAGACCCAGCAACAACCACGCTAGGGCTGCTAATCATCTTCTTTGCCAGCTTTTTAAGGTAAGGAAGCGATGTTTTAAAGCCTGCCTTCTGTTGTGCTAACTGTCCTTTTAGACGCGCCAAAACCTGGCTGCCTTGCGTGCTCGCCCGAAGCTTTAAGATTTCCTCTAGAAGAGTGGCTGCTACCCACAGCTCGCTTCCAGGTGCAATTACTTTTCTTTTATCTGCCTTAGCACCTGTATTCGATAAGCGAGACTCAAACTGAGTAAAAGTCGCGTATGTTTCTGGGTGTTGTGGATCAAGCCGGTGCGCATCTGAAAAGTTTCGCACAGTTGCAGGAGATGCTCCTGTATCTAAAAACTCAGCGCTAATCCCAACAATTTGCCGGGCATTCTTAAAGTTTATACTCGGCGTTGCATAACGGCCAAAAGTCAGCTGATGCGCTCTTGCTTCGGCATACCCTCTACTGTCAGCATCGTATAAAAACAGGTTATTTACTGAAGAGCCTACAGAAACCAAAAAGTCTTTGTATAACTGCAAAGAGCTTCCGGTAAGTCCGCGAGCTAAGATACCAATGTTTTTAGACCCTTTTAGTCTTGCGCCTAAGTGTTCATACGCCTCTATAAAGGTTGCAGGATCGATCCGTCTGCCGCGGCGAATCACAGCTTTGCGTCGACGCTGCGGGTTGTAAAGAGTTTGAAGAGTTGATTGCCCCAGAGAACACGAACCACCATCAGAAACTGGGTGATCTTTGCTTCCTTCAATTTTAGAAGGGCGGCCTTGAAAGGTTTTGACCTCGACGCCACAACCTGTGGAACACTCGCCGCAGGTAGAAGAAAAATAATCTGCATTACCAATGGCAGAGTCCATAGGGTGGTCCACATAGGAGATAGCTTTTTCTTCAGGGCGAAAAACACATCCCGAGGCAGCAGCCATTAGGCCGCCGGTACTGAAAGCCTTTAACAGGTTTCGCCTAGTCCAGCTTTCTGCTTTATGGCCACTATCGTTCGGTTGAGCCGACTTTGCACCTTCAACTACGGACTCAAACGCAGGAGCTTTATCTCTTGCATCCGCGCTTTGCATCAGCTCTGGCATTGGCTCGACGACATCCGTATAAAGCTTGGAAGCTCGCTTAGAAAACTCCGGCATTTCTACCGGCCGCTCAAGCGGCTTGTCGCCGTCTACCTCAACCACACTTTGATGGCTGCCTAGCTTATCCAAGCTTGCATCAAACGAATCTGACTCTGTCTTGTTGTCCAAGGTTTCTTTACTCATTTATCGTACCCGTCATTCAAACAAATATTAAAAGTGACAGTTTGCACATTTGACCAATCGCCCGTGATTTTCTGGGTCTTGGTTATGCACGTGACACCGCAAACACCACCCCATTTGCAGAGGCGCGCCTTGATATACTTCTTCCATTTCAGCAACTTCACTATGGCAATTCACGCAGTCAACACCGGCTGCAACGTGCGGCTTATGCGTAAACCGCGCATAATCCGGCAAATCATGAACCTTAGTCCACTCTACTGGCTTGTTGTTATCGTAGTGTGAAGTTAAAAGCTTGATCGCTTCTTTGTCTGTCGCCGTGTACTTATGACAACCCATGCACGTGTTGGTACCAGGAATACCAGCAGAAGGACCTTTTCGAGCAGCCGAATGGCAATACTCACAAGGCATCTTCATGTCACCGGCATGTTTCTTGTGGCTAAAAGGAATCGGTTGCTCAGGCTGATAAGCAATCGGCCAATACCGATCGACCGAATCACCGGGAGACCAAAAGAAGAACCACTTCGTGTTCATCCACTTGTGATCTTTAGGATCCAGTGGATTACAGCTAGTGGTCGCGAAACAAGTCAAAAAGATCGCAGATAAATAAAGAAGAGCTAAGCTCCATCGTACAGCGTATTTCAAAAATTCACCCTCACGCCTGCAAGGCCCCAAACATAAACGCAAAACAGCGCTCTATGTGTTAGCAAAAAAGAACTGCAGAATCCATGGAGTCGACCTAGGAGGATGCAAAATTAAGCAAAAGACGTACACCCCTACAACCAGTAGTGTTTTCGGTTTCCATGAAGCCAAAAAACAGCCACTCACTAGCCTGTGACTTAAGCAATTGGAAGCTTTTTAGACACGCTGAGAATCCTTCTCAACAATTTGAGGCATATTTAACGCTTGCAGGACAGTATGTTGGCCAGTTAGCCATGTTTTTAGAATGTAAAAAAATAAAAATAAAAGCAGAGATAAAAACTTAGTGAGAGACGCAAACCCGTTTTGCAGACTTAGGTGCCGTACTGCAATCGGCGGGACAACTCAGCGCCCCAAAACGCGCAACCTCAAACCCATTTTTTGCATCTCGGATCGCGCACAAATTAGAGCCCTTGGCGGAAGAACAGCTACACGCCACTTTTGCAGGGTCTCCAGCGTTTTTTGTCGGGTATTTTTTTTCACTAGAAGTATAGTACACGTCCCGGTTACCCACGCCCTGATAAACAGTCTTTGGTAGAAATCCGACTGTTCTGGTCTTTATTTTACTCTGCTGTTTTTTCTGGGCTATTTTTTCTAGCTCTACATCTATTTTTCTTGGATTAGGTTGAACTTTTTTTTCGGGCAAAACCGCTTTTACAGGTTTATCGAAGGTCTTCGCGTAATGGTTATGGTTAGTTTCAAGTAGTTTTTGTGCTTCTTCAGGTGAGCTTACAATTACCTCATCAAGCACCTCTACCGTCGTGCAACCAAAAGTAAGCAGCAACAGGGCCACGATAATGCTTTCGATCGACCTGGACCGTATGTTTAACCTATTATCTTTCAAACCGCTTCTTTCCCCTTCTGTACTGGTAGGTCGATCACCTAAGGACTACTAATAACGACTGTTCACTATCCACCCTTGGTCTCTCGGCAGAAACTAAGAACAGCCAAAGAGACGCGCTACAGTACGCATATAAGCAACGGATTTTTTTCGTTTTTTACACAGCGCAACAGACCGAAGCCACTGCCTCTTCTAGCTGCAGCCTGCCAAGAGCTGGGTCAGGTCTGCTTTCTTTTTTGCAGTGCTTTAGCTAAAAGCAGCACAGACGTTGGCATTTAATGGTTTCGGGGGATAGTGGAAGTGACTTTTCAATCTATAGTAAGGACTTTAACCTTTCAGGGTTTATGGTTGAGCTTGATTTTTAGCTCGCTTGCGGCGGAGGCTTTTAGTCTGCCAGCAAACCCTAGCGAAAACCTCTCTAACTTAACGACTGCGCAAAGCGCTTGGCTAGCTTCTTGCGGCACGCAAGACCACGACATCGGAGGCAGCGGTACAAAAAAAACTGAAGAAGCTGCAAAAGAAGTTTACGCGCAGCTTATCAGTAAAAAAGCTAATAACTGCCTTGTTTGTCACTCACCAGAAAACGAAGATGAAACCGGTGCACCCTCAGATTTGTTTTCTACCTTTTTGAATTTTAAAAATTTAGCCACCTCGAGTCCCGACGGCTTTTCTAGCGCTCTTAAAAGAATGCCTCCAGATCCAGACGACAAAGAATATCCTAGTAAAGCTGTAAGCGAAAGCCAGCTAAAAACCCTCAGAGTTTGGCTCGAAGAGCAGCAGCAAGAAAAGCTAGAAGAAGAAAAAACCTTTATTACTACAGATATGATGCTTGCCTGCATTCAGCAGGATCTAAAGAAAATCCATAGTACTGACGCATCCCTTGCAAAGAAAACACGTTATTTTACTTTGACGCATTTACACAATGCAGGGTTAAACGATCAACTGTCGCTGTATCAAAACGGTGTTTCGTTTTTGATGAACAGCCTAAGCTGGAGGCTCAACGTCGTTCGCCCAAAAGCAGTCGATCAAGATGGTACAATTTTAAGAATAAACACGGACGACTATGCCTGGCGTTTTGGACAGTGGAAGCACCTGGCTCAAAAAGATCCATACCCTATTGCACCGTTTAGCCAAGAGGGTTTAAACGCTATGAGGCTCGCTAGAGAATTAAGCGACACCAAAGCGCCAGCCATCCGTGGTGATTGGTTTGTACGGGTTGGCTCGTCTCCTGTACCGAGCAAAATAGCAAACCCAGGTGTACCGCAATTTAAAGACGGGCTATACGAGCTCTTACTCTTTGGCTCATTAGGCGGCCTTGATGGCCTGCAAACCTTCCTGGACTTGAACATCGCAGAATCCATCCGAATGTTTGAGGCAAAACGAGCAGCCACCATTAAATCAGGCGTATCCAACGCACAGCGCATTATTGAACGCCACAGTTTAGATCTGCAAAAGGTTTTGCAGAAAAGGGATGAAAGACTTCACTCCAAAGACCTAGCAAGAATCCCGGATGCAAACCGGCCAGCGTTTAGAGGCTATTTTTGGTCAAGCTACGACTACCTCGATCGCCTTCTTGCAAACAAAGACATAAAAGAACCGCAAGCGAACCTGGGCCATGCAGGCGGAGAGTTTTTATTTAGCCTTCCCAATGGAGGGCAAGGGTACTATTTGGCTGAATCCGACGGAACTCGCCTAGACAGTGTCCCTAAAGGTATTGCCAGCAACAAGCTTGACCGCAAAAATCAGCACATCGTTTGGAACGGGTTTAGCTGTATGGGCTGTCATAACCAAGGCATCTTTCAAATGAAGCTTGGCGTCAAAGATGGCTTTGTCGACTACCAAAACAACTACGCCAATGAATTTGCTACGCAAATGTACCCAGCACCTGAAGAAATCCAAAAGCTTTTTACAAAAGACACAGAGCAGTTCAACTACTTTGCAAAAAAGGCACTTTATGCTGGATCGCAAACACCAAATGCAGTCTTCGAAGGGCACAAGCTTCACACATCTCCTGTAACCCCTCGACAAGCAGCAGCTGAGTTTGGCGTAACAGAGCAGCTTTTTAGGCGAGCCTTTGTAAATGCTGGCTTAGACAAAGCAAGAAACCTGGATATCGCAAAAATTGAGCGAGAAATAGTTAAAACTAACTATCGCAAAATTTTAACAGCGATCTATGAACTCAAGCAAAAACAAGCCCTAGAAAAACGTGTGTTCGGATTATCTGAAAAAGAAGAAAAATTCCGTGGAAAGCTAGAGCAAGCTATAGATGAACTTGAAGAAACCATCGAAAACAGCGAGTTTTTAAATGGCAAAAAACGAATGACCCTTGCAGAAGCCAAACTTATACATAAGGGCCGTAGCTTTAGCTTCCAAGGAAAACTCTATCACTACAACCCTGGTCAGATAGTTCCAGACTTTAGCAGTAAGACTATTGGCGACATCAGGATAAAACCTGGACACATCAATGATGCAGACCTAAAAAGACAACTAACCCAAGTCATTCCAAACTGGAGAGATCGGGTGGTAGTCAAAGACGGCCTTGTTTACAGCTGGGTACGGCTAGCACCTGTCCGGGTACCTGCAGGGACCAAAACTTATGTGACCAAAGAAGGTATACCCCTTGCTTTGGATACCGATGGCAACCCTTACCGAATCATAAAGCCGTAGGCACCTCTTTTTAGTCTATCCAAAAATGAAAATAAAAAAAGCCCTTCCATCACAAAACGGCGGAAGGGCCTTTTAGGGTTTTAAAACAGTTGAGTTTTTTACTCTACTCCACCTTTATGTGCACCTTGCCATTTTTCCAGCTCGTCCCACTTGCCTTCTGCAGCCATTCCAGCTTGCTTTGGCCAAGAACCAGGTTTATGCATCTTGAAACGGGGTCCTGCCTCGTCCAGCCATTTCTTAATGTCAGCCGGATCTGTTTTTGCGAGCTGCGCCCAGGTTTTGACGCCGTTTTTGTTGATGATCTCTTCGATTTTCGGGCCTATGCCTTCGACTTTTTTTAGATCATCTGGCTTAGATGGCTTAGCTGCTGCAAAAGACGATGCTACTGCTGCGACAGGAGCCGCTGCCGCGACAACTGTTTTCGTGCTGCACTTGGCATGTTCGCGTTGGAGCGATTCAACCTTGCTATTACAATCGCTCAACTTTGCGAGGCAACCTGCGTGATCTCGCTTCATAGACTCATACTTGCTTTTCCAATCGCTAGTATCTTTACTAGAAGGTTCTTTGCGCAAACGCTCATACTTCGACTTATAATCATCTCGTTCGCTATAGGCACGCGTAAGCATAGATTTGAAGTTACCCCAAATCCACCAGCCTAAAAGAAGCCCTAGTAAAAATGCACCTAATAGCGCAAGCCAAAATAAAGTTGTTAAACACATTATTGCTCTCCCTGCAGTTTAAATTCAATTCTTCTGTTCTTTGCCAGACCGTCAGGCGTGGATTCGTTTGCGATTGGGTTGGCTTCGCCCATGCCAACAGCAGATGCACGTCCAGAGGTTAAACCGAGCTGGTACAGCCTGACAACCACAGCGTTCGCACGTCTTTCCGAAAGGCTTTGATTGTTGCTGGCGCTACCCCTTGTATCGGTATGTCCTTCTATAACTACCCGAAGCTTATCGCACTGTTGCAAAGTCTCTGCTAGCTGACTTAACAGCTGATCGCTAGAGGTAGATATGTTTGCTCGCCCCGTTTGAAACTGAATTTTGTTTTGCGCAAGAAGTTTATTAAGTTTCTTTTGGCAGTCGTTTTTACTAAGCTCAACCGGTGGGGGAACGGCCTTGGGTTTAACTATAGCGACCGGTTGTCCTTTGACCACTACTGCCGATGCATCTATCCGTGATCTACACCCTCTACAAGAAAGCACGGCTGCTCTCTTTAGTTCTTGGCTTGCGACCACCCCGCTAAGCCTTATCTTGCCGCATGAATCTGCATCCACACTGATACCAGCAAAATCAGGGTTTGATTTTAACCTTTCAACCACAGATGATTTTTTGGATGCAATGCAGTCATCTACGACATCACAGCCATAGAAAACCAGCGATCCGTAAATCAAAAAGGCTAAAAAGCCTATGATCAACTTCACAAAAGTAGACATTTATATCTCCTGATAATGTTTCAGCAGACATAATGGTAGGTTATTTCAAGAGCTTATGCAAAAAAAGGAAATGCGAACCATTACGGTTCGCAAATAAATATACTTTGAAAGCTCTATTTATTTTAAAACACTTCTCTTCAAAAAAAAACTTATTCAAACCCTAGCTGAGTCAAAGGCATGTCAAACCGCCCCCCCCCCCATTACGAGGTTCACCAGTTAGTAGAATCCATCCAGTAATTTTGCATACAGGATCTCTGCCATATTCCAAAGACGTTAATCCGCTTAACTTGCTCTTTGGAGGACTGGTTTTTCTTTGAAGACCAGCCTCGCGGTAGATTCTCACAGTTTTTTTGTGGTTGATCTTAAAGCCATCTCTTCGAAGCATCAGGTCTACCATCGGCATCCCATATCTAGGCTTTTTAACAATGATCTCATGGGTCTTTGCAAGAACCACAGAATCGTCTTTAGGCCTTGGCAGGTAGCTCTTTGTGCTTCTATGGATGCCTACTACTTTACTGGCCCGCCGTTCGCTCAAAGAAAACTTAGGCAACCTCAAATAAGTAGGCCAGAGTAATGTATAATAGGTCTCAATCTTTAACGACAAACAAAGGGAGTTGGTATGTCGAACATGATCGCAAGCGGTGCAGTTAAAATTATTGAATTGGTAGGAATTTCTACAAAAAGCTTTGATGACGCAATTGAAGTTGCTGTTGCTAAGGCAAGCGAAAGCATCAAAGGGATAAGCGGTGTAGACGTAAAAAACATGTCTGTAAAAATTAAAGACGGCAAAATCGCAAGCTACTCTGTGAACATGAAAATTGCGTTTGGCGTAAAATAATTCATTTTCACCTATAAATTTAAAAGCCCCCCGGCTCTGAGTCTTTATAGATTTATGTGGCGGGGGGAGTCAAAACAGGTACTGCACGCATGCTCCCCTTTGCCGAACCTACTCGTATACGGGGTTTTTCGCCCACTTTTCAAACATTTCAATATAGTGTTCGGGGACAGTGTCACCTAACCTAGGCATCCTAGTAATGCCATCGCCACGCATAGACCTCATCATTAAATCATTGATTTCTGGATCTTTAACAACGTTATATTCCTCAAACTCTGTATGGCAACTAATACAGTCATACTTTTTACCGGGAACCCTGCTAGACAACAGAGGCAATATATCCTTTTTCCAGGTTATTTTTCCCCCGTTTTGAGGTGCGCCTTCTAAGTTAATTTCTTTTCTAACATCTGTTTCTTGTTTGATACCCACAGCAGCCTTCGCTAAATACTGTTTCCAGCTATCAATCTGCTCTTTAAACTTATCTTTTGTTTCTCCGCTGTCTCTATAAAGACACGTACTAAAGGCGTACTTATCTCTCACACTAGACTCTTTTCCTTCAATGGAGAACAACACAGGTTCTTTTGTTCGTCCGCTTGCATAGTTATTTAATGTTTTTTTACTACCAAAAATCGATACCGCAGCTATTTTTTCCATCGCACTGAAGTACTCACCCCTAGCTCTAAGAAAGTAAACGTCCAGCTCTTTTTGCGTGCTCCAGCCATTGCCTTTTTTGCTAGTATCTACTTTGGCACCGCGGATTCCGTTAGTGTGACAACCCATACATGATCTACCTGGCACCAGCTGGTACCCACCCTTAGGGTTACCTGGATCAATAACCCCCGTTCGGATTGCTCGGGTCCCGACAGTGTATGCACTGTTTCTTAGAACAGCAAAACGCAGCAACCCGTTCGGCAACTGTTGAATCGCTTCAAAACCAGAAATATTATTATTTTTTCTTTCTGGCAATCTCGGCATGTTATCAAATGTATGTTTTTTTTGAGGATCGCTAGCTGGATTTGACTTTAACGGTGCCAATAACGGGAATCTTCGTTGATCCATTTCATTGGTACTTGGGTCACCTGACAAAAACACCAACCTTTTTAAGCCATTTACAACTACCTCTTTTACTAGGAGGACTCTAGGGCCACAGGGTATCCCGTTTGAATAACCGCCAATCCCTACTACACTTTGATCCTTAGAAAACCTATACTCTTGATCATGGAAATCTAAGAAAACATAATAGTTCGAAGGGTGCATAAGTACGTATGCCAGCCTTGAAGTAGTAATTACTCCTTGTTTAAACCCTTGAATATCTTCGCTTGACGGCGGCACAAAGGGCTGTTCAGATTTGTCGTCTGACCGGTCAGGGGCCTCAGTGAAGCTAGTCGCCAACTTCCACATTAGGTCCCAGCTTTCACCCCAGATTTTTTTTATGTCGATCTCGTACAACAAACAATTTTTTTCACTGACGTCTTTAATCCCACCTATCTTTTTTGCAAATGAAGTATGGAAAAGTGCTTTTATCGCACCCATCCTAGATAGGTTTATCTTATTCAAGTTTTTTGAACTTAAAACGGCTGAATCAATGGCTATGTACTTGTAGTTTGACGGTTTACTAGGGAGGTTTTCAATCCATTTCTTAAGCTGTTTAGCGCTAACATTCCTTGGATCTTTCGTACAAAAACCAAGGTTTTCGTGCTTAGGTTTTTGTTTTTTTTCGTTAATTTTACCGCTACAAATTGCACTAAAAGAAATAGTCGAACTTAGAATGAAAAGTAAAGTTTTAGACAAGCTCATTCGAATCACCTTATGCTTATTATATTTGTTTTAAGGAGGTCACGGAAACACCGTGTGGTTTCTACCTACCAGTCGCAGTGTTTGCAGTCAACAAGACTTAGAGCACCTATATTCTTAAAATTTAAGCTGCTAGAATACCCGATTTTTTTCGCGTTATAGGTGAGTTTTTACGTTGAAACTTAATGTTCTTCCTGAAAATAAACTAAAAGCAATTTAGTACAACTCACAAGGTTAGCACCATGCACTGGCCTATTTGGCTCGTATAGATAATACCTTTAAAATACTACTCTTCTTCTATTTTAAATTAATTTTATTACTTTTTAATGATTTTATGTTACTATAAAAACAATCTATGCTTTGTACGGTATAGACGTTATTGTTGAATTTATTTTGTTGAAGTGGAGTTATTATGAATGTTCGTACATTATTGTTTTGTTTTTTAGTCCCTGTCTTTTCGGTAGCTTGTGGGCAAGTTTCCTCAAATAGAAGCTTTGCTATAGAAGATGGCTCTCCCAAAGGCTATTCACCCGACGTACCCTCCAAAGTCTCTTCCAAAGGGTATCATTCAAGTAACTGTAGCTCAGGAACTTGTTTTACAACCCCTTCTTCTAGTGATGATGGTTCCTCATGCGCAAACGGTAGTTGTTCAATCGCCAAACCTCAAGATTCTGACAATAGCATTTCGGCCGGATGCGGCTGTAGTGCAGGTGGTTGCCAACTTGTATCGACGGGTGACAGCAGTGGTTCATCTTGCGCATCTGGAGGCTGCGAAAATATTGATTTAGGTCCGAAAGACTCCAATTTTTCTAGAGACTCGCATGACCCAGTTAAACTTTATTTTAATGGATATCACGCTTCCATAGAAACTCACCAGGATGCATTAGACGAGTTCGCCACGTTAAAGCCAGGACATGGTCAAGGCTTAATACCGGTAGCTACCTTTGGTGGTTATGCAGGATACGGTGGATGTCAAGATAACCCTAACTCTCGTAAAGTAACTTATTTTGGAGCTACTTCTTATGTACCAGAAGGAGATGTAGAAAACTTTGAACTCGAAGAGTCGATTTCGTTGTACCACGTAGCTATAATTAAGCTAGAAGTAAGCGAAGAACGATACTTTGAAGCGCTTAGGGAAGTTTACTATAATAGTTTGAATAACCCGAAAAAAGTCTTTTTAGAAAAGTTTCCAGAATACTTTAAGTAAGTTTTAATAGATACGCATGCAAGCATGCCGTATATAGCCGAAAACCATAAATCCCTGACTCTCAAGTCAGGGATTTTTTTGCATAGACCTACCACAGAAACATCTGTGAATACGGTCCTACTAACCGGTGGACCTAGGAATGGGACAGGGCCGATAGGACCGCCGCGACTTACCTTGGCTAACCTACCAAGTTTTTTTCCAATGGGTAATTTCTGCCTGGAGGTTCGCGCGTCCAAACAACTGCCAAAAACCTTAAGCGCTATCCAATTGGCTTAAAAATAATTTTAATTACAGACACTTAAAGAACCCCGCCCCCATACTCCGAGAAAGGGTCAGGAATCCAGATAAAATACCGATAAGATGCTGTAAGGCAAGGATGAAAAACAAGGGAATCAGTACTCCATGTACAATAAAGAGGAAGCATTTCAACGCAACATAGCAACCATGAACAGCAGAACGCTGCGAATCGGTGGCTACCTCCTTATATTCAACATCCTAGCTTTCTGGGTCCTAGACTGGTTTGTATTTCCACGCAGCTTACTTATAGTCACTGCTTTTCTTCGCCTTATCCCGGCAATTGTCGGAGCGTTTATTATATATTTAACTTACAAAAAAAAAGAGTTTGTCTCTAAACATAATTTTTCCCTGGTTATAGCCATGACGTTTACGACCGCACTGGTTACGGGACTAAAGTGTTGGATGACAGAAGGTATAAACAGTCAGTATTTCATTGGCATCTGTATGATGGGATCTTATATGGCTGTCACCTGTATGCTCGATTCAAAACAAGCAACAATCCTTGCTGGAACTATGTACTTGGCCTATTTACTTCCGCTCGTCTACTTTGAGCAGTTTCTGCCACTCAATGCTTTTATTACAAATCAAGCTTTTTTTATGGGCTTGGTGGTATCAGCAATCACAGGCCAGGTAAAAAGAATCGGCAGCGAACGACTCAGGTTCGAACAAAAGCTTTCAAACAGAAACGCCCTAGCTAGGATAAACAAACTGGCTACCATAGACTCTTTGACGGGTCTTAAAAACCGTCACTACCTCATTGATGTGGCAGGTAGAGAAATTGACCGGTGTAGGCGGCATAAGCGAGATGCAGCTGTGTTGATTCTAGACCTCGACCACTTTAAAAAAATAAATGACGTCCACGGGCATGCTGCTGGCGATATAGTTTTAAAATGTATCGGAAAAATGCTGAACAAAAGCGTAAGATCTATAGATATTCCTTGCAGGTATGGAGGCGAAGAGTTTGTAGTCGTTATGCCAGACATATCATTTGCTGATGCGGTTTATACTGTAGTTGAAAGAATACATAACAACCTTCGATCAAAACCTATCGCTCTGAGTGAGGCTCCTAATTCAGAAACTCTGCTGATTACAGCATCTATAGGTGTCGCTATGCTTCAAGGTGAAGATGATGATTTAAACTCTATGATCGAAAGAGCTGATACATATCTATACCAAGCAAAAAATAACGGAAGAAATCAAACAGCTTTCAACCCTGACCACGAAAAGAAATGTACGACCTCGTTTAAAAAAGCCGTGAACAGCTAAACAAAAATCGCATACTGCAACCTGTACAACCTGACAATTGCCAACTTTGCGATTATGTTGTGGTTTGACTGTAATCTGGTGTTATCAACAGTGGTGTAGCCTCACAAGCCTGCACGCGTGCTTCCCTTTTAGACGCTTAATTCACCCTCATTGGCTGCCAGAGGTTTTTTGACGTAATGTCAGTCTATGTCGCAGCCGTTTGTCATCGATAGTCATTTTACGCCAATGGGAGACCAGCCAGGGGCCATCGCGGGTTTAGTAGAGTCGCTTAAAAAAGGCAACTTTCACAACACGCTCTTAGGCGTCACAGGTTCTGGCAAGACCTTTACCATCGCCAAAACCATCGAAGCCCTACAAAGACCAGCCCTGCTTGTCGCGCCAAACAAGACCCTTGCAGCTCAACTGTTTTTAGAAATGCGCGAGCTGTTTCCTAATAACGCCGTGCATTTTTTTATCTCTTATTACGACTACTATCAGCCCGAGGCCTACATCCCCTCGTCCGATACCTTTATTGAAAAAGACAGCGCCATCAACGACGACATCGACAAGATGCGCCACGCCGCGACGATGTCTCTGTTTGAGCGCAAAGACGTCATTGTGATCTCTTCGGTCAGCTGTATCTACGGCCTAGGTAATCCCGACGAATATGGTGAGTCGATCGTCAGCATCGAAGCTTTGCAGGCTATTAGCCGCAACGAGTTTTTACGTTCTCTAATCGATATTCAATACACCAGAAATGACGCGATGCTTGATCGAGGCTCATTTCGTGTGCGCGGCGATATAGTCGACGTGCAGCCTGCCTCGGAAAAAGAACATGCAATTCGGGTTGAGTTTTTTGGCGATGAAATCGAGCGCATACTCTTAATAGATGCACTAAGCGGAAAAAAGGTCCGAGAACTCCCTAAAGTCAGCATTTACCCCAACAGCCATTACGTAACTGATTCCAGGAAAATGAGTACGATTATCCGTGAGATTCTAGACGAGCTTGGCGTACGGTTGCGCGAGCTCAAAGCCGCCGGAAAATCAGCCGAATACGAACGCCTAGAAATGCGAACGATGCGCGATGTAGAACTAATGGAGCAGCTTGGGTTTTGCCCAGGCATAGAAAACTACTCTAGGTTTTTAACAGGGCTCCCACCAGGGCACCCTCCTCCTACTTTGTTAAATTATTTTCCCGATGATTACATCACGATCTTAGATGAAAGCCATCTGACTGTCCCGCAGCTGCGGGCGATGTTTAACGGTGATCGCTCGCGCAAGACAACCCTTGTAGACTATGGGTTCAGGCTACCTGCCGCCCTTGACAACCGTCCGCTGCGATTTGAAGAGTTTAACCAAAACACAAACCAACTTGTATATGTTTCTGCCACGCCGGCTAACTACGAAGTAGAGCAAGCCAAAGACAACTTGTTCCACCAGGAAATTAGGCCCACCGGCCTTTTGGACCCTGTCATTACCGTAAAGCCTGCTCTTACCCAGATAGATGACCTTTACGGAGAAATAAAAGAAACCGTAGAACGCGGAAACAGGGTACTAGTCACAACCCTTACCAAACGCATGGCAGAAGACATTACGACTTACTTTTTTGATATCGGAATCCGCATCAAGTACTTGCACTCAGATATCGATAGTTTGCAGCGCGTCGAACTTTTGCAAGATCTTCGGCGAGGGACATTTGATGTCTTAGTGGGTATCAACCTTCTGCGCGAAGGGCTTGATTTGCCTGAAGTGGAGCTGGTTGCCATACTCGATGCAGACAAAGAGGGTTTTCTGCGTTCACGCAGTAGTCTTTTGCAGACTGTCGGACGAGCAGCCCGTAACGACAAAGGCCGTGTGATTTTTTATGCTGACCGCACCACTGACTCCATGAAAGTGTGTATGGCCGAGACCTCGCAGCGCCGCGAGCGCCAGAAAGCCTATAATAAAAAGCATGGAATCACTCCGAAAACAGTGCAAAAGAGCCTGCGCTCGGGGCTTCGTGAAATATACGGGCTAACCAAAGGCAAAGAAGAGCTTTTTGCCGAAAGACGCCTCGAGCTTATAGCCAAGTACAAGATCAAGTCTTTAGAAAGCTTAGACAAGCTGATCCGCAAAAAAGCCAAAGAAATGAAAAAAGCTGCAGGAAAACTTGATTTCGAGCAGGCTGCCTCTATCCGCGACGAAACAAAAGCCCTCAAGCAAATCCTGCTCGAAGGCCTAAACTAACTGATTTATTCACTGTAAGTTTTGTGAGTGTTTAATGCGTACCTAACGAGTCGAGACGTTTTTGATAGGCGTCTACGTTGCCTTTCATTGCTTTTTCTACGGCTTTTGGAACATCTTGCATTTTTTTCGGTGCAGGCGCCCCAGAAATCTCTAGTGTTTTTGTTACTTGCTGCGGTACGTGATCGTTTCTTTTGTTTACCATCATGCCGATGATGGCAACCGTGATCAAACTGCCTACTAAAAAAAATCCATGCATAACCCATTCTCCTCTACTGGTATGGAGCTCATCGGTTATTTAAGCTCAGGCTCACCGGATCTTTATTTTTTTAATAATTGTAGATACTTACAAAGGCAATATCTACTGACCGAACGACTTACTCTAACTACGCATTAGCTTTTATAACAGCTAGTTGATCCATGAGAGCATGCAGCTGGTCTTGCCAGTAGCGCTCTTCTCCAAAACTGCCAAACGCCCTCTTAAATGCAGGGTCCTCCCAGCGCTTTGCGATCCAGGCACTAAAGTGAATCATCCTAAGTGCCCTGAGCGGTTCGGCTAGCTTTAGGCTGGCATCGTCAAACTCATGCATAGTTTCATAGCCGCTTAAAAGAGCGTCCCAGAGTTCTCGTTCTTTTTGATATCTGCCTGGAAGCATCAGCCATAAATCTTGAATTGCAGGCCCTACAACCATATCGTCGAAATCTACCCAAAAGTAGCCTTGGCGACCAAAAAGCAAATTCCCTAAATGGCAGTCACCGTGCACGCGGTGTTTTTTAACCGCATCAAAGCCTGGCATAGAAAGCTCACATATTTGTTTGACGCAAGACTCATACTGGCCCTCTATGTGTGCAGGGATATGCCGTTCTTGCATTAAAAAAGAAAGCGAGGCCAGCCCGTAGGTAGAAGGTCCTATATGTACGCGCTCTTTTGCCTCTCGCGTCATCCCCACCCGGTGCATGCGTCCAAGGTAGCGCCCCACTCTTTTTAGTTCTTCGGTCGAAAGCTCATCCGGTGATCGCCCACCAACTTTTGGAAAAACGGCAAACAACAGCCCTGACTTTTCTTCTTGCTGCAGCGTCGAGCCACCTGCCAACACCATTGGAGCGACCACGGGTATGTCGGCCTCGACCAGATCCAAAAGGAATTGATGTTCTTCGAGAATTTGTTCTTTGCTCCAGCGCCCAGGCCGGTAAAATTTTGCAATACAATAGTGGTCTGCCGGGGTCTGCGGAGGCGAATCTAAGGATTCTTCATCCCACTCGATTTCATAGACCCTGTTTTCCATAGAATTCAGCGCCAAAGCGCGCCCCGTACAGCGCTTTCCTGTAGCAGCCTCTACCGCATCCAAGATCAGCCCAGGGGTAAGCTCATAAAAAAACTGCGTGGCCTCGCCCCAAGTGGCTAGGCCCTCTGCTGCCTTGTTTGCTTCTGGAGGCTTATTGCCTCTATGTTGGTCACTCATAATTTAGAGCCCCCTTTTCTGTAGACCATAAGCTAAGCTAGAACCACGATGACAGCAAGTCCACGCCAACATACAGATCTTATCGAGCGCAAGATAGCCGACCTCCCTAAGGAGCCTGGCGTCTATTTGATGAAAAACGCCAAAGATAAAATTATCTATGTCGGAAAGGCTAAGGTCCTGCGTAACCGGGTAAGAAGTTATTTTCGTGGAACCCATACCCATCCAAAACTGAAGAAACTTGTCGCTCGGATCGTCGACTTCGAGATCCTTTTGACCAAGTCTGAAACCGAGGCTTTGTTGCTCGAACGGTTTCTGATCAAAAAACACCAGCCCAAGTACAACGTTCTACTGAGAGACGACAAGTCGTTTCCGCTCGTACGTATAGATAAACAAAGCAAGTGGCCTAGGATCACCAAGGTTCGGCGCACAGCAAAAGACGGCGCCAAGTATATTGGACCGTTTGTAAACGAATCCCAGCTCTACCGTCTGATAAGTGCGGCCTTTAAAATATTTCCTCTTATCCGCTGCAGCGAGCACGAGTTTAGAAACGCCAAACGCCCGTGCAACTACTACCACATGAAGATGTGTATGGCCCCTTGTGCACTTCCGGTAAAGCGCGAAGAATACCTAAAAGTTGTAGAAGACGCCGAAGATTTTTTGCTTGGCCGAAACAAGGAGCTAGCAAAAAACTTAAAAGAAAAAATGCAGGGAGCAAGCGAGCAGGAGCAATACGAAAAAGCTGCGCTTTTTAGAGATCAGATCAAGGCCTTAGAAAAGATGCTCGGCGGCCAGGCGGTTATTGTCAAAGGCCTTGAAGAGGCTGATGTTTTTGGGTTTGCTAGCAGTGAAGGTCACGTCGCTGTGCATGTAAACCATGTTCGCAGCGAAAACCTTTCTTCGTATGACCAGTTTGTCTTCGAGTGTTTCGACGAGCCAGGCGACCTGTTTTACCTAGATTTTTTACTGCATTATTACGACTCGCACCCATTGCCGCGAAACATTGCTCTCCAAGACATTGCGCATGAAAACCTTTTCCGCGAACGTTTTTTTGAGGTTTTGGACACTGACAGAAAAAAGAAAAAAGCCGATACACCTTTGCAAACAAACATTTTGTTTCCGAAAAAAGCACAAAAAAAAGAAATGGTAGAGATAGCCGTCAAGAACGCCGAGCATGCTTTAAAACGAAAGCTTGAGTCGTTGGATAAAGCCCAAACCAGCCTTTCCATCATGCAAGAAAAGCTCAAACTATCTCAGTTTCCGAACCGCATTGAATGCATTGACATATCGCACTTGCAAGGCGATCAAACCGTGGCCTCGTGCGTGTGTATGGTGGCTGGGAAGCCATTTCCTGAGGGCTACCGCAAGTACAACGTCAAAACACTTGAACCCGGCAAGGTTGACGACTACCAGTCCATGCGTGAGATCGTAGGGCGCAGGATAAAACGCGGAATAGAAGAGGACACCCTCCCTGACCTGCTTGTCATCGATGGTGGTAAAGGTCAGCTTAATGCTGCTTTAGATGCCATGGCAGCGTTTCCAGGCGTTGCTACAGAGCTTGTTGGCCTGGCAAAAGCTAGAAACCTCGAGACTATGAGTCCGACAAGGGGTGGCAGTACGCTTACGAGCGAAGAAAGAATTTTCAAACCTGGCTCTTCCAAACCGATCCCATTAAAAACAGGCTCGCCATCGTATCGCCTCCTGGTAAAGCTAAGAGACGAAGCCCATAGGTTTGCCATTACCTTTCACCGGCAAAAGAAGACCAAGGCTGCCTTAGACTCCCCGCTAGAAAGCATCGCTGGGGTGGGGCCTAAGACCCGTCAAAAAATTGTCACAGCTTTTGGTGGCCTGCAGCAGTTAGAGAAAGCAACCCTCGCGCAACTGCAAGGAGTAGAAGGGGTTTCTAAAAAACAGGCTCTTGCTGTCTTCACTTTTTTAAACCAAGACTAGCGTACGGAAAAAAATTCCCAGTTACGCAAATATAGTAGTTGATACTGTCTTATGATGGGAAAGATAAGAGAAATAGATAAGTCACCTATTTGGAGAGTACTTTTATGAGTATCCCGGCAGAGTTGATCGAAAAATTAAGTCAATTTGATTTGTTTGATGATTTCGATCCCGCAACGATTCAAACCATTGCAGAAAGTGGTAGAAGTAAGACCTTTACTTCCGGCCTAAACATTGTCCAAGAAAGCACGCTTGGAGAAGACTTTTATGTCATTCTTTCCGGCAGGGTTTCTATCTCTGTACGTGGACCGTCAGGCAACCCCATTGAGGTCGCAAGGTTAAAAGACGGTGATGTCATTGGTGAAACGGTTTTACTTGGCAAAGTCAGAAGACAGGCCAGCGTGGTTGCTCGCGACGATGTAAAGGTGTTTGCATGGAAAGAGGTTGCAATGATAGAGCTTCTTAAAAACAATCCAGTGATCGGTTTTAAACTTATGAGAAACCTTGCAAGAATCCTTTCAGACAAGGTTACGAGTACCAACATGATGTTTAGAAACCACAGGTCCCAGCATGTAGCTTAAACCAATTTGCAGTTAACAGTAAAAAGACGGCAGCTAGATAGCTGCCATTTTTTTTATGACATCAGCCAGGAGCCGCTTACGTGCATTGTACCTTTGACTGAGGTAGGTCGAGAAGTAGTGGAGCTTGTCCAAGGCCAAATCAGGTCTTTTCTTATCATGGTCTAAAAGCTTGAAGTTAGGCTTTAGTGCACCTGGAAGGTACTGAATAAGGTCTGCATCGTGCGTAAGATAGGTCTTTGAGCCGTCGGCCAGGGAGCTAGTCGGCGAAGATACGGCGTAGATAGCTATGTCTCTTGGGCTGGCTGCACCTGTGTCCTTTATTTGCTGCACTGCAGCGTTTGCATAGAGAACCCCTTGCGAATGTCCTACCAAAATCACTTTTTTGCCTTTCGACAGATCCTTTGAATAAGCATCTACGTGTTTTTTTAGATCGCTCGCACTTAGGTCATCCCAAATTGCTCGTTGCGCTTTTATTTTTTCTTTTACTTTTTTATAAAATTTTTCCAGCTTCTTTTTTAGTGCAAGGTTATCTACTTTTTCGATCACATCTTTCACAAAATCCCCAAACGGGTTCAAAAGCGACCCGAGCTCTTTTGCCGTAAGCTCCAACGAAACCTGACTGGCTGCTTGCAGCACATCTACCAGAAGGTCGTTTGAAGGGTTAAAGGCGATCGAGTATTTTGCGGTTTGTACTTTAGGCGACTTAGAGCTTTTTAAAAGAGCTCGTTCGAGGATGGTCTTATTTTTTACGGCCTGGAGCAAAGATCCACCAATGCCGTTTACATAGTATAGGTGGATGCCTCCTTCAGAGGGCTCTAGCCTTGCCGTGGGTGTAAGCCCTGGTGTAACTAGATGCCTTGGTGTAACTAGATGCCCTGGTGTACTTGGGGCCCCTGGTGCTGAATAAGTTTTCGGGCTGGAAGAAGCATTTGAACCAAAGGTCATAGGCCGCAAAAGGTTTGTGTTTCGGATCCACATTTTCCTATGTTCAGGATCTACCATTTGCTTACCCCAGACACTGCCCCACTCTTTTAAAAGTTTTTCTCTTTCCAAAGGTCTCCTGTCACCATCTAAGATTGCGTTTAACGCGCATTGAGATTCAACCACCATCTGGCGCGCAATAGACTCTATAAACTCTTGATCACGAACCTGAGGGTCTGCATAAACAAACCCTTGGATTGCATATTCCATCTCTGCGATAGCCTTGTGGCCATCTTGGGGAGCAGAGCTAGAGCAGCTAGGGTTAACCCTATCGCCAGTGTTGAGCGTATCTGACATCGGACGCGAGCTATCTATAGTGCTTGCAAGGACGCAGCTTGCCAAACAGGCCGAAGCAAAAACACATAATTTTTTAACTTTAAAGAACTCTATCATTGCCTTGGACCTAACCTTATTAAATTGCATAGGCCCAGCATATGCCGAAACACTCTCTAGCGAACTAGGGATAAGCGTTTGTTTTGTCTAATAAAAACAATGATCACAAAAAAATATGGCAACCACACTGCAGTTGCCATACATCTTGATATAGCTAACGCTATAGCAAAGAAAAGTTTAAAATTTTAGAAGAGCACTATCTTTCACGCAGTTTTGCCAAAAGCCTCAGCATCTCTACGTAAAGCCATACAAGTGTTACAAGAAGTCCAAAAGCTGCATACCATTCCATGTACTTTGGAGCGCCATGCTCTACGCCGTTTTCGATATGGTCAAAATCCATTACAAGATTCAAAGCTGCGATGATCACAACAAACACGCTAATGCCGATGCTCATAGGCGATGCATTTGCAACGCTGTGCATGTTCATCATCCCAGGAAAACCAACCAAAGAAGCAATCCAACCAACAATGTAAAACAAAAAGATGCCACCCGTTGCAGCTGCTACTCCCAGCTTAAAGTTCTCTGTGGCTTTGATAAGGCCCGACTGATAAGCCAGTAAAAGCGCTACAAACACAAAACAGGTTAGCCCGACCGCTTGGGTTGCAATGCCCGGATACCGGGTTTCAAACATCAAAGTGATAAGCCCTAAAAAAACGCCTTCTACAGCAGCATAAACAGGTGCCAAAGCAGGCGCCCAGGTTTTTTTAAAAGAAATGACAAACACAAGGCCCAGGCCAACCAAAGCGCTGCCAATCATATAGATGTTGTTTGCCGGAAGCTGGGTCCAGGCATAGGCCCCTGTAGCCATTACAATGGCTATCAAGATAAGTGCTTTGTTTACGGTGCCACCTAAGGTCATCACCGATCGTTCGCCTCCGGCAAGCATGTGCTGGCTGTCACGAAAAGTCTTATCACCTAAGGTTGGGTTGCTAGAGCGGATCATATATAAACTCCCTTATCTTAAATTGGATCTTAACTTAAGACCTTATATTACGCTAAACGGTCTTTTAAAGACTCTAATAGCCCCCATATTCTAACATAAGACGTATTCGGCCCCTGAAAACCCTTTGAGGCTATATATGGTCGTAGCTAATCCATATATGTCTAATATAAAGGCATTCTTATCTTGCAGGCATTTTTGTGTCTGATAGGCTCCAGGGATCTATAAACTTTCTAAACTTTTTTGAGGAGAATCTTTGATGCGTAAAATTTTAGGACTACTTGCAATCGCAGCCCTAGTAAACAGCGGAGCTCTCTTCGCAAATCAGATTTCTTTTGGACCAAAAGCCGCGATTGGGCTTGGTAGTAACATTGGTGATTTAGGGGTACAAGAATCACGGCTCCTTAGCGGTTTCAACTATGGTTTTGGCGTAGAAGGCCTAATTGAAATGCCTGCTAGCACCTTCCTAGCTACAGTCGGACTTGAATATTCCCGCAGAACCGTAAATTTCAAAGCTCCTAGCGTCAAATTCAAAATTATAACCCCACAGATTGAGCTACCTATTTATTTAGGTGGTTTGTTCGCCGACCAGTTTGTAATGATGGGCGGACTCATCCCACGCTTTGGTATTGGTGATGTTAAGGCAGAACTCAAAGTAGAAAACTTCCCTACTCAAAAAAGTGAGGGTGATTACGACGAGTCTGGTCTTAAGCAGTTTGGACTTGGCGGCGGATTTCGTTTTGGAGCAATCGTTCCTATGGCGGCAGGAAAACTTATGCCGACTGTAAACTTTGTCTTTGATATCTTAGACAGAAACGATGCCGAATTTAATGAAGATGACATTAGAAATTTTTCTATAGACGCTTCTGTAACTTATTTATTCTAGGTTGCCAGACTAACTAACCACACCTGGCCTAGCTTTTTTTGTAGGCCATCAATTCCCCACCGGCAGAAGTCTTCTGAAGGTGGGTGTTTTTATAGCCTGCCCTAGCCCACCCCCTTTGACCACCAACCCTTCTACATATTTCTGTCTAGATACTCATCTTTAGCAGCTAACCGGCTTTAAGATAAACGTGGACAAGCCCTTGAATCCTTACAATAATATGAGACTCTAATCTTGAAGGAGGTAGACCCACTTTCTTGGTAGAGAACAGATTTTTTAGCGTTTTATAACTATAAGGGGATCATTGAATGAAGCTAGTAGCTACACTAATTGCGGCCATGTTTATGGCATCTGCATGTGCAACCAAGCCACCAGTGCAAAAGTCAAACCTGACTTACGCCAACGTAAAGAAAAACATCGTCAAGGGTCACACTTCACAGGCTGAAGTTATTCAACTTCTTGGGTCTGCAAACGTGATCAGCAAGAACCGGTCTGGCAACGAAGTATGGACGTACTCGAAGCAATCTTCTGAACAGTCTTCTAGCGGTATATTTGGTGGAATTGGCATCCTAGGTGGTAGTAGCGCAGTGAGCCGCTCTTCTGCAAACACGTTTGATCTAATCGTAACATTCGATGGCAAAGATATCGTCGAAGATTACTCCGTGGTTTCTTCACAGTTCTAATTTAACTAAACTTTATGGGGATTAAAAAATGAAATTAGTCTTAGCAAGTCTTTTAGGGTTATTGGTCTTTACTGGATGCGAAACCACTCCAGAGATGTCACCACAACAACGCAGGTCTCTTCAGATCAGAACCTTTGATTCTACGTACAAAAACGTATTCAACGCTTTTAAAACAGTGCTTCAAGACGAAGGTTACATCATCCGTAACCAAGACTTTTCTGGCGGTATGATTTTGGCTGAAGCGACCAAGTCCAGCAACCACGGAGCGGTTAAGTTCTTGCGTGCTTTTGCAAACAACGGCAACGACTATGTGACATCTGAAGGTTACAGCATCTCTGTAAACCTTGAGGAAATAAACAAGACTGCGACTGAGTCTCGTTTGATTCTACAAAAAACTCAAAACATGAAGCGCGGCAGCTCAATAGGCAACGAACTTCTAGACCCTGCGGTTTACAAGAACATTTACCAAAAGGTCAGCGTTGAGATCCAGCGCCGCCAAGCATCTGGTAGATAGTCACTTTTTTAATTCTTTTTAATGAAATGCGCCTTGTTTGGCGCTTTTTTTTTGTGCAGTTAAAGCTGCACAAGCAGGCAAACAAAGATTTCTTAATTTGCCTCAAGGCCTTTGCTTACATAGCTTTAGTGAAAGCAATAACTGCTACATTTTTATTATTTTTTTGGAAAAGGAGTCCAGGATGAAAGCACAAGGAATTTTAGCACTAGCCTTAGGTTTGATGGTATCAGCAGCGGCATTCGGCCAAACAACCTACCTACCAAACACCGAAGTATCTGTTATCGACAAAGCAGAGCTCGTAGCTAAGTACCCAGATGCGACAAAAATTGAAATCGTTGTAGGCCGCGATTTTTCCGTAGACCTATGTAACGGCTACAGCTTACTGGCTAGGCCCGAATATTCTAATCAAAGCACTACCCAAAAAATAGAGTTCAACACTAACGGCCTCGTTAACAGCACAAGGCGAGCTTGCGGAGGATCACCTGGATACAGAGTACAGTTTCTTCATGTCGGAGTGAATTCGTTTGGAGTAGGACCTCAGCAATCAGGCCTTATTGAAATCAAATACCCAGAAGGCTACAAAGTAAAATACAAAGTCATTACTTCTTCAGGACTAATCGACTTGTAGACCTGCGCTACTAAAACAAGCGAAGTTAAAGCAAACAAACTTAAAAAGCACTGCCTTGATGAGGTGGCGCTTTTTAGGTTCAAGCTCTTTTGCTTTTGGTTATTCGTTTGGGGATATCTTTTAAGCTTTGCTCAGCATAGAAAACATCGAGTGCAATCTGTGCATTAAGCCAAAAACTTGCACTAACCCCAAAAGTATAAGCTAACTTAATAGCCACTGCAGTGGATACAGAGGTTTTTTCGTTTACGATTCGGTTGATCACTTTGACGTCGACCCCAATATGATCAGCAAGGTGCTTTTGGGTAAGATCCAGAGGCAGTAGAAACTCTTGATGTAAGATCTCACCTGGAGTAGTCGGTTTTCTTTTTCTCTTGAATTTACTCATAACAGTCCTTTTAGCATCTAATGGTAGTCGGTGATTTCAACACACTCTGGCCCACTATCTTCCCACACAAAAATAATTCTCCACTTCGCATTAATTCTAATGCTATAAAAACCGTCTAAATCTCCTCTAAGAGGTTCTAGTTTGTTACCTGGAGGGGCCATTAAATCTGCTAGAACCAAAGCAAAATCAATCATATCTAGTTTTCTAGAAACTACTTTTCTAATATTTCCCCAACCAGCACCTTTTAGAACCTTTCCTGAAATAAAAAACTCTTTTGTATACGGATCTCCAAACGATTGAATAGCCACGTGACCCTTTCGGTGCAAAATATACTCTTATGGGGTATACCGTCAACAGGTATTTTCTGCTTATATAAAAATCAAAAGCAAGACTCAAAGAGTCCTTTTATAAAAGCCAGCCCACGCCCATAAGTGACCTGTTGAACAACCCCTTCGCAAAAACCCCTTTGCAGCACCCTGCCTGTACGCCCAGACCAAGCTTAATCTAGTTTTTATATCCTTTTTAATCCCTCTTTTACTTCTGATTGACACATTCCAGCCGAGCAGCACATGCGCACGCAGCGATGAATCCCTAGGCCCCCTGAAAACCCATCACATTAGGTGCTTACTAAGACAGCGGCGTCTGCGAGCATGCTGCAAATGAATTTGTTAAACTTTAACCGTGATTGAACCAGTAAGGTGGACGTGCCGTGCAGATACCAGATATAATTTCTTTTCTTCCGTTCCTAGTCATTCCCGCAGTAATTTTTCTGAAGATCAAATTTGTTAGCAAGCAAAGAAAAGCACTGCGCCAAGCTTGGTCAAAAATAGCTCAAGAATACAGGTTAGAGCTCTCAGAGAAGCCCTCTGGTTTGCAGGCTTTGACCCTCCATGAAAAACTACAGGGAACAATCAAATCCAGCTATTACCAGGTAGACCTTCAAGCAGTCGGTTCTGGAAAAAACAAAACAACTTATACGAGGTTTCAAGGGAAGTTTAAAAAACCTCTTGGCTTAGGGCTTGGAATATACAAGGAGGTGGCCTTACTCTCCTCTATAGCCAAAACCTTTGGCAGTAAGGACATACAGACAGGCGATAAGTCTTTTGACAGCCGCTACGTGATCAAAGGCGAGCAGGAGTATCAGGTGATGAGCTACTTGAACTCCTCACGCAAGGAGGCAGTTGAGCAGTTATTTTCCGAAGGCGACAAAATCAACCTATCGGATGAAAGGGTAGAAAGGATGGTTAGAGGAAAAATCACAGATCACGAACTCCTTAAATCGCACTTAGATGCAATAATAGCTGCTGTCACAACCTTAGAACGCTAGCTTCCGGATATAGGAAGGACAAAACCCAACCCTTAAGAAACAAGGAGCGTAAACATGAAAAGCCAAATGGAACTGTTTCAAATTTTTATGGTGCTGGTTTTCCTGGTTGGAGGCATAGTGATATGGAAGCTGGTTAAACGTTTTTTAAACCAGCGCAACGCTGCCGATGCTATTTGGAAAAGAATTGCTAAAGAGTATGGGCTAAACCACAACATCAACAAACCAGGTATCACAGGTGCACTCGAAGACGACCGGATGTATGGGAACATCGATTCACGCGGCTATGCCGTCGAGGTCTACCACACCCAGAGACCCTTCCCTGTCTTTACAGGCTCTGAAACCAAGTACTTGTTGAAACAAGACTACTACACCCGCTTTAGAGGCGCCTATAAGCAAAACCTTGATCTAGGCCTAGCCATCTATGCTAAAACCCCGTTGTTTTCAGCTGTAGACCAGGCCTTTGGTGGCCAGGATATTGAAATAGGATATGCTGAGTTTGACCAAAAATACGTGGTCAAAGGCCGACATCAAAACCAGACCAGAAGCCACCTAACAGAACACCGCATGGAAGCTATCATCATGCTTCTAAACCTCTATTGTGATGCAACTATCACAGACAATCTAGTCGAGGTAACCGTCCCCGGACGCTTCTGTGACTACGCTACTTTTGACGAATACATGAAACGCTTTGTCTATGCAGTGCAGACCCTAGATAAGAGTTAGCCTGACGTGGTTAGAATATATAGTGCCCTCTATAAAAAAGGCCAGTTAATGAAAAATGCTAGAGACGTTGTGTTTGGAAACGTTTTTACAAGTAAATAGAAAGAGGTATTTAAAATGCATAGACTAATACTAATAATGAGCATGATAGCTGCACTTACCGGCTGTGTTACGAACGACTATGACCCGCTAGAGTTTAATGGAGAACGAGAGCGAAGACTAACCATCAAACACTTAAAAGATATGGCGACACCATGCAAGAAGAACAAGCGTGTTTGTCAGCGATTTTTGGGCCATCGAAATTTTACATTTCATATAAGTGATTTCAGCATTGGTCAAATCCCTCTTTCGGTAGACGCACCTATTGCTGGCAACTGGTCATTTTCCTTGATCAAACCAATGAATGGAAT
>JALZUO010000054.1 GCA_023301565.1 Oligoflexales bacterium
TACCGTGTCCTGCGGACGTCTTCTGGAGTATGTGAACTTTCTGGCAGCGTGACCCATAACAAGTCACGTACGACACCAATCAACCGACGGGAAATGACAGTTTGATTCAACTTTGCTCCGTCCCAGCTACTAACAGGGAGTTCACAACCCGCATGAAATCTCCAAGCTTTGTGGTTGATTTTGATTGAATCAAAAGATGAACGTGGTTATCTAAGATATTGGAAATACGTAGAATATTTTGTGGAAGAACAAAACAACAAAATCCCTATGCTGGGATTAGGTGGATTAACACTATCTGAAGCTTTAAATTGGAAAGATACTTCTGAAATAAATATAAAAGTAGATATTCAGAGAACGAGAGAGCACCGAATTGAGCAAAATGCTAAAGTAGCTACATGTAGCGTCTGTCCTTGCTAATGAAAGAATACACTAAGCCATATTTTTAATTGAAAGCAATGATAAACACTGCAAATCATTTGCGTTCTTCATTTTTAAAGAGCGAATATTCACTCAAATACCTGAGGTTGATTGTGATTTACCGCAAGGCGGAATGATGTAATCGCATCCGCACATGTCATCCTGAGCAAAGCGAAGGATCTCAATGCAAAACCCCCAAGCAACTTCTTTGCTTGGGGGGAGGGGGGTAAGTTAAATTCTAAATAAAATCCGTTAAGGATTTACACCACAAGTCACAGCAGTAAAGTTGTAAGAGTCCGTCGCTCTATAATAAATATTGATAGAAGTCGTATTGGTTGAGTCAATTCTTCCCCAATCCACGAACGCTTCTCCCGCTGAAGTCAATGTCGCATCGGCACACCCCGGAAATGACGTGAAGTCAAGGGCTGGATCAACAGTTCCCGCAGTATAAGTTAATGGACTACTACCAGCATCAACACAATACCTACACCCACCATCTGTTCTCTCCCAAACATTCCCCGGAAAGGAAATAGTGTTTGTTAATCGAAGTGGAATAGGTTCACTAAAGATAACATCTATACTACAAGAAGGGCTCTTACAATTACTGCTATTTTCTTGAAACCTAATGTCACCATTTGCACTAGTATCAAATGAGTGTATAGAAGCTTGTCCGTTTTCAACAACATTGTATGTTGTGCCATAAGTTAAAGTTCCACTTGATGCTATCAAACCCTCTCGCACACAATCCATTAACTCATCATCCATACCTGTATCACCATCTGTATCAGTAATTTTAGCTGTAAATGTCACATCATCTGCAAATTCGTCTTGTAGAACAATTCCAGCATCAACGGTAAAGACACCACAATCAAAGTTACCGGCACCACCACATGAACAGCTTAAACTTGCTGGCACAAAGTTACTACTAGGGTTAGTCACAACAATTGCATCGCCGGGTGAGCTACAAGTACCTTTAATTTCAACTTCATCACCTGCATTTAAATGAGTGGTTGCAACTTCTACTAGATCAACAACAGGATCCACATTTACAGTCGGATCATTAGCAGGATGAGAGTCTGCAATCGGCCCAACCCCACCGTTTTCAATCGTTGCTGTAAAACTTGGATCAGCAGTGGTAAAATCAAATGGTCCTTCTGGAGCAATACTACAATCAATTGCACCTGCAGTACACGTACATGTTGCATTCATAGGTGACATTCTCGCAGAGTTCACGTTTACCGTTGCACCATCAGGAGAGCAGCTCCCCATGTTACTTGGTAAAGACACATTGTCAGCTCCACCAGCAGGTATCGTTGGCCCTGTTGATAGGTCTACTTCTGGGTTAATAATGTCATTACTTACAATAGTTGTTCCACTAGGAGTGTAAGATCCGCCATTTGCAGCAATTGTTGATACTGTATTAGTAGCGATTTGCGGTGTTGTTCCATTTGGCACCTGACACTCAATTTCTAAGGTTTCGTTCGCAGCAGCTGCCATTGAACCAATGGTCCATGTTCCAGAAGCATAAGTACCTATAGAAGGAAGTGAGGTACCTGTGAAGGTTGATGGACTAGGACAATCGTCATCCAAACTCACAGATGTTGTTGCAACGTTATCGTTGGTTAAACTTAAAGTATAAGTGATGGTATCCCCAGCATAAATATTACCAGTTGGAGAAACTGTTTTGACAAGATCAAAACTCGGCCCTAGGACTGCAGGGACATCAGATGCTTGTGCAGACTCTGGGGTTATTCCATCTTGATCTGTGATGGTTGCCGTAATTGCATTACTTGGACCCGCAGAACCATCAGCGATCGTAACAGAGCCACAGTTATAGGTTCCAGCAGTACTACACACACATGAACCGTCTGTCGCAGTTGCAAGCCAAGTGTAAAGCCCTGCCGGACCCGGATCTGGAATGACAATGCTATCTCCTGCACTTTGACAAGTTCCACTTAAGTCAAAGGAATCTCCATCAGTCAGTGTCGCCCCGCCATCTAAGTCATCAATAGTGATAGTTGGTGAAACAGGAACATCTGGATCATTGGAAGGATCTGAATCTGAAACTGGACCAACACCGTTAGCAGAGACAGTCGCACTTAAATCAGCATCTTCACTTGTAAATGTAACACTTACTACAGAACAATCTATGGCACCAGCCGTACAAGCACAAACGACAGGGTTTGGATCCATAGAACCATTTGCATCACTCAAGGTGACAGAACCGCCATCTGGTGCACAAGACCCCATGTTGCTTGGTAGAGTTGTTGGAGTATTTGGACCAGCTGGAGTAACTCCAGTCATCAAATCAATGGCTGGACTCTGAATAGGGTTCGTTGTCCCTACTCCAGTGAGAGGAACACTGCCGGTTTCTGCACTTGAAACGGCTGCAATAGCGTTATCGACACTTCCTGTAGACAAACCATTATTGACCGTACATTCAAAAGTTAAAGTATCACTACCCCCACTTGCAGCTAAAGTTGGAACTGTCCAAGAACCTGAAGCATACGCTCCTGTGCCTGCATTAAACGTTCCTGTAGCTGTTGTATCTACCGGACAACCATCGTCTAAACTAATATTTGTTCCATCTGCAATTCCATTATTTGAAACTCCAACAGAATAAACTACTGTATCACCAGCAAACACTCCAGCTCCAGTTGTTACAGCATTTGCATTCACAGCGATCAATGCTTTGGTGACAGATAGCGTAGGACCAACCGTCATAATACCTTCATCATCACTTGCCGTCTGACCATTTGCATCTGTAATCGTCACCCTAAAAACAGGACTCATCCCAAAACTAGTCAGAGTATAACTAGGACATGAAAAGTTACCCGTTGCATCACACACACAGGTTTGTGGGCCAGCAGGAGACAAGCCTGAAGGAGAAGGATTCGGAATAGAAATACTATCTCCAGCACTTGCACATGTTCCTACTAATGGAATCGTGTCACCAACCTCAAAAGGCATTCCCGCAGGAGGAGCCAAATCAATAACAGGATCTACATTGACATCCACTGGGGTATCATCCGTCGTAGTCGTCACACCATCATCAATGGTTGCTGTTAGGACGGGGTTTTCAGAACTAAAAGTCACTGGAGTTGACCCACTGCAGTCAAGTGTGCCTACTGCACCCGGACCTTGGCAGACACAAGTAATCGTACTTGGCATCATAGAACCTGTGGAATCTGTAATGGTTACTGTTGCCGTTGGAGCATTACCAGCATATGAACATGAACCTGTCGCTACAAATGGAGAAGCCGGAGCATTCAAAACACCAGATGTTTGACCTAGTAAGTCCACCTGAGGTGCAATAGTCGTCTCTGGGTTATCCGTAGCAGTTAAACCACTTATGGGGTCTGTAATTGTTGTTACTATATTAGGATTTGTTCCGTTTGGACCATTACCCGGAAACGTCACGGAAGTCACGCTACCACCGGAAGGGTCGACACAATTTGCAATCGCACCATTCACACAGTCACAGGTTAAGGGAGCTGGAGAAAAATCACCGCTTGGGGAAGAATCAACCGTGATAGTCCCAATACCGCTAGGCTCACAAGTACCAGCCAACTCTAGATTAAAACCTACACCGATAACATCTGGTAAGGCCAAAGCTGCTGAAACTGAGCTTGCTCCTAACTCTCCAGTGTAGTGAGCGTTGTTTCCACAACTTAAAACAAAAAGACTCAGTAAAATTGCTAAAATTTTCATGCGACTACCCAATAAAAAAATATGATTAATGTGCTAAAATTCCAAGTTCATTTGACCAAGAAAACTGTTTATTAGAAAAAGATTTTATGAGCAAACCTTTAGAACCAGATGAGACGTTTACAAAACTAAAACCACTATATTTCTCTGAATTACCTCCACTTGATACATAGTTTGTACCTGCTTCTTGCTTTAAAGAAGGATTCATTTGCTGAAGGTTACCTGATGCATCAGCTGCTTGGTAATAAAACTCTGATCCTTGGACCTTCAAAAAACGAAGCCTTTGCTCTTCATTTAAGAAGTCAATATTTTCTTCTTTCATTGTTGCATCTTCACCCATCACACCCAACAATGAAAACCCATCAGGAGTTCTTGTTTGAGCAGACTCTAAAAATCTTTCAGGTATTTGATCGTCTAGATCCATACCTCGGTGTGCACAGCTGACTCCTGTTACTACGAACCATAAACATAAAATAATTATTTTCTTCATATCAACCTTCTTTAATTACAATATTCATTTGATGGATCAAGCTCCACCTTAAACTCTACTCTTCTATTTTCAGCAGAAGCAGCTGTGTTGCCGCCTGTATCTGATTTATTTAATAGTCTCTTTTCTCCGTAGCCTGTCGCAGACATCTTGCTTGATGGAATTCCCTCTTTTTTCAAAATACTTTTTACTTGGCTTGCTCTAGCCTGAGAAAGTTTTTGATTATAAGCATCAGAACCTTTTGCAGAAGTATGCCCATCAACGCTTATGCTTTTAATATCACTGATTCGATTTCTGATACTACTTGCAACCTGAATCAAACCATCATTCGATGCATTCACGTAGCCAACATTATTATCAAATCGAACCGTAACGTTATTCACACTTCCAAACACATATGGAGATCTACAAGCAACCGAGTTTAGAGCTGATTTATTTGGAAGGTAGATGGCTTTAAGGCCTTGTCTTCTTGCTGCAAATAAATTTCCGATAATTTTAAAACCAGCAGAAATTCTGTAGTCATTACCATCATTATCTGTAAATAAATTTCCAAAACCAACACCTGCAAAACCATGGATGTTTCTTGTGAATGCTCCAGCAGCTCCTACAAAAAACTCGTTTTGCTGTTGATCATTATCAAAGATTGGAAACCCCCATCTTCTTATGTATTCAAGATTAAAACCCCAACTATCACCAAAGGGTAGGTAAGCACCAAGCCCTGTCATTAGCGTTTCACGGTAATCAACTTGCGTGACACCATTTGCATCTACATCGATTGCTTTGTCAGAATTTTTGTAACCAATATTACCAACGATTTGAGCCCAGTCGAACAGATACTCAAGACTGATTTTACCACCCCAACCGAGACCTAAGTCTGAGATAGGACTGATATCCATTCCGTTAAGAGAACTGGACTGAAGACCACCGGTAGTAAACGTTCCTTGATGACTTGCTATGTTAACAAATGGAATCACAGAAACCGCCCAACGTTCTCTATCGATCAAGCGGATTTTCGCTTTTACTTGTGGGTCACTAAAACCTTGGAAGCTTCTTTTTTGGTTATCATCAAACCAGTTATAAGTAGCAGTCGCACCAAGCATAAACCAAGTTTTGAAATAGTAACCCAAACCTAGATGAAGACCATACATAAATGGAATAACTTCATCTATTTGGTCAGAATTATTTTCTGTTTTTACAACTAGCGGTGAATCTACATAAGAACCCCCAGCCGTAAAGATCCAGTCATAATCATTGATGACATGACCATTGTTGGTTCTAGAGTCTTCCAGCTTTTCAAAGGTTAATGAGTTTGATCGTTGAGTTTGCTGAAAGTTTACCGCCATCAATGTGGAAGTAAAAAAAAGTGATGCAACGAAAAAATTTTGGACAACGAGGTACAGCTTCATAAAATAAGGTCTTTCATCTAAGAAAAATTCATTATTATTTATCGGAAGTTGTGAGTTTTTCTTTAAAAGCACACATACACATATTTAAAAAAACATAAAAAAAAAAATGATAACAAACGCTTAAACTGATTGATTCTTTGCGTAACGATTGAAACCCTTACTTTTTTGTATGGTTTTTGAAGACTATTTTAGTTGTGTTTTGTTCGTGACCCCCATTTGACGGCTACCTCCTAAACAGGAGGAATCCAATGACCATTTACAGAAGAAGTTTCACTCACCAAGAGAAAATATCCATTAT
>JALZUO010000055.1 GCA_023301565.1 Oligoflexales bacterium
ACATGCCAATTACCGAGCAATACGCCCCAATCCTAGTTATTGGGAGTGGCTCGCTACCTCAAGAGGTGGCCGTCCCTGATTTATGGTTCGAGCAATCCGCCGTCATCGTCACCGTTGACGGCATGGAAGTTCCATGGAACCGCTCAAATTTTGGTCTCTCTCTGGCCACCATTGCAGGCGCAAACTCCTCCGTGCTGGTCACAAGAAAAACAGCCATCACCCAAGGCCGCGACTTCACCACCTCCGGCCGCATGACCGCCGCCGAAATCTCCCGAGGACTCGACCAGTCAACCCTCATCGATCAGGAGATAAAGGAAGGACTTTCAAGAACCATCCAAGCCGCACCCGGCGAAACCGCTCCAGGTGGATCATTCAAGCAATCTCCCAACACGACTCAAGGCCAAGACGAGAACGGAAATCATGTTGCCCGTACCGCGCAAGAGGAGGTCGATTTTTTGGGTATTGGCCCACGGATAGAGGCTGCTGAGGCTGCTTCTGCCAATGATGCGGCCACGGCCATTTCTCAGGCTTTAATAGCCACTAGGAAAGCAACAGAAGCAGAAGCATCACTTGTGGAAATTGAAGGTTCTAATCAAAGAGCACAG
Source organism: Oligoflexales bacterium (assembly GCA_023301565.1). Classification (GTDB taxonomy): domain Bacteria; phylum Bdellovibrionota_B; class Oligoflexia; order Oligoflexales; family JALZUQ01; genus JALZUO01. The sequence continues at coordinate 606 of JALZUO010000055.1, forward strand.
GACTTGTTCCAGAGAGCTTTGGATGAGTCTGATGGTGTTCTTTCAATCCGACCAATTGTTGATGAAATCGCTGGTAATGATGCTAACGCTCTGTCGTCAATCACAACCACTGATGGAGTCAAAGAATATCCAGTTTCATTTGCTACTATCTCAGCGGCATACGAACAGACCCAGAGCGGGGATGTCATCGAAGTCCGCATCGGAAACTACCAAGACTCTTTAGTGCTTAATGTTGATCGAGCTAGTCTAATCTTATTCGACAGTGGCGCGACTTGGCAACCATCGAATGGGCCACTCATCTCCACTGTTGGCACTTCGGGAAGACTTGCAATCTCAGGAGACTTCGACGTGAACTTACAAGGATTTGCCCTCTACGCCCCGTCACACACCACGGTGGTGGATGTTCAGTGCCGATCAATCAGCGGGACAACTTCTTCAAATCTTTATTCACCCCTTGCGGGGGATAGTTCAAGCCTGAATCTCGAAGTCAAAGAAAAGGTGATCGTGGGACAATGGTCTAGGATTCGTTCACTCGGTGGTGTCTTGAATGTCAACGCTGGTGAGATCTACGCGCTGAACAATTCGCAAGCCATCGAGTGCATCGATAACAATTACGCCGCTGTAAATATCTCAGCAAGGATCATCGATGATGGGGTCAACACTGGCGGCCCGATGATGATTATCGCTAACAACGCTCATATCCGACTGGTGGCCACTGAGCACATCGCTCACCGCCGTTTGTGGTCATCTGGTTTTCGGAACCTCATAGCACTGGATTCCGCTGGGATTGGTGGCAGTGATTTAGGATCTTGTTCTGTCCTTCTGCGGGCACCTAAGTTGTTGCTTCACGGAACGGGATTATTGTTAGGTGGTGCTAATCGAGTGATCAACGGATTGGTAGATATTCAGATTGAAGTTCCGCTGATAACTTGGAACCAAGTCACCCCCATAAACTGGAACTTCCTCATCGTGTTCAGTTCAACATCTGGTGATGGTAAATGCTCAGTTACATTCCCACAGCCTACAGTTGTGCATATTACAGGCACAGCTTCGGATTTCGCATACCCACCCAGTAGTGGGGTTATGGAGATCAGAGCTCCTTTTAACCTAAGATCAAATAAGCCTGAAGGCGTCCCTTTTTCGGACGGCTCCTTAACACTTGACCTAAACCTTCCTGATTATGTGTCTTAGAGCTCCCATTTCAGTCTTCCTAAATTGGGGCCAGTCGAATGCTGATGGGTTTTCATCTGCTGGTATTGACTGGGTTGATGATGGTAGCGAATCAGAGATTCTGCACCGGTGGTCAAGCGGCACACCTCCCAGCGACGGCAGGAGTTCGTTCGGACCTCTAGCCCCAAAAAGCAGGACAAGCACCCGCTTCGGACTTACACCAATCCTCTACCCTTCAAGAGCTATCAACTCTTCAGCTCCAGAAACGGAGAAATTCGCTGTGATCGAGGCTGCTCTTGGTTCCACTTCGATTGGAGCTAGGAGTGCAAACAATTGGCTCCCCGATAACCCTCTCTACACCATCAGGATTCTTGATTTTGTCCGTCAATCCCTCAAGCAACTTGAGGCGATGGGTTATGCTCCGAGGATTGATCGAATGCTCTGCTTCCAAGGGGAGTCAGATGCCTTTCCCGAACATGAAGATAACTGGGGTGAATTGTTTCATAGGTTTATCAACCGTGTAAAGAGGGAGTTCGATTGCCCCCATATGGCGATTGTGATCTGCAAGACTTACTCCACAAGGGATGACAACACTGCTGTCAATGCGGCCCAAGATGCCGCAGCCCTATCAATCCCTCGGTGTGCTACTGTTGAAACGAGTGACCTGGACCGCACCGACATTGGAGATGTCCACATCACCTCGACGGGGTCCTTGAACCTTTTTCCGCGCATCGTGACAGCTTTTAATTCTCTACAATGATCGAGCATGATCAAGAGTTTCGAGATCTCAAAAAACTCGCGGAACAAAACCAACAAAACACTAAAATGAATTCACTAATTCCAACCAAGCCCGGAATCAAAACCTCAGAGTTTTGGTTTGTCGCCCTCTTCACCCTCCTCGCCAATGCCGGGCCATTCGCCGAATCTCTTCCCGCTCCATGGGGGGGATTGGCTAGCGCCGTGCTAGGTGCTGTTTACGTCATTTCCCGAACGAAGGCTAAATCTCTCGGTGTGGTTCTTCCGGTTCTTCTGTGCGGATTGTTGGCGCTGGCTCTTCCATCGTGCTCTTATGCTGATGCGGTAGTAGACACTCGCGGAGCTGTCGCCACTGCTCCAGATATCGACCTCGATGGAATCCCCGATGAGATCACAGTCCCGTCAAATCAGGTCAGGCCAGTCCTAAATGACAAGGGCCTCGACAAGATCAACGGCGAGCTCGCCGAAATCATCATCCACGCCACAAAGTAAATCATGAAGAAAATCGTCTATCTAGATCCCGGTCACGGAGGCAATGACCCCGGCGCTCTTGGACCTTCTGGGCTCAAGGAATCAGAAATGGCCCTTGATGTCTGCAAGCGTGCGAAGGAGCTGCTTAATCCTTATCTTGATTGTCGTCTCACGCGCAACGATGACAACTTCGTCTCGCTATCTCGTCGGCCCGCCATCGCCAATGATGGGAACGCTGATGCCTTCGTGAGCTACCACTTCAACTCGGCTTCCAGC
>JALZUO010000056.1 GCA_023301565.1 Oligoflexales bacterium
TAATAATAGCTACAACGATCATAAGCTCGATCAATGTAAACCCCTTTTGAGGTCCAAATCCGCATCTATATATTAATAAGCTCTTCACCTTTAAATGCTCTTTTCTTCCTAAGTTCCTGATCTATTAGAATACTTCGGAAAAACTGCTTTATAAATAAAGCTCTTTTTGTAAGCTCTTAGAATTATGAAAAAAAGCTCTAGATACACACTTGGCAGTGGCAAAAAATATGCTTAGCTTTAGGGTTTTGTTTTTCTTAACTGAAGGTTTTGTTTGCAGTGTATTTTAAATCACCGCAACTTAAAACCTAACAGATTATAATTATTACCTTTTTAATCGGCACTGTTTTTGCACCGTTAAGTGTAAGAATTTAGGTCTTTTTGCTTTAATTGAGGAAAACAAGTGATGTCGATCAAACTAATCAAAACATGGAACTGGCTACCCACCATCGCCATTCTCTCTGCCGCAATAGGTTGTTCTAGCGGTTTTAATGGCAGCAGTGATGATAGCCCTTTTGTTGGATCTGGAACCGGCGAAGTTGAATGCTTTCAGGGAATTGGTCAAATCAAGCTACTGAGTAACTCACTAAACGGATTGCCTAGCGTAGTGACACCAAATGCTTTCAGGCCCCAGCAGTCTTTGTTTTACTCTATCGGGCTTAAGTGCCAGGGCAAAGCGACCCCACTTAATAATGTGCCAATTTCTTTTGATATCAATGCCACAGTTACACCTTTTAGCTCTCCTGTTAGCTACCGAATCCTAGACCCAGTCACCAAGCAGGTTTTAATTGATTCGCAAATGGAGTCATTTAATGGGCGTGATTTGTTTGACAATGTCGATACGGAAACGCAGCGATTTGCATTTTGGGAAACCCAACCCATCCAAATTGCGACAGAACGATTGGAGCTAGTCTTAGAGGTAATACTCACCGATAGAGACGTTGGTTTTTCTCAGCAGCCTTCTGTTGGTGGCTCAGGCCATATCGACACTTATTGCCGAGTGGGACAAACAGATGCGATTACTTTACCCGTTCGCCTAGCAAACTAATTAAGTAAACTAATTAAATAAACCTTCCAAATGGTCTAAACCATATGAAAATCAAGGCTCTTAGCCGCAAACATATCCGAGCAAAGCAAGTGCGGCTCGGGTATGTTTTTATCTATGATGCAAGTTCTTATATTAGCTATTTTTAGATTCTTCGTATCACCTAAATAAAGTCTAAACTCGATAGAACGATTTTCAGAATTTAACTTTAAATCTTTAGGAGACAAAGATTGCAGCTGCTTTTGGTCAGTTTCGCCCGCAGCAACCCTGTAGGACTTAAACCCACAAGTCCACCAGTCAAAACTCGCTGCCAGGTTCCATTCTCTATATAAAATACGTGATTGATTAGGGGCAAAAAAAACAAAGACCTCTAAGCAGTCGCCTTGCCAGAGACCTTCTTTAAACCCGCCAAGCTCGGCTCTTTGAAACCGTGAAAAAAACTTTTGTGGAAGGAAAAAACAGACGCTTAAAAAGCCAGACTCTTCATCAACCTCAAAAGTCGAGCTATAGCCCGGTGCTTCTTTAGCCGCCGCATCCCAAAAAGAAGCATCTCCAGAACTCATGAAAACACCTGCCATGACAGGCGGCGCCTATCGAACTCACTAGCCTTGCCGGCTGGGGCAAACTCAAGCAGCAAGTCCAACTCACCTGCTTCTACAAGCTGCTTTGGCCACTCGGCAAGGACAAAGGCAAACTCTCTATGGTCCAAAAGCTCTTGGGTTTCGAGCACGGGGTTATCGATGCGGTAAAAATCGCAGTGTGCTACAGCGCCCACCTTTAGTTCATACTCCTGCACGCAAGTAAACGTAGGGCTAGGCACAGGCAAGCTTGAGTCAAAACCCCAGCTCTTTAAAAGAGAGCCTACAAAGGTCGTCTTCCCAGCCCCAAGATCTCCTTTGAGCCCAACAAAGCGAAGCTTGTTTTCAACGAGCGAAGCACCGACGGTTGCCGAGACCTGTTTGATTTCATCTAGCCCAAACTCCAAGCTTCCGATAGGATTTTTTGCAAAGTCGATTTGCACACTCTCACCTTTTTAAAATAAGACTTAAATAAAAAGATCTCAAACCAGTGGTTTGTATTGCGGGTTATTTAAAAGCTTAAACATCTGGCCTGTTGCAGCTTGCAGCCCTGTAAAAATACTTTGCGCAATGATTGCATGCCCAATGTTTGCCTCTTCCACATGAGGAATATGCTGCGCCCACATCGCGTTGGCATAGTTGAGTCCATGCCCTATATGCACCTGCATTCCAAGTTCATGCGCACGCTTAGCACCCACCGAAAACTCTTGAACCGCCTTGTATTTTTGGGCCGTAGAGACTTCTGCATCTAAAATACGGCAGAGCTCGCCAGTATGAAGTTCAACAGCATCCGCTCCGACACTGTGACTAAGTTCCATATCTTTTGGGTTGGACTCTACGAAAAGAACGACAAGGCTACCTACTTTTTTCAACCTATCGACCGACCCTTTTAGGCTGTCGCTGACATCCCCCATAGAAAGCCCGCCTTCGGTGGTAAGCTCCTGGCGCTTTTCTGGAACAAGGGTTACAGAGTGAGCTTTGATTTTTTCGGCAAAACACACCATCTCTTCTGTAGCTGCAATCTCTAGGTTTAACGGTATCTTAATCAGCTCTTTCAAAAGCTCTACGTCACGGTCCCGGATGTGCCGCCTGTCTTCGCGTAAATGGCAGGTTATATTGGCAGCTCCACCGAGCTCTGCAAAAACCGCTGCTTGCACCGGGTCTGGGTATTTTTCTTCACGTGCATTTCGCACGGTTGCAATATGGTCTAGATTGACGCCAAGACGGATCATAGAAAAACTGCCTCCAATTAGTTCTGACAGCTCTTTTGTATCGCATCTAGCACCGCCTTGGAAAGAAAATCTGCGTGACCTTCTATCTTAGCCCTCGAAGGTCCTTCGACCATAATTCGAGCCTTGTTCTCTGTCCCAGAATAACGGAATAAAACCCTGCCATTATCACCTAACTCTTGTTCTACCTTACGGATTTCACCTTGAAATGCGGGCATATCCGACAAAGGAACTTTGCGCTTCACGTTCACAGAAGAGGTGACCTGAGGCATTTTTTGAATGACTTCACGTAGTTTTGATACGGGCTGCTTCTTGTCACACATCACAGATAAAAGCATCAGCGCTGACAAGATGCCGTCTCCTGCAGTAGATATCTCAGAAAAAATAATATGCCCAGACGGTTCGCCGCCTAAGACAAACTCTCCTGCCCGCATCGCTTCTGTCACATAGCGGTCACCTACTTTTGTATGCAACACCTTGCCACCGACCTCAGCAAGAGACTGGGTTAGCCCAAGATTGCTCATGACAGTAGAAACCACTGTATTCTTTTTTAGTCTTTTCTTTTCAATCAAGTACCGAGCGACGACGGCTAAATAATCATCTCCGTCAAACAACACACCTTTGTCATCACAAACCATCAACCGGTCCGCGTCTCCATCTAGAGCAATACCAATATCAGCTTTATAGAGCTTCACTTTTTCACCTAGGTTTTTTGGGTAAAGCGCTCCGCACTCATCGTTGATATTAAATCCGTTTGGCTCAATGCCTTCACAAAGTATTTCAGCACCTAGCTCAGAAAAGACTTTAGGTGCAACCTTGTAGCCAGCTCCGTTTGCACAATCTAGTACAATTCGAAAACCCTCGAGAGTGTATTCTCTAGGAAACTGCTCTTTTAGAAAAACAGCATACTGACCTACTGCATCGTCTACCCGTTTTGCTCTACCAATAGCTTTGCCTTGCACGTGATATTGTTCGAGGTCATTTTCAAGAATAAGTGATTCGATCTCCACCTCGACGTCGTCACCAAGTTTTTTTCCTTGGTAATCGAAAATCTTGATCCCGTTGTCATGATAAGGGTTGTGCGAGGCAGAAATAACTATCCCAGCACATGCCCGCATACCCCTTGTCAGATAAGCGATTCCTGGGGTCGGGAGAGGCCCTAGCTGCAGCACATCTACGCCAACAGAGCATATCCCAGAGGTTATTGCTTGCTCTAACATATAGCCACTGATTCGCGTATCTTTACCGATTAAAATCCTTGGGTTTGGAGAGTGTTTTTTAAAATACACACCTATGGCTTTGCCAATCTTCATCGCAAAATCAGGCGTAATAGGATAAGAACCCGCCTTCCCGCGGATACCATCTGTTCCAAAAAGTGTTCTAGTTTTTTTTATTTTATTTTCGCCCAAAGCTGGGTCTCCTTTTTTTAAACAAGGTGGGCTTTTTAGAAAACCGACTCTATTCGCCTAAAATCAACACGCCAAACTCTGGCCGGACCCGGGAACCTTTAAAGCCGTCAATCTTTACCTCAATGCGTTTTTCAAAGCTGCCATCTGTTTTTCCTTCGCAGTTAGCAAACACTTTAATTTCTTTTTGATCGAGCTTTTCTACGGCCGAGGTAACCCCTTCAACCTCCACAGATACGGCGCTTGGCTTAACCCGTGTTCCCTTGGGGCAGTTTTCCATCAAAACCTTAAGCCCGTTAAAGGTCTTTCGGTGAAGCATCTCGCCAACGACAGCGCTCACTTTAACGCGCTTTGGCTTGACCATCACGCTAGATCCGCTCGGAGCTTTTACATCAACCCAAAGCTGAAAGTTGCGGTCTTTGCCAGCTAAATCAATGGCTGCTGGCTCCAACTCTTTGATAGGATCTACGGCATCTTTAGTCCCAGAGACTTCTACTCGCGACGGATTCCAAACGATTTTTTCTAAAACATAACCATCTTTGACGACCCCCGAAAGCCGTTCGATGATCGGCACAATTTTACGAGCCCTTTTTTGCACATCAAAATCTATAAGTGGATCAAGAATATCAATCACCACCCTGGGGTCTATCACCTCAACCAAATCAGACCTGCCAAGCTGGTAGCGGTTTCTTCCAAGCTTAGGTGAGTTTGTTCGGATTTTTGCGTGTAGCTTTTTTTTCCTGATCAGGCTTCCTAGATAAACCCTAGGCCCTCTTAAGGTCGCATACTTGGTTTGGGTATGTCCATTTTCGACAACAAAGTCGCCTGGGATCTCTATCCCCACCTCTACCGGAGCGCTTATCTCTACGCGCTCTTCGCCCATAACAAAATACCAAGCAAAAATAGCCAAAGCCAGACTAACAATTTTTAACTGCCAATTGCGCTGCATCATTTCATAAAACTGGTTAGCCATCTCCATGGTCCGCCTTCAAGATGTCTTTTATTTTGTCGAAAAACGGGTTTTGCTCCAACACTTGGTTGCCTTGTTGGGCAACTTGGTACTCTTTTTCAGTTAGCAAAATCTCCTGTAGCTCAGCCCGCAGCCCTTTACCATCAAGCCTTCTAGACAAAGCTCCGTCTTTTACAATAGTAATCCCACCGTGCTCTTCTGAGATCACGATGATTACGGCATCTGTTTCTTGGCTCATACCAATAGCAGCTCTATGCCGGGTACCTAGGTTAGGGTCTAAGCCTTCGTCTTTAGAAAGCGGCAAGAAAACCCCTGCTGCGGCAATCCGGCCTCCACGCATCACTACAGCACCGTCGTGGACAGGAGAGGCTGTCTGAAAAAACGAAACCAAAATTTCTTTTTTAATCGTCGCATCGACTTCGATACCAACCTCGACGTATCTATCTAGGTTGATATTTTGCTCCACGACAATGAGTGCGCCTATTCTTCGCTCTGAAAGAGACTTTGCAGCTCTAGATAGCTCGTCGATTGCCGCAGCACTGGAACCATACTCACCGCCGGGAACAAAAGGGCGCTTACCAAGCCTACTAAGCACATGCCTAATATCGTCTTGAAACAAAATAATCATGATGATGATAAAAGATGAATAAAATTTATTCATCGTCCAGTGAACAGCGTTCAAAGGGAAAATAGCTGAGATCACAAAAAGCAGCCCAAGCACACCGATCCCAAAAAGCATCTGCGCTGCTCTAGTACCACTCATAAGCAGTAAAATCTGATAGATGATAAACGCCAAAAGCAAAACGTCGAGAAGAGACCAAATGCCAAAATTAAATAAAATATCGGTCATAAAACAAAGCCCCCTGCTGCGCATAAAGCCTGCGGCGCATGAGTTCTAACCATCCCGACCCCGGCAGCGGCCAAACCAAGCTCTAGGCCTTTACTTGCATGATCTCGGTCCTGGGGCTTTTCTATACCCAGCCAGCGACCAATAAAAGATTTCCTACTAACTCCATAAAGAACGTTACTATGGCTAGCCAGCTCCGAAGCCTCGCTGATCAAACAAAAGTTCAGCCGATCAGTTTTACCAAAACCAATCCCCGGATCTAACCATATGTTTTCTTTTTTACAGCCGGCTTGCTCTAGGTTTTGCTTATACGAGCCTAACTCTTCTAGGGTAGCTGCAAAATCATCGAACGGAACATCTTGCATGTCCACTGGAGAGCCGTGCATATGCATTGCAACAAACGATAGATCCTTGTCTATCTTGAAAATAGTTTCTAAGTCTCTACGTTGACTGCTTTTCGCACCGACCACGCTATTAATCATGCCAACACCAAAGCTTTGCACAGCCCTAACCCAGACTTCAGGGTAAAAGCTATCAACGCTCACCTTGCGCATCGCAGCTCGGCCAAACTTTTCGTCCAGCAAAACTAGCAAAGGAAGAATCCGTTCCCACTCTTCGTCTGCAGAAACAGGCACGGCACCGGGGCGTGTAGACTGTCCACCAATATCAACAAAAGAAACACCAGCTGCAAAAAACTCGGCGGCTTGCTGCAACCCTTTAGCAGGGTCTAAACACTGGCCACCATCAGAAAAAGAGTCAGGTGTGCAGTTGATGATGCCCATCACTTTCACGACCAATCCCCCTTTTCTTTTTGTTACAACCTTACTTTTCGGTTTGTTTGCGTTCAGTTATCTTCGCTTTTATCTACACTTTATTTTAAGTACCCTGCGGAACAGGCTCACCCAAGTTTGATGCTGCCGCTACGTCGTCGCTGGAGTCTTCTTTAGAGTCTTTGCGAGCTGCCACATCCAATGTCTGAGCCTCTTCTGGCTCCTTCATTTTTTCTTCAGCAGCTTTCATGTGTGCATCAAACTCAACTTTGGTTGTTAGAACTTCGCCTGTCATCAGACGGTTGATTTCTTTTGAGTTCAAAGATTCGCTTACAACCAATGCTCGAGCCATGTTGTCTAAGATATCTCTGTTTTCTTGCAGAATTTCTTCAGCTCTTTTGTAGCTGCGAGTTAGAATATCTCGCACTTCTTCGTCAATCATCTCTGCTACCTTTTCAGAGTAAGGGCGAGACTGTGACATTTCACGGCCTAAAAATACTTCACCGCCTTCTTTGCTAAGTGAGATAGGGCCAACCTTTTCACTCATTCCCCAGTTGCAAACCATTTTTCGCGCGATACCTGTGGCTTTTTTTAGATCATCTCCAGCCCCAGTTGTTTGCCTTCCAAAGACAACCGCTTCGGCAGCTTTGCCACCCATGGCAAACTGAATCACACCTTCGGCATTCTCTTTAGATAGAGTCAGCTTGTCTTCGTTTGGAAGCAGTATGGTTACGCCCAGCGCTTGCCCGCGAGGGATGATAGTGATTTTATGAACTGGATCTGCACCCGGTACTTTTTTGGCTACGATGCAGTGGCCAGCTTCATGGTAAGCGGTATTTAGCTTTTCTGTTTCGCTCATAACCATGCTTCGGCGCTCTGGTCCCATCAAAACTTTGTCTTTTGCTAACTCTAAGTGTTGTTCACTTATGGTTTCAACATTTGAGCGAGCGGCAATAAGCGCAGCTTCATTTACAAGGTTTTCTAAATCCGCACCAGAAAACCCAGGCGTGCCCTTTGCTATCTTTGTAAGATCAACACCTTTTTCAATTGGTTTCTTGCGTGTGTGCACACCAAGAATACCAGCACGGCCTCGCATATCAGGGCGCGGCACAGTTACCCTACGGTCAAACCTTCCGGGCCTTAAAAGAGCAGGGTCTAAAACATCAGGCCTGTTAGTTGCAGCAATCAAGATAACGCCTTCGTTTGCTTCAAAGCCGTCCATCTCTACAAGAAGCTGGTTAAGGGTTTGTTCGCGTTCGTCGTGCCCTCCGCCAAGACCCGCACCTCGATGCCTACCTACCGCGTCAATCTCATCGATAAAGATGATGCAAGGGGAGCTCTTTTTAGCCTGCTCGAACAAGTCACGAACCCTACTAGCACCAACACCTACAAACATTTCCACAAAGTCCGAACCACTGATCGTATAAAAAGGCACACCTGCCTCGCCAGCTATGGCTTTGGCTAAAATGGTTTTACCAGTCCCCGGAGGCCCCATAAGCAAAACGCCTTTTGGGATACGCGCGCCAAGCTTTGTAAATTTTTTAGGATCCTTTAGAAAATCAATGATTTCTTGAACTTCTTCTTTGGCCTCTTCAATTCCGGCAACATCTTTAAACGTTACTTTTTTGTCTGACTCATGCAACCGAGCCCGACTCTTACCGAAGGACATGGCTTTACCGCCGCCGACCTGCAGCTGACGCATAAAGAAAAAGACTACAAACAATAATAGTAAAATAGGTAGACTTTGAATCAACAATGATTCCCAAAATCCACGCGTATCAGGCTCACTGTGCACAACTTTAATGTTTTGCTTTGCAAGTTTTTCGCCTAGCTCAGGATTACCTTCAATCGGACCTTGAGTCTTAAACTCTTTTTTATTGAGAAACTTACCTTCGTACAGTCCGCGTTCGTGGATGGTTACTTCCATCACACGCTTTTGATTCTCCTCTGGAAGCTTTGTGGCTTCTATAAACTCAGAGTAAGAAATCTGCTTTGTGTCCTTTGGTGGAGTCCCTAAGGTCTGCAAAAGAAGAAAAAGGAGTAAACACCCCATCACCATTGCGATGTATCTCGCTACTTGGTTTTGCTTCGGTTTGCGCTTGGCCATGCCTGCTCTCCTATATTGAGCGCTTATCTAACATATATCCGATTCCCTAAGAGGCAATCG
>JALZUO010000057.1 GCA_023301565.1 Oligoflexales bacterium
GGTCATTGTCATGGTTTTATCTTTCAAAAATGGAAGTTGAGGCGAAGAGGATTCATAGGCCAGTGGCCGGTTGCTGCTCTTATCTTCGCGCCTGCAGTCCTGGACTACTCAACTAAAAAAGTTCGCTTTGGGTTGGTACGTTTGACAATCGAGTGATTGCGTGATCGACGATGGCTTCAAGCCGCCTGGCCTTTTCGAGATCCGAGCCTTTACGAGACTTGAAAAACTGAGACTGAGCCGCTCGCATCTGCGTGGTCGTGTGAGCAAACCACACCAGGCAACACCGTTCACAATCTCGGTTTGGATGCAAGGCTGGCACGTGGCCGCACTTGCATTCTGATTCAGCGTTCACTGTCCGGCCTCGGCTTTCGCAAATGAACCTTGTTGTTCGATTGCTAATTGATCCTGCCCAGGCAACACGTTGGTATCCAGCTTGATATTATCGCCAGCAAAACGGCCGTACTGGCTCGCCAGATGATCGCTTTCAATCCGATCAATCTCAGCCTTCGTTAACCGTCGGGGCTTACGCGTGCTCTTTTTTGCCGTCGCCTCAAACTGCTTTTTAAGTTCAGCGATACGCTCTGGCGAAAGCACGATTGGATTAAGCCGGCGAGCGACTTTGCGAGCAGCTGCCAACCGAAATTGATTCCGGAATCGCAAGAGCTTGCCGGCCTTTTTCCCACTGGATCGGCCAGCAATGTAGCTCTGCTTGTCCAGGTCTTTGCGGATAGCATTAAACAGCCAAAGGGCAACTTTTGTGCGGTGCTCTGGGCCTTCAAACTGCACAATCCACGGCTTGCACTTAGTGTGGCAGATGGCGACGTCAAACCGAGTTTGCACAGCCCAAAGCAGGATCTTTGCCCAGTGCGGAACGCTGGTCATCGTCAGCGATCGCACCTGATCTACCTGGTCGCCGACAGGAACATCAAGCCCGTACCGCTTGGCGATCTTCTCGGCCAGCTCCGCGGCCTGGATAGCTTCGGATGGCGTGGCGCCTCTGGCCTCTGTTCGCGTGATCAGTTTTTCGATCAGCTCTTTCGCCTTTTCGATATTCACTGGCCGGCCTCCAGCGTTGGAGCACGATCGGCGGGGACGCGAAACACGGGCTCGACGACTCGCTTGGTCTCAGTCGCAAAGCACTGGTCGAATTCGACTCGCTCAGTCTGCCGCGGGGCTGGCCGGCAGCAACGCCCCATGAAAAAGCCGCTGAGCAATACGACGATCGACCAAATTATGATCCCGCAAAGCACATTGCTGTACGGCATCGCGACCATCACTTCATATTCTGCATTGTTGTTAGTCTGCATCTTGGTTCCTTCCAATTATTAGATTTACTCTTCGAGGGTTTCCATCGCGAGGGCATGGTCCACCGCTTCGCTGATCTCATCCACCAGGGACTCACGCGGAAAATCTGTGTGCGAAGAACCATCCGGACCGTCTAGCGTCACCACCGCGGATCCGAACTCAACCACCAAATCGATTTGCCAGCCAACGGGAAGCCGCCGGGCCGCATCTTCGATCGCTTCTTCCAAGCTATCCACAGTTACCCCCAAACGAGCTCGGTTGCTCAAACGTTTTGAAATGATCAGCCAACGCGTACTCGGCGTTGTCGTAATGTCGATCGGCGATCAACACGCGGTCACGAGCCTGGTCAGCATGGCCAGTCACAAACGGCCCGATGCCTCGGCAAGCACGCTGGTGGAACGTCAAGCACGTCTTACGAAAGTCACTCGGCAAGTAATAATCACGCTTGGCGATCGCCACCTTGGGCGACACACCAGCCGCCGCAAAAATCTTTCGCCTGGTCTCGGCAAACAAATTGCGATTGCACGGGAACGGAAAAACCAGCCCCTCGCCATCGCCTCGGATTTGCTCCAAGTGCTGCCTCACAACCAACGGCATTGGCAGCACCAACGGCTGGCCCTTGGTCGCCTGAGTTTTAGTCGGCACGAACCACAACCAACCATGCGGGCTGGTCGCGTCACTGGCCGGGCTCTCCGCATCGAAGCTCACGCCCGAGTCGTCACCGCGCCAGCGGAGCGGCGATCGGGCGGTGTCGTACGCGGCAAAGTCCTGCAACCGAGCACCGTAATTGAACAGCATCACCACCAACGCTCGCCAGTAATCGGCCGGTAACGCATCCAACGGCGATCGGTCATTTTTGTAGATCGGCCAATCGGCAACATCGCACGCCTGGTAAATCGCATTCACATGGTCGATCGACAGAACGACCTTAGCTTTGGCCACCGTCGCAGGCAGTCGCTTCGGAGCCTTGCACGTTGACGCAAAATCCAAGTCATCCTCATCGGACGCCGTGTCCAGGATAGCCACCAACAAGCCCACCCGACGATTGACCGTCACTGCGGCAGAACCTTCGCCGCCGCCGTGATACCAATCCGCAAACGCTCTCAGGTCCTGCCGAGTCACCGCAGACGCGGCGGGCTCAAATCCGAAGGTTTGCTGAGTACCGGATATAACATCCGGTTCACGCCTCCCCCCAGACTGCCAAAATTCCTCCCATTTCTTGACGCTGGTTCGGTAATCCGACAGCGTTGCCTTAGCTCGTTTGAGCCTGACTAATTGCGGCAACATTGCAAGTTCGTACAGGTCTCGTATTCTGAGCTCGCTGGCGAGCTTTGGTTGTAGGGGACGGTCGGGCGTGTTTGCGATGCGTGGGAAATTCATATTGTGGCTCTCAGTCCGCATTGCAATTGCTCCTCTGTCCGTCAGTGCAACGCGGGTTTCGTCCATGGATGAACCGGCAGCCATGCCGGCAGAATCGGTAGTGACAAACGACAATAGTCCGGCACAAACCAAGATCAAGTAAATTTCAAAGGGTCGCTTATTCATAGGGTAAGCCCT